>CAZLTY010000014.1:1794-33757 GCA_964562575.1 uncultured Pirellulales bacterium
GAAGTTGCTACAAAGTTTGGAGCGTTGGGACTGAAGTTGGTATGAAGTTGGTACGAAGTTGGCAAGAAATCTGTGGAAACTGTACAGAGATGATGCCACTATACAGAAATACATGAAATGTATGATTTTTCCAGAAACCATACAAAATGACATCACGAGCGCGTCTCTTGGATATAGATAGGTTCGTTTCAAGTCGTCGGTCAGTGAGACTTCGCGGCGACGTGCCACGGCAAGGTGAATAATGGGGTGCATCCCCAGTATTCTCCGGCGGCGTGTGTTTACATTTACCAACGAAAGGCCTGTGAGCATCATGCTTGCAGCCCTTTTATCATCGAGTTGGCAGGCGACGACGGCCCTCGGGGTGCGATGCCAATCTTCTCTGAAATCTCAGCCGCATCGAAGGAAAAGACTTGCCCTATTGTACGGCAGGGACTATAGTCTTGCGAAGGACAATTTTCGCCCCAGGGAGGCGCAGGAGAGGGTGGTCTGTAGGTTGCAGACGGTGATTTCTATGACAGGAGCTGAGAAAAGATGCAAATAGAGCCTAAGTTTCGGACTTTGATCGACCTCTTCAACGAATCGCTTGCGGGCATCGAACGGCTGGACAAAGAATACCTTCAAATCGTAAGATCCGACCGGCAGGAGTCACTGACCTTTGAGCAGTTGAGAGCCAGGGCTAGGGGCTTCGCCGTATGGCTCGTCCGCTCTGCGGGCATTGGGGTGGGGGACAAAATCGCGATACTGGGCAAGAACCGCACCGACTGGGACGTAGCGCTATGGGGAGTCGTCCTCGCCGGCGCTATCCCGGTGCTGATCGATCCCGAGAGACCCGTCGGAGGGGCAACTGATCACGTCACTCATACTGAAACACGCCTCATTGTCATGGCCGATGATTATCAGGATGACGATTCCAGGCGGGAGCTGAGAGAATTCGCATCGAGCCGGGATATTGCTCTGATCGAGATGACGGTTTATGAAAAGGCAGATATAGCAGATAATGAAGTCGATGAGCTGTTGGGCACGATTCCCGGCCAGATACAACCTGACCAGACGGCAGTAATTTTGTGCACCTCCGGTACGACGGGCGATCCGCGGGAGGTTGAGCTTACTCACGTGAACCTCGGCTCCAACCTTCAGGGTTCTGTCAAGAAGGTCGACATAAACGCCGCCGACACGCTCGGGCACATACTGCCGCCGCATCATTCTTTCGGCTTCACCGTGGGCAAGCTGCTGCCCTTCTGCGTCGGCGCAGCGAATGTCTACACGAACAAGTTCCGCGAAATAGGCGAGCTGATAAGGGACAAGAAGATTACGATCTTCTGTGCGGTGCCCGCTCTGTTCACGGTCCTGGCAAAGAATGTCGAGGAGAGCCTGACCAAGCAGAAGCAAGAGAAAGCATACCTCAAGCTGCTCGACCGTCACATGCCCAAGCAGGTGGGAAAAGGAATCATCAAGAAGCTGGGCTGGGAAGAAATTCGCTTCTTCCTCTCAGGCTCGGCGCCGATGCCGAAGTGGGTGCTGGACGTGTTCTGGCGCCGGGGGCTGCCGTTGTACGAAGGTTACGGCACGACGGAGAACTCGCCTGTCTACGGTTTTAACGACAACGTCCGAGGGTTGGGCTCGGTCGGAAAGCCGATCGATACGATGTTCGTCAAGATAGTCGACGAAAAAGAGCAGAGCCTTGGTGCCGGCCAAAAAGGCGAAATCGCCCTGGGCGGCCCCGGCATAATGAAGGGTTATTACAAGAACGCAGAAGCTACCGAGGCGGTCATAAGGACCGACAAAAAGGGCGTCCGCTGGCTACTCACGGGCGATCTCGGTCACCTGGACGACAACGGCGACCTCCACATAACGGGCCGCAAGAAGTATGTGATCGTGCTGCCCGGCGGCAAGAACGTCAATCCCGAACGGGTCGAATCGGCGCTCTCGCAGGCACAACTGGTCGCTGAGATTCTGGTGGTCCCCGGTTCGTGGAAGGACTCGACCGGCATCGAGCAGGAGATTATCAGAGCGCTTGTCCGGCCTGCCTGGGATATGATAGAAGGTCAAGGGCAGCATCGCCGGGAGCATTTGCACGAGAAGCCCAAGCTGCTTAAGAGCCTTCTGTGGCAGAGCATCAATGAGTGCCAGCAGAAGAGTCGGCAATTGTCCGGTTTTGAAAAGATATCGTCGCAGCATCTCGATATACGGATCGAGGAATTTCAGAAGACCTCGACCGGAAAGATCAAGCGAGAAGCCTACATGAAAATATAGATGATTACATGACCCTTGAAAAGGAGGCCTGCAAAATGTCCGAACGTCAAGAAACTTCAATCGCCGCCAACAAACGCGAGACTATCAGTCGCCGCCGGTTTATCGCCGGCGCCAGTGCGGCGGCTCTGTCGTTTACAGTAGTCAAGCCCGAGCTTGTTCGCGGCTCCGGCGCCAACTCGAAAGTCAATCTGGGATTAATCGGCTGCGGCGGCAGGGGGACATGGATCGCACAGTTGTTCAAGGAGCATGGCGGATATAACGTCGTCGCTGTGGCGGACTACTTCCAGGACAGGGCGGACAACGCAGGCGGCAAACTCGGCGTGCCCGAGGCGAATCGCTTCACAGGCCTGTACGGCTATAAGAAGATGTTCGAGAAGGTCGACGCAGTAGCGATTGAGAGCCCGCCCTATTTTCATCCCGAGCAGGCGGCGCTGTCGGTGGACGCAGGCTGTCACACGTACGTCGCCAAACCTATCGCCGTAGACGTGCCGGGCTGTCACAGCATCGGCGACAGCGGCAAGAAGGCATCGAGGAAGAAGCTGGCCTTCCTCGTGGATTTCCAAACCCGCGCCGATCCGTTCTTCATCGAGGCGCTCAAGCGAGTCCATGACGGCGCGATAGGCGAGTTCACCTTTGGCGAGTCGACATACCATGCCAATTGCCCGTTCACGCGGATGTACGATGCGTGGCGGAGCGATCCTCACAATCCCGAGGTACGCCTGCGGTCGTGGGGGCTCGACAAGGTTATTTCCGGCGACATTATTACCGAGCAGAATATTCATACGCTCGATGTGATGAGCTGGATTATGGATTCAGAGCCTGTCTCGGCCGTGGGAGTCGGCGGCAGGACCATTCGCCCTGTGGGGACCTGCAACGATCATTTCGCGCTTCTGTTCGAGTATCCGAACAAAGTCGGCATAACGTTCAGCTCCAAGCAGTTCAACGGTCACGGCACTCAGCCTGACGGGATAAGAAACCGCATGTTCGGCTCCAAAGGCATCCTCGAAACGGCATACGGTAATGACATGGTGATGATTCGCGGCGAGAATTTCTATCGCGGCGGCAAAAGCCCCGGCATTTACAAAGACGGCGCGGTGGCCAACATCAAAACGTTCCATCAGAGTATCGTCGAGGGCAACGTTGACAATCCGACTGTGGCGCCGAGCGTGCGGAGCAACCTGGTGACGATCCTCGGCCGGACCGCCGCCTACACGGGCCGCAAGGTCAATTGGAAGAGGCTCGTCAGGACCACGGAGAAACTCGACGCCAATCTCAAAGGCTTGAAGTCCTGACCGATTGGCCTGTTCACGGAGGTATAGTCGAATGAGACACTCGCATATTACCCGTCGGCAGATGATGATCGGGGCCGCTCAGGCCGCCGCCGGGCTGACTCTGGTTTCTTCCTGCGCTTCTTCTGCGAAGCGCAAGGCAAAAGCTCAACGCGGGGGATTCAAGATTGGCGTCTGTGACTGGACGATAGGCAAGAGGAGCGATCCGGCCTCGCTGGAGGTGGCCAAGCGGATAGGACTTGACGGTGTGCAGGTGGACTTCGGCAGGGCAGAGGATGACCTGCCCCTATTCGATGCGGAACTGCAAAAGAAGTTCGTCGAGGCCCGGCAAGAACATGAGATGGAAATAGCGTCACTGGCACTCGGCGTTCTCAATAACATTCCATACAAGAGCGATCCGCGCGCCGAGCGATGGGTGCCGCAGGCGATTGACGTCGCCGAGGCGATGGGCGTCAATGTGATCCTGCTGGCCTTCTTCGGCAATGGTGATCTGCAAAACGACAGCAGCGGCACCGATGTAGTTGTCCAACGGCTCAGGCAGGTCGCTCCCATTGCGGAGAAGGCACACGTCACGCTCGGCATCGAATCCTGGCTCAGCGCCGAAGAGCACATGGACATCATCGAGAGGGTTGGCTCGCCCGCCATCAAGGTCTACTACGACGTGGCCAACTCGAACAAGGCGGGCTACGACATCTACAGCGAAATACGCCAGCTTGGCAAGCTCATCTGTGAGTTCCACGCCAAAGACTACGACGATCTGTACGGCAAGGGCTCGATCGACTTTGAACGAGTCCGCGAGGCGATGGACGAGGTCGGTTATCGCGGGTGGTTTGTGATGGAAGGCACAAAGATGCCGTTGGGCGTGGAGGAAAGTTGCCGGTACGATGCCGAGTATCTGCGAGGCATCTTCCCGGCAAAGGCATATAGTACTCCCGATTGAAAACTCCGGTTTTTGCGCGGGTAAGTAGCTTCACAATAACAGTTTGTGATCTTACTCGCGGGAATTTACTACCCTTCAAGGGTATAACATAAAGCGAAGAAAGGGCATGGTATGAAATCGCGTCACTGTTTGACCATTTTGGCCGTACTGGTTTTTGCCGCGGCCCCGCTCGCAGTCGGTACGCCGCTGGATGACTACGTCGCAGCGCCGGATTCGAGCTACAGTTACAGCGTCGTCAAGACCGTCTCAGGCACGGGTTACACAGCCTATATTCTGGAGATGACCTCCCAGTCGTGGCGCAGCGCCGGCGAGGTTGACCGGACGCTCTGGAAGCACTGGCTGACGATCGTCAAACCTGTCAATGCCATCGGCGACAAAGCACTGCTTTGGATAAACGGCGGTAGCAACGGCAGGGCGGCTCCGGATTCGGCGGACAAGATGCTCGTCGGCATGGCCCTTGGCGCCGGCGCAGTCGTGGCCGATCTGAAAATGGTGCCGAATCAGCCGCTGGTCTTTCCGGACGGGGGCAGGCCCCGCTCGGAAGACGGGATAATCGCTTACACATTCGATAAGTATATGGCTACCGGTGACAATACCTGGCCTCTGCTGCTGCCGATGGTCAAGAGCGCCGTCCGTGCGATGGACACCGTTCAGAAGCACCTCTTGTCTCTCGATTCCGGCCCAATCAAGATCGCTGAGTTCGTCGTCTCGGGCGGGTCCAAGCGAGGCTGGACCACCTGGCTGACTGCGGCGGTTGACAAGCGGGTCGTCGCGATTGCCCCGGCGGTGATCGACGTGCTGAACATGGATGAGCAGATGAAGCATCACTTCAGCGCGTACGGGTTTTACTCCAACGCCATCGCCGATTACGTCGAGATGAAAGTCTTCGAAAGGCTCGACACACCCGGCGGCCGGAAGCTGACAAAGTTCATCGACCCCTACGAGTACCGTGACCGTTACGCGAGCATACCCAAGTGCCTGATAAACTCGAGCGGCGACCAGTTCTTCTTGCCCGATTCGGCACAGTTCTACTTCCACGACCTTCCCGGTGAAAAACACATCCGGTATGTCCCCAACACTGACCACGGCCTCGGTGGCTCAGATGCTATCGAGAGCCTGTTGGTGTTCTTCAAATCCGTGGTGACTGGCACGCCAAGGCCGGAGTTTACCTGGTCGGTCAGGGACGATTGCTCGATAGAGGTCAAGACGACCGCAAAGCCGACGGCGGTCAAACTCTGGCAAGCCACCAATCCTAAGACGCGGAATTTCCGGCTGGATGTTATCGGACCTACCTGGAAAAGCTCGGCGCTCAGCGAGCAGGGGGGTGGCGCATATATTGCGAAGGTCCCGAAGCCGAAAGAAGGCTGGACGGCCTTCTTTGCCGAGTTGACCTTCGACAGCGGCGGGCCAATTCCCTACAAATTCACGACTGAGGTCAGCGTTGTCCCGAAAACTCTGCCGTTCGCCGAACCATAGAGGGCAAGGAGCTGTCATGAAGAAGATCATTGCAGACAGAACGGCTAAGATTGACGCCAGCGGGATACGCAAGGTCTTTGCGCTGGGGGCTTCGCTGGAGGATCCGGTCAATTTTTCGATAGGCCAGCCCGACTTCGACGTGCCGGACGAGTTGAAGGAAGAGGCGATAAGGGCGATCCAGGCAGGGCAGAACAGCTATTCGCAAACGGCAGGCGACACCGTGCTCAATAGAAGGATCACCGAGCGAGTCGGCAATGAATTCGGCTGGGACGATCCTTCGGTTCTCGTGGTCAACGGCGTCAGCGGTGGGTTGCTCCTGGCCTTCATGGCGCTCGTCAATCCCGGTGACGAAGTAATTATCCCCGATCCCTACTTTGTCATGTACAAGCATCTGGTCAACCTGCTGGACGGAAAGTGCGTCTTCGTCGACAGCTATCCGGATTTTGAGTTGCCTGTCGAAAGAATCGCAGAAGCAATCACGGACAAAACGAAAATGATAATCCTCAACTCGCCCTGCAATCCGACGGGAAAGGTCTATTCGCAGGAGCAGGTGCGGGCGATGGCCGATATTGCCCGCGAAAAGGACATTCTCGTTATGACCGATGAGATTTACGAGAAGTTCTGTTATGACGGCGAGTGTCCGAGCATCGCGAATTATTACAAGAAGAGCCTTGTTATGCAGGGCTTCAGCAAATCTCATGCGATGACAGGCTGGCGCCTTGGTTATGTCGCGGCCCACGAATCCCTCAAGGATGTTATCGAAGAGATGACCAAGATACAACAATACACGTTTGTCTGTGCGCCCACGCCTTTTCAGCAGGCGGCACTGGCGGCTTTGGACTATGACGTCAGCGATCTGGTCGATGCGTACAGGAAGAAGCGCGATTTGCTCTATGAAGGCTTGGGTGACAAGTTCGAGCTTGTCAAGCCGGGCGGGGCGTTTTATGCGTTCATCAAGGCACCGGGTGGCGCGCCGGCGACGGAGTTCGTCGAGAGGGCTATCGCCGGCAATGTGCTGATTATTCCCGGTAATGTGTTCAGCGAAAAAGACACGCATTTCAGGATAAGCTACGCTACCAGTGACGAAAAAATCCGACAGGGGGTAGAAATCCTTCGCAATCTGGCGTAGTCTATCTGGATATTTGCTCTTCTCTTGACGTTTTTAGCTTGACCTCTTCAGCAAGAATAGATGAGACTACAGCGCAATAGTGTTTGTGTCAATATCAACGCCTGTCTTTTTGAAGGAGACAAGAATGGGAATTATAGAGAGATTTTTTGCTCCATCTCCTTTTGTTCAACTGCATGAGCATGCGAAGAAGGTGCACGAGTGTGTTGAGCTTATTCGGCCGTTGGCGAATGCACTGCTGGCTGAGGACTATGATAAAATTGAGAAATTACACTATACAATGTCCAGGACCGAGCACGAGGCAGATGATATCAAAACGGAATTGCGCGATAAACTTGCCAAGGCGTACTTTCTTTCGGTAGGACAAAATGAATTAAGCCGGTTTCTGGCGTATCAGGATGACATCGCAGATGCCGCGGAGGATTTCGCCGTCGTTCTGCTGCTGCGCAAGACCAAAATTCCAGAGGAACTCAAAGCCGGCTTTCTGTCCTTTGTTGAGCAGGTCATCAGCGTCAGCGGACAGCTAATGGATCTGGAGAGCGAGCTTTCGACGCTCGCAGAAGCGGCTTTTACCGGCGAAGAAGCCGAGAATGTGCTCAAAGGCATTGAAAAGATCGGCGAAGAAGAATGGAAGGCAGACCGTCTTGGAAGAACATTTGCCCGTAGTTACTACGACATGGAAGACAAGCTCGATCCTATCACCATTATGTTCCTCGACAAGTACTGTAAGACCCTAAGCGCTGTATCCAACAACGCCGAGAAGACCGCCAAGTACCTGCGCCTAATCATTCGCAAGAAGTAGTCCGGCCTCGACTGAAGGAACGTTGCGTCTATGGAGATCATTGTTGTCGCAGCAATTGTAGTTGGCTTCTACATGGCGTGGAATATCGGCGCCAACGATGTGGCCAACTCCATGGCTTGTGCGGTCGGCTCAAAGGCGCTAACTGTCTTCTGGGCAGTGGTTCTGGCAGGCATCTGCAATTTCTGCGGAGCTGTGCTTGTGGGCAGCCACGTTGCCGATACCGTTCGGCAGGGAATAATAGACACACAGGTATTCACCGACGATCCCCGTATGCTCGCCCACGGCATGCTGTGCGCGCTTTTGGCCGCGGCAGTGTGGTTGAATCTTGCCTCGTACTTTGGCATGCCGGTTTCCACCACACATTCTATTGTCGGAGCCATCGTCGGGTTTGGAATTCTGCAAGCCGGATTCGGACACGTTCACTGGGCCAAGCTGGGGCAGATTGTTGCCAGTTGGTTTATCTCGCCATTGGCCGGGGGGATAATGGCCTTTGTCATATTCAAGTTGATCTTGCGTTGTATCCTGTCTGCCGAAGAACCTGTGGCCGCTGCGCGAAAAGGCGTACCGGTTTGTGTCTTTGTCGTGTTTACCACAATAATTCTGGCCATCATTTACAAAGGCTTAAAAAACCTGCATCTCGACCTCAGTGCCCCGGCGGCGATTGCCCTTAGTATTCTGTGCGGGCTTCTTGCTGCTGGAGTTTCCAGATTGCTTACCAGGAGGAATCGCAATTGCAGTAGTGAATCACCACTGGAGGAGCAGTTGATGCAGGTGGAGAAAACCTTTGCAGTGTTGGTAATCATTAGCTCATGTACCGTAGCATTTGCGCAGGGTGCCAACGATGTGGCGAATGCGATTGGGCCGCTGGCCGCGGTAGTTGAAATCGTCAAAACCAACGCGGTTCCCGGTAGGGTGCCGGTGAGCATAGGGTTCTTAGTCGTTGGCGGTCTCGGCATTGCAATCGGCCTGGCTACTTTCGGCTATAGGGTAATGCGCCTGGTTGGGACGAAGGTCACCGAGATTACGCCCTCACGCGGTGTTGCCGCGAACTTAGCCGGCATGATGACAGTCTTGACCTGTTCGAAAATGGGCCTGCCAGTATCCACCACGCACACCATGATTGGCGCGATCTTAGGTGTGGGATTGGCCCGCGGTATCACCGCTATTAACCGCAAAGTAGTCAAGTCAATCTTCACATCCTGGTTGGCGACTGTTCCGATTGGCGCGGGATTGACCGTGCTGTTCTACCTAATCGCAAGATGGTTGTTTTGGTAAGAAGCCGTTGATATAGTGCTCCCGATTGAAGATTCCCGTTTTTGCGCGGGTAAGTAGCTTTACAATAACAGTTTATGATCTTACTCGCGGGAATTTACTACCCTCAAGGGTATAACTTCAGACAGTCGCCCGCTCAATACGCCTATGATAATGCTATATTCGGCCACTATATAACGAATATCGCATACTGACGTTTTTAGCTTGACCGCTTGATTTCAAATGACTACAACTACCGCGCAGTTGCACACGAGCATAAGAGCGTAAGGGCATACGTGTTGACTATTGACGAGTATATAAGACGCTGTCTTTTCAGGGAGTCGGCATGGTCAAAGACATGATCTTCGGGACAGTAGGGGGGTTGGGCCTGTTTCTGTTCGGCATGGGGCTGATGTCAGATGGTTTGAAGAAGGTCGCCGGGCAGAAACTTAAGAGTCTTCTCGAAGCTCTGACGAAGCACCGGGTCATCGCGGTTATCGTCGGTGCGCTTACGACTGCCTTGATCCAGTCGAGTTCCGCCACCACTGTGATGACGGTCGGATTCGTAAACGCGGGCCTGCTGACCTTAAAACAGGCACTGTGTGTTGTTCTTGGCGCCAACATCGGCACGACAATCACCGCGGGTCTTGTTTCGGTGCTGGCCGTTTTTAAGATCACCAACTATGCGCTGCCGGCCGTAGGCGTAGGGTTCCTTTTGACTGTCCTCGGAAAGACGCACAAGACCAGAAGCATCGGCGAGATACTGATAGGTTTCGGGATGTTGTTTCTCGGCATATATTTTATGAAGGACGCATTTGGCCCACTTAAGGATCATGCAGATGTGCAGGAAGCACTTATATGGCTCGGGCGAAATCCACTCCTGGGGGTTCTGGCCGGAACCGTCATAACCATGTTGCTACAGAGCAGTTCTGCCTCGATTGCAATGATTCAGGTTCTGGCCGCCGGAGGCGCCTTCGGGACCAACTGGCCTTTGGTGCTGACTGTTACGATACCATTTATTCTTGGTGACAATATCGGCACTACAATCACCGCTCAACTGGCAGCACTGCGAGCGTCGCGGAACGCCAAGCGGGCGGCGATGGGCCATACGATGTTCAATGTATTCGGCGTCTTGTACATGCTGATTCCCATATGGTTCGGGTGGTATGGAAAAGCGGTAACATGGTTGACGCCCGGAGAGCTGGATCAGGGGACGATCATGAGGCATATATTCTTTGCCCACCTTGTGTTCAACGCCTTTAACACGGTCATCTTTATACCTTTTATCACGGGATTGGCGGCAGCGGTTGTGAAGATCGTGCCGGTAACTGAGGCCGAACTGGCACAGAAACCTGTGGCGCTCGAGAAGCACCTGCTCAACACGCCCGTGATAGCCCTGGAGCAGACCAAACGCGAAATCGTCCGTATGGCCAGGACGGCCAAGAAGGCCCTGACACGGTCGATCACCGGAATCATTAGCAACAACAGGAAAGAACTCGGATCGGTCGCCGAGATAGAAGATTTTATCGATATATTGCAGCTTGAAATCACATCATACCTATCGAGGTTGTCGCGCAAGAACCTATCTGTCGAGATATCTAACGAGCTGCCCGTCCTCCTGCACACGGTCAACGACCTCGAGCGAATCGGGGACCATGCGGTCAACATAGTCGAAATCGGCGAAAGAAAGATCGACCAGAAAATCTCCTTCAGTGATTTGGCGCTTACCGAGGCCGAGGAATTGAAAAACGAAATAGAGCAGATGCTGGACTATATCATAGCAGCCTTGGAGAACAATGATATCGAGGCCGCCAAATCGGCCCTGGGTAACGAAG
This sequence comes from uncultured Pirellulales bacterium, assembly GCA_964562575.1. GTDB lineage: Bacteria > Planctomycetota > Phycisphaerae > Sedimentisphaerales > Anaerobacaceae > SG8-4. The sequence continues at coordinate 12,767 of CAZLTY010000014.1, forward strand.
ACAATCTCAACCGGATGCAGATAGATTTTCGCCGCAGTCACGTCGAGCGGATGACGGGGGGGCTCTGTTCGCCTCAGGCGGGACTTATATTTATCGACCTGGTCGACAATGTCGAAAAGACCGGCGACCACCTGACAAATATCGCACAGGCGATTATAGGCGGCCTGCAATGGGAAGGAGTCAAGCCAAAAATTTCACCCGATCACTGATCTGTGTGTTGTCAGCGGGCGATTTGAAGGTATAATTCGGATTATGGAGATTCCATTGCGGATAATTGCGGTTGGTATGGCTTGTCTGTTGTTTATTGCCGTGCCGGGCGTTGGCGCCGAGCCAAACGACGCTGGGGCAGATTCCCCTGCGGTCAAGGCCGCTGTGATCGTCTGCAAGGGCATGATCGACGATGGGCTCTTCAGATCCATCCAGCGCAGGACACAGACGGCCCTCGATGAGGGTGTAGGGTACCTCATCTATGAGATACAAACATACGGCGGGCTTGTCCAGTCGGCAGACGATATATCCAAGTACTTCATACTCGACATAGGCAAGAAAGCCCACACCGTCGCCTATGTGACTACCGAAGCCATATCGGCCGGCGCAATGATAAGCGTCTCCTGCCAGGACATAATAATGCTCGAGAACACCACGATAGGCGATTGTGCTCCGATCCTGCTCGGCGGCAAACTCGAAGGTGTCGAACGGGAAAAAACCGAGAGCTTTATCCGTGCAGTCTTTGTGCGGGCCGCCGAAGCGAACGGCTATCCAGCCGCGATGCTCAAGGCAATGGTCACAATGCAGGAGAAGGTTTACAGAGTCAAGAATCTGCAGACGAGTGAGTACGAGTTTTTTGAAGACCGAGAACTGCCCCAAGATCCAAACAAATACGATCTGGGCAACAAGGAACTCGTCGTCGACGATGATGAACTTCTAACGTTGACTGCTTCTCAGGCCTTCAAATACGAGATAGCCAGGGCACAGGTCAAGGACCGGGCCGGGGCGCTCGATTTTTTGGCCCAGCGCGACGGAGTGACTTTTGCAGGCGAGCCGATGCTGCTCGAGACGAACTGGTCGGAAGAGATGGTCCGCTGGCTCAATTCGCCCGCGGTGATGGCGGTGCTTGTTATGATCGCCATGCTGGGGGTCTACATCGAATTCAACACCCCGGGCGTCGGACTTCCCGGGCTTGCGGCGGTGATATGCTTTGTAATCATCATCGGCAGCAAATACCTTGTTGGGATGGCAAACTGGCTAGAGGTCGTATTGTTTACAGTGGGGATACTCCTGTTGCTGGTGGAGATTTTCGTCCTGCCCGGATTCGGCGTCGCCGGCTTTTCGGGAATTGCCTGCATTCTTGTTGGCTTGTTCGGTATGCTCGTCAAGAATCCGCCAGACGAGTTCCCGTGGCCACAGGATGCAATTGCCTGGAGTGAGTTAACATCGGGTATCGTAGCGTTGTGTCTGGGCGTTGTCGGATTCGCCATTTTGGCATGGCTAATAACTAAATACCTTCCGAAGACAGAGAATGAGTTCCTCAGCGGACTGTTCCTTGTACCGGCGACTGGTGGGCAGGGTGGTACAGCGCACATTAGCATGACGACAACGCCTGAAAGCGAGACCCAAAGTGTAAGAATAGGTGATGGCGGCCAGGTGGTTTTGACACTGAGACCGACCGGCAAGGCAAGATTTGGCGACGCGATGGTGGATGTCGTCGCTGAGGCTGAGTTCCTTGACAAAGGCACTAAAGTCGAGATAATTGAAATACATGGCAACAGAGTTGTGGTTAAGGCCGTGGAAGAACAATCATAGGAAGAAGCTAATGGGTTGGTGGCTGGCATTTGCTGTATTGCTGTATGTTTTATTTGTGGTCCTCTTGGTGGCTGAAGTTTTTGTGCCGAGCGGTGGCTTAATAAGTGTGTGTGCGGCGCTGTGTCTCATCGCAGGAACATATATCTTCTTCAAGCACAGTACAGTCGCGGGGATAGCGGGAGTAATTTTTGGCGTCATAATGGTACCCTCTGTCCTGAGATATGCGTACAAAGCATTTCCACATACGAGATTCGGTAAGAGTGTTACGCTGGCGCCGCCAGAACGTCAGGAGGGCGATGCTGTTCCTGACACACCTGAACTCAAAGAACTGCTTGGCGCTGTTGGTGTTGTTCTCACACCGTTGCGTCCGGTGGGAATGTGCGATTTCTCAGGGCGCAGGCTTGAATGTGTGGCCGAAAGCGGCTATGTTGAGAAGGGTAGGAAAGTTGAGGTAATCGATATGGAAAGCACGCAATTGACTGTTCGCCTTATAAAAGAAACCTAATGAAAGGATAAAAGAAGATGTATGAATTAGCGAATATCATTTTGGCACAAAGTGACCGTACAAAGACTATCGGAATAGCTGCCCTGGTTCTCTTTGGTCTCATAGCTTTTGTCGCGTTACTCCTATTTCTGAAGTTCGCAGGGCTATGGCTGCAGGCATATTTCTCTCGGGCGGACGTCAGGCTTTCCGAACTGATCGGCATGGCACTCAGAAAGGTCAACGCCAAGGCCATAGTGGTTAGCAAGATAACCGCGATCCAGGCAGGCCTCCAACTGACTACAAAAGATCTGGAGAGCCATTTCCTCGCAGGTGGCCGGGTCGAGAACGTCGTGCGCGCCCTAATTGCGGCCAATAGAGCAAACATCGATCTGTCTTTGCAGACGGCGACGGCGATCGACCTGGCCGGTCGTGACATCCTTGAAGCGGTCCAGACGAGCGTTAATCCCAAGGTTATCGATTGCCCCGACCCGAGTAAGGGAAGGCAGACGATCGACGCCGTCGCACAGGACGGCATTCAGTTGAAAGCAAAGGCTCGGGTTACCGTTCGGGCCAACATTGAAAGACTTATCGGCGGCGCCACAGAAGAGACGGTCATCGCCCGTGTAGGCGAGGGAATCGTTACTACCATCGGCAGCGCCATGACGTACAAGAGTGTCCTGGAGAATCCCGATAACATTTCCAAATCCGTTCTAAGCAAAGGCCTCGACGCCGGAACGGCTTACGAGATACTGTCAATTGACATCGCCGACGTCGATGTAGGCGAGAATGTCGGGGCGCAGTTGCAGGCGGCCCAGGCCAAAGCCGACCTGGCAAGGGCCCAGGCCGAGGCCGAGAAGCGCCGAGCAATGGCGTTCGCACGTGAGCAGGAAATGCGAGCCCTTGTGGTGGAAAACGAATCGAAAGTCCCGTTGGCCATGGCTGAGGCCTTCAAGAAGGGCAATCTCGGCGTGATGGACTATTACAAAATGAAAAACATCGTGGCTGACACCTCAATGCGGGACTCCATCGCCGGGCCGGAGAAGAAGAAATAATTGAGGGCATCGGCGGATACCCTGATAGACTTACACTTTGGCGTTTATGAGCAACCTGTTGGCACAAATAGTTTTGGCCCGGCGTGATGGCGACGGCTGGACGAACATTCTCGTATGGGTTGTGTTCGCCGCAATCTGGATTGTTAGCGGCATTATCAAGGCAACGAAAGCAAAGTCCGGCGACAAACAGCAGCCGAGTCGCGCACCGTCGCGCAAACCGCCTGCACATAGCAGGGGCGGCCAGCAACAAATGCCCGGGCGGGGCGGGCGTCCCGCCGGGCCCGGGCAGCGTCTTGAGCAACCCGCGGGCACGGCAAAGAGACGCACAACGCTGGCCGATCTACGAGAGGCCGCCCGCAAATTCGCCGCCGAGGCCGAGCAGGCTTTTCAGGTCCAGACCGCAAAGTCGGCGCCGAAGCCGCCGGAACGAGCGTCAAGGCCTCAAGGCCAGCCCGAAACGACACCCCGTATCGCGCCCGTCGTCGCGCCGGTGAAACGACCCGGCGATAAGCAAGCCGCGACGGCACAAATGCCGCCGACGCAACATCTTTCCGATCTTCTTTCGGATTACGCAAATCCCGACAAGCTCAGAAGGGCAATCCTGCATTACGAAATCCTGGGCCCGCCTTTGTCACTGCGCGATTGACGCGCATCCCGGTAATGGCGCAAGCGTCGCTCATCGTGTCCTTATCCGTTCTTGATGTATTGTGCGTCCGTTACAATCGCTGCTAGAGGCGTATATCCCTCGTTTAGCTGCGTGTGGAAGTCAAAGCCCAGCGTGGCCGACGACAGATGAAAACAGGACATCCAACGTCCCATAATATATGTTATGTTTCATTCGGCCTGGATTCTGGCTCAATGGGCACGCTTGCTCGATTTCCGCACGCCGGGCGCGAATCCGCCCGCATAGGAGCCTGTCGGAGAACCCGATCTGGCTTCGAGCGGCTTGTTTTGCGACTGGTCGGCGTCCGGCTGCATCGACGATATACAGCGATATCGTCTGCTTCGCCGTCCTTGCCAGTCACAAAACCGCTCGCTCTCGGACCAACGACGGGATTCTCCGACAGACTCCTAAGAGGAAGACGGGTAGTCGGCGCCGATCGCCTCCCTGGCGGTATCCGTAAGACCGTCCCACGTGGCAGTTACCCTGTCGAGCATGCCCAGGTTCTGCAAGATTATCGAGATGTTGACCGTAGCGTCAGAGCAGGCGAAATTGGTCTCGAGCTGGTGCTCAAGGTTTATCAGAGACGACGCAAACTTCAGCCTGTCGCAGTAGAGCAAGGCTGTTTTGTAGTGGAGCTCGAGCGTATCCTTGTCGAGGCACTCGCGGCCGGGCAGGCAGTCAAGCGCCTCGCGTTGACGATCCAGCTCGAACAGGCAGATGGCCAATTTGTTCCTGGCCCTCGTGTAGACGGAGTTCACCTCCAAAGCGGCTTGAAACGATCTGGCCGCGTCGGCGATCCTGCCAACATTGAGCATCAGCAGGCCGAGTCTATAATGAAGATCCGCATTTTGCGGACGCTGGGCGAGTTGTTGACTGTGCGCTCCAATGACAGCCTGGGTCAGTGCGCCAGGTTCGTCCTTGGTGTCAGACGTGAAATTTTCACCAAGACCGGCCTTGAATCTGAGGCTGGCCGTTTCGGCAAAGAGCAACGAGCTGTTTGGCTGAATCGCCGCAGCCAGAGACAACGTCCCCAGGGCCTCTGAGGTCGCACCGGCCGATTTCTGTGAGCTTGCCAAACCTATATAGGCGTCGACTATCTGGTCGTTTATTTCAACAGCACGGTTGAATTGTTCAGCGGCAAGCTGATCCTGATCCATCTGCAAGTACTGCGTCCCCAGTTTTATGGTGGCCTCAAGAAAATCCGGGCATAGACGAACGGCTTCTTCGTATTGCGCGACTGCGTCTGTCGCGGCCCCCAACATGCGCAAGACGTCGGCACGTCTCATGAGCAGGTCGGTCCGCCCAGGCTCGGTCTGCAACATATCCTCGATCTGCTCGAGCGCTTCATAAAGCTCCCCGTCGACGATCAACTGATCCGCTTCGTCGTCTTGAGCGTGGAAATTGTCCGGGTGCATCAAGATGGCCTTATTGAAAGTTTCGACTGCGTGAGCATTTCTGCCGGTGACCATATACAGATGTCCGAGCGTGATAAGTGTCGAAATATCGTCGGGATGTTCGCTTTGCAGCAGTTCGTATTGCCCGATCGCCCTTTCCAGTTGACCGTTCTTGAAATAGACAGCGGCCAGCCGCTGAATCGGAAGCTCCAGGTATCTCTTGAACTTCAGACAGTCCTGATAGAACTCGACGGCCTGAGCTTCTTTGCCGAGCCGTTCGTAACAATGCCCGAGGGCGTAGAGAGCCATCGTATTAGTTGGCTGGCGCAGATAAACCGAATCCAGCTCATTGATTGCGTTCTGCAATTGAACGTTGTGCAGGCAAATAGCTGCCGCTGCGAGCCGGCCATACGTACAGGAAGGATTCTCGAACAGATGTATCCTCAACTGTTCGGCGGCGGCGTCCAGCTTCATCTCGCCGATCAGCTCAACCGCTCTGCCCAAACGCCCGTCTTTGTCGGATTCGCTGCCGCCGGCCGGCAGGCCGACCGCATCTAACCAGTGCCATATCAATTCGGCAGTATCGACCGTTATCGCCCTGCCGAGGATCTCCAGTAATCGACTCATACACCTCTCTCATCCAGTTTTCGACCTGTTGGCATGCAATTGTGATCTTGGGTTTGTCAAAACACCCTTTTCCTCCGATGATCACAATCTATGTATCGACAATGGATGAGTGGGGATTAACCGGCGTTTGGGCAATTAGTCACTCGGCCGCGCCATTTTGCCTCGTCGTTGTGGGGATTGTGTGCGATGTGCGGGTTGTTACGATTCTGATAGCCGATGATCGGATTCTGACTTGGCCATTTGTGCCTGTTTCTCGATCTCGCTCAAATACGCCAGCGTGCGTTCAAGCTTATCGGTCAGGTGTTTGAGCTTAAGCATGGTTTTGACTCGCGTCAAAAGTTCGAGCTTGTTGACCGGTTTGCTGAGAAAGTCGTCCGTACCCGAATCGATGCCTCGTTCGATGTCACCGAATTCGCTGAGGGCGGTAACCATAATGACCGGAATATCGGTAGTCTTGGGGTCGTTCTTGATTCTCCTGCACACCTCGAAGCCGCTCATCTTGGGCATCATCACGTCCAGCAAAATCAAATCGGGAGGATCTTTGGCCAGGATATCCAGCGCTTCCAAGCCGTCGTTAGCAGGCACCGTATGACAGTCCACGTCCTCGAGATATGCTTGCAGCAGCTCACGATTCTGCTGATTGTCATCCACTACCAACACGACGGGGTGCTGCTGCCGTTGATTTTCAGCTTCGGTCCGGCTCATAAGACGAATGCTCCCATCTTGCTCCAAGTTCGGTCGATCACTATTTCAAGCCTTCCAGAATGGCCGTACAAAAGGCCGGCAGATCGTCGGGCTTGCGTGACGTAATCAAATTGCCGTCCACCACGCACTCGGCGTCAACATATTCGGCGCCTGCGTTTTTGATGTCGTCTCTTATCGCCATAAAACAGGTCGCCTTCTTGCCCCTGTAGGCCTCTGTGCTGCACAACAGCCATCCACCGTGGCAGATGGCAGCGATAACCTTGCCATCGCTGACCATATCGTTGGCAAACTTTATCACGCCGGCGTCTCTTCGCATAAAATCCGGAGCGAAGCCGCCCGGCACAACCATGCAGTCGTAATCACCGGCACAGGCGAGTTCTGCTGCAATTTCAGAGACGCAGGGATAACCTTCCTTCGAATGATATTGCTTTTTCGCTTCGGCTGCAACCAAATTAACCTCCAGGCCCGCCTCGACGAGCCGATAGTAGGGATACCAGACTTCGAGGACCTGATACATTTCGTCAACCATTATAGCCACTCTTTTCGCTGCCATCTTTTGCCACTCCTTACTGTTGCTGCCGCAACTGGCGAAAACTGCCAATGCGGTGAAAGGTTATGTAGTTGGCGTCATGTGCGTTATGGGCTCCACCCAAACCGTCGTCAAACGCCGTTCGGGAAACCGCAATGATGTCCTCGTTCTCGAAAAGCCAGTCGATGTACTGAAAGGCGTGCTTCTCACTGTCGTGGTGCCGCAGAACTACTGATTCGACTTTCCAAACCCTCAAATCACAAGAAGATACAAGCACAAGGTTGTTGCGATAGGCCCTGGGGTTGAACTGTTTGTTGACGAGCGACCAATAACGTTCGGTCACGGGATCGTAACGAATAGTGAACTTGTTTGACCCACCGAAGAAGTCGACAAAGTCTTTCTCCGGGTCAAACGAAATCGACTTTCCGTCTTCTGAGATGCGGACGATGGCAGCTTTTTCTGCCTCTTTGCATTCGACGCGCAGAATATTCACAAGTTCGTTTTGGCCGGTGATGACAACATTGCCCTCCAGCCAGGCTGTCCCGGGCCACGCCTGGTCGAACTCAAGACGGTTGCTCACAGTCCAACTGTCCGCCTTCAACAGATCTGCATCGACAGGGGTAGACATGACGAAAGTCCTCAGGTTGCTCGCCGGTCCTGTCAGGGGATATCTATCCTCCATAGCCCTCCAGATTCGTCCTTCGTGCACTGTAACCGGTACGGGCGCGCAATGGTATTTGCCGTCTGCGGCCAGCAATCCTGTACTTGGACCTTCCGGCGTCGTCCAGGTCAAACCTCCGTCTGCGGACCGCCGGATAACTACATGTCCGTTATGAATATTGGTCCCAATAATATAGAGCGCTTCTTTGTGTACGAACAAGGTCGACCAATACTGACCATAGAAATCCGTCAGTTTCTCCCACGTCTGTCCGGAATCTCTCGAACGAAATATTACGGTTTGGTCCTCTCTGGTAGCTGGCCCGTAAAAGTCATGAGAAACAACGTAAGAACCATTGGGCAGTACGGCGATGCTTGGTGAGCCGAGGTACATGCCGGTTTTGGCCGGGCGGTGATCAATAACTATGCCCGGAACGTATGGGTGATCTGTCGTTTCACTGATTCCGGCAGCAGCCTCTGGCGCGAACTGCTTGATCCAGGCCAGATTGAAGACGTAGTGCTGTTTACTGCTGATCAAGTGGATCAGCCCGTCGGGAGTTTGAGTGGCCGCCAGGTATCCCCTGGGCTCGGCGTGGGTCTGATCCATTACAAACTTGCCCGTGTTGCCACCTCCGTCGACTTCTCTCGCCGCCCCGCCGTCGGTGATCAGCCTTTTTACAGGCCAGGTTTTCCCCTCGTCGAATGACAACGCCGCGAACATGCCGAAGACATTGCGCTGCGCCCCGCCGGGGCCTCGGATAGCCATGCCGTTTCTGCGGTCTGTGAAACCGACGAACAGAATCGGCCCGGCTTTGAGACGCCGCAAAATGAGCCGCTGGCCACCACCGAGCGGCGGAAACTCGCTGGCTGAATACGTCCAGTTCCTGCCCATGTCCCTCGATATGCTCATCGGCATCCTGCCGTCAATATTGTTGCCGCGTCCGAACGCCATCAGACTGCCGTCCTTGAGTTGCGTTACTCCGGCGTGAATCCCCGCGATCCATCCGCCCGTTGTACCGGAGGCAAACGTCGGACTGCCCCTGCCTGCGCCGGGGTCGTCCCAAGTCTTGGCGCCGTCGCGGCTGACGTGGACAGCAGTGCCGCCGCTGCCACCGGTGACTGCGTCACAGGGCAGGATGATAAAGCCCTCTTTCGTCTGGAAGACCGACTCGACCGGCATGTGACGAAGGCCGTGCTCGGGATTGATAAGCACCGCCTTCGACCACGTGGCTCCGCTGTCGCTCGAGACTCGCATTACGGTCGCGAGGCTGCCCCACGTGGCTGCCGCAGCCAGACCGTTGAAATGATAGATTCTGCCGCGAGGATCTAGCCAGAAAGCGGGCGCGTGGTCATTGCGGTCGGGCGCATCCCAAAATGGCGAGGCAGGCTCCCACTGCTGCGAACCGTATCGCAGGCGGCTCGCCAGGATGCCCAACTCCCGCCCCTGCTCGCTGCGGCAGGAGTACCAGATAGCCAGCAGGTCGCCGTTGGGGCAATCGACCAGCGCCGGGTCATGGTTGTGTGCCGAATACACGGGGCCGTCGGAGCCCGGAGGTATCTTGACGTACTGGCGGGGACCTCTGAAATACGGTTTATCCGGATCAGGCCCTTTGGCCAAATCGACCCGACTGCCCTCAGTGACATTTCGCCTGTTCAACGCCGGGGCCGGCTCGCCCGGAGGCTCGGTCTTCGGCATCTCTCCGATCGCCACGCGGAAACCTATCAACCAGCTCTTGTCCTCGGGCAGCGTCCCCAGGCGGTTCGCTGAGCGCAGCAGCGCTGCCTGAGTTCCCTGACTCCCCCCCCGAGTGACCTTGAAATCGCCACCGGCCCGCCCCACCGGGTCCGTCTGCCCGGCCGGCCCATACGGTCCATACCAGTCATGGCACCATTCCTCGACGTTGCCGTGCATATCGTAGAGACCCCATGAATTAACTACTGTCTGCGCTACGGTAAGCGGCACGGGCTCGGCACCTTTGCGCCTGCGCGCCGGGTCGGGAAACCAGCTCATTCGGGCATTTTTGTGCAATTCTTTCGCCAGAGTCTCACCGGTATGGTAGGCAGTGGTCGTCCCGGCTCGACATGCATATTCCCACTCGGCCTCGGTTGGCAGGCGATAGGATCTGCCTTCTTTGGCCGAGAGCCATTGGCAGAACTCGATCGCCTCGTGCCAGCTTACGAAAACAACCGCCTCGTCGTCCTCTGTGGAAAAGCCCAGTTTCCCGCGAAGCTCACGATGTTTGGGATCGAACTGTTCATATTGGGCATTGGTTACCTCGGTTAATCCCATACCGAAAGACTTTGTGATCGTAACTTTGTGCGCGGGCCGTTCGTCCCAGTCACCGCCCTGCTGTTGTCCCATTAGAAAAGAGCCACCCCTGATGCGAACAAACTTTATGCCAACCGAATTGACAAATACGCCGGACCTTCGTGCGGGGCGCGACCTTGCCGAAACATCCATAACACAGAGTCCCGTCACCAGACATATTAAGAGTATCGTCAACCATTTACCCTTGGCCATAACATAACCTTTCAACTTACCTGATTGCTGTGATCGGCGATGAACTGGCGGACTTGCGGCTTGATAAATATCTGTTCGATGTCCGCCACTTTCATCAGCGATTGGGCACAAATCGCCGCGGTGACAATCGGAGGGGCCTCGGTATCCACAAAAAGAATACGCCTGCCCTTGATGGTGCATAGTCCGCCGCCGCTTCCGCCGAGCGGTTCATTGCGTATCGTGACGTCATTTGTCTCCAATAACGCCAAGAGCTCTTCCAATATCCCCTGCTCGTTCATTGCCCCGACATCATTATTATAGTGTCCCCGATCGAAAATTCCCGTTTGTGCGTGGGTAAATCACTTTACGATAACAGTTTATGATCTTACTTACGGGAATTTACTACCCTCAAGGGTATACTTGCATCACGGTTCAAGAAAGAACGCACCAAAAGTCGATATAGTCCAATAGAAATCCGATTTTATAGCAGGTGCAGTCTATTGGCAAGTATTACGCAAAAACGCTTCTCTCTACACAGACGTGTCCAACTGCAGGAACATCAGAATCAGGCGCTAAAATCCCAGCTTCTCGCTCTCCAGCACCTCGCCAGCATGGGAACCGTCAGTTTCATGATAGCCCACGAGATCAACAATCTGCTGACGCCTTTGAAAAGCTATGCAAGTTTTGCCCTGAGCGACCTCGACGACAAGACCCTGAGTGAGAAGGCACTGCAAAAGGTGGTCAAGAATTGCGATCGCACGTCCAAGATCATGGAAAGCATGCTCGCCCTGGCGAGCGGACAAACTCAGCAGGAAAGTAACGTCCGGCTGCTTGGGCTGATCGAGGAGGTCTTCACCTGTTTGTGCCGGGATTTTGCGAAGGACGGGATCACTGTGGATATCAGGGTTGCCGACGATTTAACGATCCGGTGCGTGGGCGTTCAGGTCCAACAGGTTCTGATGAACCTGATTCTCAACGCGCGCGACGCAATGCTCCCCGGGGGTGGCGTCTTGATCGTCGAAGCGATGGACAAAGCCGATTCGGTCGAAATAGCAGTCACCGATACGGGTGGTGGAATTGAGCCAGCCAACTGTGAAAACATTTTTGAGATGTTCTTCACCACGAAGGCAGACAAACGCTCGGCCGCTGAGAACTCAGGGGCCGGTCTTGGCCTGGCTTTCTGCAAGATGATATTAGACGACCATGGTGGTTCCATCTCGGTTGAATCCGAACCCGGCAACGGAAGCAAATTCAGGATAGCTCTGCCCAAACCACAATCGGACAACAACTGATGGCGGCTCAGGTCCGGCAAATCATTCTAATGTTGGTGCTGCTCGCAGGTTCAGCTTTCTTCTCCGGAGCCGAGACTGCGTTCTTCAACCTCTCGCGCAGACAGATAAGGGTACTCGCCGAATCCAAACACAGACTACAAAAACTCGCCGCAAAGTTGCTGGACAAGCCGGGGCGGTTGCTCAATTGTTTTTTGTTCGGCAATATGACGGTCAACGTTCTGTTCTACGCCGTGGCCAGCGTCCTGACAGTTCGAGTCAAAGATCAAAGCCCCCTGGCCGCCGCAACTGTCGCACTGCTGAGCTTTGTCGCCCTGGTGCTCGCGGGCGAAATATTGCCTAAATCCGTGGCCTATGCAAATTCAAAATCCCTGAGCACTGCTGCCGCGGTGCCCGCTTTTTTGTGTCTGAAGATATTTGCTCCCCTTGAATTCGTGTTCAAGGTCTTCGTGTTGGAGCCAGCCCTGCGCCTGTTGCTGGGACCGACCAGAGACCCTAAAACAATAAGTGTCAGTGAGTTCAAGTCTCTGATCGAGACCACCCGCAGGCAGGGATTGATCAGCGCCGATGAAAACAAACTCCTGACGGAAATCATCGAGCTTGGCTTTCTCAAGGTGCGCCACGTGATGCGCCCGCGCGTGGACATGATCGCCTGTTCGGTCACCGATTCGGCCGAGGCCGCAAGGCAGAAAATGGAGGCCAATCATCTGACGAAGATCCCCGTCTACGTCGGGGCAATAGATAATATAGTCGGCCTGGTGCACTTGCGAGAGATGTTGCTCGAAGAAGACGTATCTTTGGACAGGATTGTTCGCAAGGTCAATTTTGTTCCCGAGCAGAAGACAGTGGAATCGCTTTTGGAGTTCTTTCGCAAGAGCAAAACCGATACTGCCGTAGTCGTAGACGAATACGGCGGCATCGCAGGTTATGTTTGCCTCGAGGATATCGCCGAGGAATTGTTCGGACAGATCGAGCCTGCGAGCGCTCTCGAGCCGATACAACAGACGGGCCCGTTCGAATACCGACTTGCCGGAGATATCGCCATTCACGATTGGGCCGAGGTGTTCGACGTTGACCTGGCCGAGACCCGTCAGGTCACGATCGGCGGGCTGGTGACCGCCCTTCTCGGCAGAATACCCAAGAGCGGGGACGTGGCGCATCTGAAGAACCTTAAGTTCACCGTCGAGAAAGTACGAAGGCGCCGAATTGTAAGTCTCATATTGACTTTCGAGTCGTTCAGAACTAATGATCAATAGCTTAGCTTTGGTGTTGGCGTTTGTTTTTTTGGTTGTCGTCTCCGGCCTGTTTGCCGGCGCCGAGACCGGTATGTACCAGCTCAGCCGGCTGCGCTTGCGACTGGGTATCGAGAAGAAACGGTTGCCGTTTGTCATGCTCGGCAGATGTTTACACGATGGTCAAGGGTTGCTGCTGGCAATGCTGATAGGCAACAACCTCGTCAACTGCCTCGCCACGAGTATTGTCACAGGCTTGTTCCTGAGCAGGGTAGCCACGGAACACGCCGCCGAATTATTTGCGACGCTTGTAACCGTACCCGTGCTGTTTGTTTTCGGCGAGTTGATTCCCAAGAACGTGTTCTTCTTTCGTGCAGACGCGATGATGCCCTACGTGTCTCCGGTTTTATACGTGTTTCACAAGGTTTTGAGAGGTTGCGGCATAACACCTGTGCTTAAGCTCATATCGGGCCTTTTCGCTCGACTTACCGGGTTGGGCGACTCTTCAAGAAGCATGATAACATCCACCCAAAGGCACAAAGTCCGCGCCCTCCTGCAGGATACGCACGAAGAGGGCATTCTCAGCTCCGTACAAAGTGATATCGTAAGCCGGCTGGTGGATATCTCACAGGTTCGGATGCGGTCGGTAATGATACCTATCGACGAGGTGGAGACTGTCGATGCCGATTCCGACAGGTCGGTGTTGCTCGACAAGTTGAGAAAATGTGCGTTCACGCGCCTGCCTGTTGCCGAAGGCGAGTCCGGAAATATCAGTGGCTTTGTAAGCATCTATGAGGCGTTGAGTTCATCGAGAGAATTCGCCCATCTGCATGATCTCATAAAGCCAATCCGAAGGCTCGATGCCGACACCACAGTTACCGACGCGATAAACATCATGCAGAAGGAAAACCCGAAGATCGTTTTGATCACCACGACCAGCCGCACCGGGCGGGAAAGACACATCGGTATCGTAACAATGAAAGATCTGGTCGAGGAGCTTCTCGGAGAGCTGGCCGAATGGTAGAATGGTCGTGAAACTCGAATCGAGACCGAACAAGAAGATGTCGGACAAGATTACTTACATCGTCGCCTTAATAGTGCTTGCAGCTCTCTCGCTTGTGATTCTGGGCAACAGTATGACCAAGCCGGTCGGTCGGGATGAGCACATGTACTGCACCGCCGGCGTCTTGATGGCCCAGGGCAAGACGATCTACAGGGATTTCGCATATCCCACTCAACTGCCCTACCACCCCCTGCTCTACGCCATGTTGTTCAAAGGATTCGGCACAACACATTATCTGCTTGTAGGCCGGCTCGTCTCGGTGTTGGCTGACATCCTGGTGATGCTGTGTATCGTAGGGGTGTACCGTCTGGCATTTGCGCATTTCACCATCTGGGGCGTGTCGCTTGGTCTGTGCGCCGCCACCCTTTATGTATTCAATCCCGCCGTCGAGTACGCCAACGGTTATGCATGGAACAACGACGTGGTAATCCTTTGTATCATAATTTCCCTTCTCTTGTTCACGAGAATCGACACGGGACGGAAAGCCGGTCGCCTGCACATCGCGGCCATTGGCGCCCTGCTTACCCTGGCGACGTTTATGCGTTCAACTACGGCTATCGCGGCACTGCTGTTCTTTATCGGCCTGCTCAGTCTGCCCGCCACCTCCATCGGACAACGAATCAAGACCGTCCTTCCATTCCTGATTGCCGCCGGGCTCGTTTTGATTTATCCTGCTTTCGTTATAGCCCGAGCGCCCGAGGCATTCTCTGTCAATTTGTTCAGGATCCACCTGCTAAACAGTCAATGGCTGCATCAATACGGGATTGTTCATGACAAACTCGGAGTTATCCTGAGTTATCTCATGCTGACTTGGTATATCGTCATTATTGCGGCCTGTTTGATTGCCGTCCTTGTGTTGTACAGAGGCAAATTGCGGATATCAAATGGCAGAAGCGCCCTGCTCGCGACCTCCCTGGCTGCGGCATTCTACGCCATTGCATTAGGATTGCCGACAATCTGGAGACAATATCTCGCACCACCGATCCCTTTTCTGTTGTGCAGCTTCACCTATCCTCTCGCGTTCTTTAGAGAGCTTCCGAGCAGAAAGGCGTCTAAAGCCCCGATCAAAATCGGCGTTGTGCTGGTCGGCATTGGTGTGCTTGCAAGTTGTGCGACCGGGCCGAGCACCTCTACGATCTGGGCGACAAGGATGAGCACTTCAGAGAAGATTGCCGCGTGCTTTGAGCCCGACAAATGGGTCCCGATGCAAGTGCACAGGACCGCGACGGATATCGCGGGCAGCACAAAAGAGCCAAAGCTGATCCTCACGATCGCCCCGCTCTTTGCAGTGGAAGGGGGCTGTGAGATTTACCCCGAGTTGTCCGCCGGCGCATTTACCTACAGGATTGGAAACCTCATGAGCGAAGCGGAACGCCGCATGACGCGTACAGCGGGCCCCGACATGCTCGGACGGCTGGCCGAACAGTCGCTCCCGTCGGCGATAATAGTCGGCGCTGAGCCACCCTATTTCGCCGGGCTCGAAGAGCCTCTCGAATCTCTCGCCGGAAGCGACTGGAAGAAGAAAGTCTATGAGAATGGCTTGAGAGTCTACTTCAAGCCTTGATCTTGCTGGCAGTGGCGCGCCGGACTTGGTAACATAGCGCAGTCTTGTATACTTGGGAAATAAGGAGTCGACAGTTACGAACCGAATGGACAAATCGCTGCGCATTACTTTTATTCTGCCGGTGCTTAACGAAACTTACTCGCTTCAACAGACCGTCGATGCGGTATTCACACTCGCCGTTAGTGAGCTGCGTGAAGTGCTGATCGTAACAGCCGAGAGGACAACTGGTGAAAGCCTGGCTGTGATCAAAACGATCGAGAAACAGCACCCTGCCGGCATTCGTGTCCACCACCAAGAACTACCCTTCCTCGGCGGGGCCATGCAGGAAGCGTTCGATATTGCCTCGGGTGACCACGTTATGCTGATGGCGAGCGATCTTGAAACCGACCCGACGCTGATCCCGGCATTTGTTGAGGCGATGAAGACCGGTCGCTGGGACATTGTGGCCGGCAGCCGCTGGATCAAAGGCGGTGGTTTCGAGGGCTACAGCCGGACGAAACTGGTACTTAATTACTTCTTCCAGAAGATATTCGCAATTCTCTACAATACCGAAGTAACGGATCTCACCTTCGCGTACCGTCTCTATCGCAAGCCGATACTCGAAGGCATTGCCTGGGAGGAATTGAAACACCCTTTCCTTCTCGAGTGCCTGCTCAAACCACTGCGCTGCGGGGCCAGGATCACCGAGATACCGTGCAGGTGGCGAGCGCGCACCGAGGGAACGTCCGCTAATATGTTCACAGAGACGTTCAAGTACCTGCGAATAGCCCTTAAGACAAGAGTTATTCCCAAGAGCCGGCTCAAGAGGAAGATATCATGAGGGTAATTGTAACAACTACGATCAACCCGGTAACCGAGGCGATCGAGCGTTTCGATTCACTGAGCGACTGGCACCTGGTCGTCATCGGCGACAAGAAGACACCCACGCCATACGAACTGTCCGACGGAACGTACGTGTCTGACAAAGAGCAGCAGCTTTACGACAGGCAGTTGTCGGATGCGATTGGATGGAACTGCATACAACGAAGAAATTTCGGCCTCTTGTGGGCCCGCGACATGGGTGCCGATATCGTCGCCGTTGTCGACGACGACAACATCCCCTTCGATGATTGGGGCAATGATCTCATGGTGGAAAGAGATGTCGAGGTAAACTATTATGAAACCGATCTGCCGGCCTTCGATCCTGTGGGCGCCACCAACGAGTCCGCTATCTGGCACCGCGGCTATCCGTTGCAACTCGTCGCCCAGAGGGATTATTCCAGACGCACAAGACGTACGTTGAAGCCCGACATCCAGGCGGATTTCTGGAATGGAGAACCGGATGTCGATGCGATCTGCCGCATGGAGCACGCGCCGGATTGCAAATTCGACCGAAGTTTTTTCCCAATGGCGAGCAACAAAATGTCCCCGTTCAATTCCCAGAATACTTTCATTAGCGGGCAACTGCTGAGAGATTACTTTCTCTTTCCTCATGTTGGGCGCATGGATGACATCTGGGCATCGTACTACGTTCAGGCCAAGGGACACAAGGTCGCATACGGCAAACCGTCGGTTTACCAGGATCGAAACGAACATGACCTGATAAGAGACATGAAGCAGGAGTATTTGGGCTATGAAAACAACCTGAATATTGTCAAAGATCTGGCTATTGATCCTGAGAGAATACACAATTATCTTCCGGACAAATCCATTCGAGCTTTCAATCTTTACAGGAAACACTTTGAAAATGCGTAAGATGCTCGTCACCGGCGCCGCTGGTTTTGTGGGCCGTCATATAACCCGACGTCTTCTTGAGACAGGCGACGAGGTCCACGCCGTCGACAATATTGCCCCCCTAGGGGGTGGAATGAATCCGGACAAAGGATGGCCGCTTTTCAATCCTCTTGATTATGCGTCGTTTCACTTCTATCGCGAAGATTGCCGTGATTTTTTCAACCGCGTTTCGGATGACGACTTCGATTGTTGCTTCCACCTCGCCGCGGTAGTCGGAGGCCGCCTGGTGATAGAGAACAATCCTCTTGCAGTGGCTGAAGATTTGTGCATCGACGCCGAGTATTGGCGATGGGCAGTGAAGGCCAGACCCGGAAGAACCGCCTGTTTTAGCTCGAGCGCGGTCTACCCGGTGGAATCTCAGCGCCAGTCCTTCTACGAGCTGCTCAAAGAAGACATGATCGATTTCGCCAAGAGCATAGGAATGCCCGACATGACATACGGCTGGGCCAAGTTAACTTGTGAATACCTGGGGCGATTGGCGTATGAGAAACACGGCCTCAAATCGATCGTGTACAGGCCGTTTTCCGGCTACGGCGAGGACCAGGATGATGCATACCCGTTCCCAAGTATATGCAAGCGAGCCCTCGCCACTCAGGGTTCGCCAACCCTGAGTGTATGGGGAACGGGCGAGCAGATGCGCGATTTCATCCACATCGAAGATTGTGTCGACGGCATCCTCAAGACACTTCCGCTGATTGACAACGCCGAGGCGGTGAATCTTTCGACGGGAATCTTCACGAGTTTCAAGCAATTCGCACGAATCGCCGCGGGCGCCTGCGGGTACAGTCCCGAAATTGTCGGCCTTTCGGACAGACCTTCCGGCGTCTTCGCGAGAGCCGGGGACACAAGCAAGCAAGAAAAACTGGGCTTCACGCCGAAGATCGATCTTGCCAGGGGTATTGAGCGAGCGCTAGAGTACTATTCAAGAAGCCTGTGAAAGAGCCAGGAATTCCAATATTTTGGTTTGATTTGAACGCCAAGGTACAATATATTGAGTGCCGTCGCTTTGCCCCTTTTCGGGGGCATCGCAAGGGGCAGCCCGGTCGCAGTCCGGGGCCAACCCGCAGCCATATTCAGCAACGAGCCATCATCAGGCGCTGCTCTTGATAAGGGTGGCAAACGAATGAGAAATGTGTAAAAGACAAGTTACAACACAAATCGGCTCGGTGCCGTACGACGACATTGACAAGGCCGTGGAGTATAGCCTGCAACATGACATACCCTTTCTGCCGGAGCTTCCCAAACTGGGTGATGCCATGATGGACTACATAGAGAGGCCCGGCAACATGAGTTGTCTCGATACATTCAAACGGAATCTCGCCGGTCGGCCGACCGTCAAGATACAGTGTGTCGGCCCGGCGACTCTGATGCTTGCCGGATACGACCAGGACGATGCATTTTCCCGCACCTATCAGCACATCGACGCTCTTACCAACGGTCTGGACGCCGAGAATGTCATCCTCTTTCTGGATGAACCTGCGCTGGGCCAAGCGGGATTCGATTACCGGCAGTTATGGTCGCCGCTCTTCGAGAGCTTCGACGTCACGTCGGGCGTCCACGTTTGCGGCAACATGAACTGGGACGAACTGTTCGGCTCGGAGATCGAAATCATCAGTTTTGATGCCTCGAAATTCGACATCACGAAATATCCGGGCTACAGAAACGGCAAGAGAATTGCCTGGGGCGTAGAAGCGGCCGAGGACGTCAAGGATTTCCAGGAAGGTGATTTGCTGACGCCACCCTGCGGCATGGGGCCCAAGTTTTTCAATACTGACGACTGCGAAACCGTTTTGAGCAAATTGTCGGAGATCTCCAGGGACTGTGCGGCCTAAAGTTGTGCCGCACTCTTGAGAGCCGATTGAATCTCCACAGGCACTTTTCTTTCATCTGCTCTTGGTTGGCACTACTGCGTTTCTGTCGCGTGACTGTCGATAATCGCTTCGGCTATCTTGTTGATCGTAGTGCGGTGTAAGCTGTAGGCGTTGTTGGCGAGGATTGAGAACAGGTAGTCGCCGCCGTCGGTGTGGCAAACTCCTGAGAGCGACCTGACGCCGCTGATGTATCCTGTCTTGCCCCAGATCCTGCCCTTGTACTTCTCCTCCTGGAAATGCTTTTCAATCGTCCCGTCTACCCCCCCTACCGCCAGCGTGTCGCGGAAAAATTCCCAATGCCTGCCGCGATAGACATCCGAGAGCACGGTTGTTATGGCATAGGCAGTCAGCTCATTCTGCCGGCTCAACCCGGTGCCGTCATCGAGATAGAACTGGTTCTCGTCGATGCCGAGCCCGAGAAGATACTCGGCAATTCGCTGGCGTCCCTTTTGCCAACTACCGCCCTTGCCGTCGGAACTGGCGTTGGCGGCGACGGTCTTGAGCAGCGCCTCGGCGGCCAGCGACAGGCTGTTCTTGTTACACCGCGCCAGACAATCTTCGATTCCTGTGCCAAACTCGGTGAGCAAGACAAAATCGCTGTCGTCGCCGAGCGCCTTTTCTATGAGCTGGCCCTTGGCGTCTATCCCCGCCCCGGCAAGGCGTTCGGCCAGGAGAAATCCGAAATATGCCGCCGGTCTCTCAATTGCGACGTCAATGGGCCCGGCTTTGTCTTTGCACCTGCCGAACACTGTCAGTTTATTGACAGTGCGATTGCGATTGCTTCCCAGCACGCTGGTGCCGGTCGAAGTCGGCTCGACCTCGTTAACGATAGTCAGAAATGAGGTCGGCGGCTCAACGAACACCGCGACTTTACCCATGATGTTCTTTGCTGTCAGCACCACGCAATTGTCGTTGTAGTTCAGCCCGCTTACCTCGCAGGCGAACCACTTGTTCAAATCCTTGGCCGGCCAGCTTGGATGTACGCGCTCGTTATCGAATATGCTACTGTCAACAATGATATCTTCAATGGTATCGACACCTTTAGAGTTCAACGCATGTATTATATCTTTGAAGATCCAACCGGGCTCGCGGCCATATTTTTCATCGGTTCTCTCATCGCCCAGCAGCGGGTCGCCGCTTCCGATCACAACCAGCCGGCTGCCGGACAGCCCGACCTTGGTCCTGTAAACGTAGTCCGGACCCAGATATTTCAACGCCGTCGCAGAGACCATCAATTTCATGTTCGAAGCGGGTATCATCAACTCTCTTGCGTCGTGGTCGTATACCGTCTTTCCGGAATCTGCCTTGACGATATGAATGGAGAATTTGACTTTCTGCGCCAGAGCTTTGCCGATGATGGCGTCCACCTGCTTCGCCAGATCAGCCTTCACAAAACCCGCTACGCACAGGACAAATAGAGCCGCAAGCGATAGTCTTCTTGTTTGAGCTTTCATAGGGTGACTCATTATGTCAAAACGCCGGCGGCATATCAACAATTTTCTTCGGCACTGCGGGGCCCTGCAGTGTCTTTTTGTCTGCGCTGCGCCTAGGAGCCTGTCCGAGAACTCGATCTGGCTTCGAGCGGCCCTTTTTCCGCCTGGCTGTCCCGATGTACATCGGGAGCTGTATCGACGATAAAACCAATCCGCCTTCGGCGGACTTCGCCGTCTTTGCCAGTCGAAAAAATGGCTCGCTCTCGGGCCGACGACGGAATTCTCCGACAGACTCCCTAGGGTGGAGGTTTGACATTGCAGGTGAGTCAAATTGACGTTACACTGCTGCGG
>CAZLTY010000015.1:0-32715 GCA_964562575.1 uncultured Pirellulales bacterium
TAACGGAAAATTATACCCTTGAAGGGTAGTAAATTCCCGCGGGTATAACAGGTTATTGTTTTGCCCGCGGGAATTTACTACCCTTCAAGGGTATAATTTTCCGTTATAATGGGCCGAAGAAGAACGCCAACGGGCCAGATCGTATGGACAAGGGCGTTTCGCTACGTGTAAAGGAGGTCAGAGAAGTATGCTGAGACTGTGGATGTTAGTGACGCCGCTGGTGATATTTGCTCTCGGTGGCGATGCGCTGCCGGCACAAGAGACGTTTCTTCAATATCTTTCCGGCAAAGGCAAGGATGATCCCGTCAAGTGGGAGTTCTATTGCACTGCGGGCCAGAACAGTGGCAGATGGACAACGATAGATGTGCCCTCGAACTGGGAGCTGCAGGGATTCGGAACGTATAACTACGGCCAGGATAAGACGAAGGCCTCTGAGCAGGGCAGATATCGCTTCCGGTTTGACATCCCCGGGCACTGGACGGACAAGACGATCTCAATTGTTTTTGAAGGCGTCATGACCGACACTCAGGTATGGATCAATGGCAAGTCCGCCGGGCCCGAACATCAGGGGGGTTTCTATCGCTTCAAGTACGACATTACCGAACTGGTCAAATTCACCGGCAGCAATCTTCTGGAGGTAACGGTCAGCAAGGTTTCATCGAACGCCAGTGTCGAAGCGGCCGAGCGCAAGGCCGACTACTGGGTCTTCGGAGGAATCTATCGGCCCGTATGTTTGCAGGCCTTCCCACGGCAGTTTATCGAACGAACAGCAATCGACGCGCGGGCTGACGGTACAATTTCTGCCGATGTGTACCTGAAGAACATCACAAATGCGGACCGAATTGTCGGGACTGTTACCAGAGGCGGTGTCGGAGCCGGAGGGGTCTTGAGTGCAGGGCTGGTCACCGGTCAGAGCAAGGTCACTCTCAGAGGCAAAGTCGCTGGCATCGAGTCGTGGACTGCCGAGACGCCCCATCTTTATGACCTGGAGTTATCCCTCGGCAAGGGCGAGACAATCATTCACAGAACCGCCGAGCGTTTTGGATTTCGCACGTTCGAAGTCCGGCCGGGCCGGGGGCTGTTTCTCAACGGCAAGAAGATCCGCCTCAAGGGGGTGAATCGCCATTGTTTCTGGCCCGATTCAGGGCGCTGCCTGAGCCGGCAGGTCAGCTACGACGACGTTCGGCTAATCAAGCAAATGAATATGAATGCCGTGCGAATGTCACACTATCCTCCCGATAAGCATTTTCTTCAAGCATGTGACGAGCTGGGCCTGTACGTGCTGGACGAACTGGCCGGGTGGCAGAGACCGCCGTATGACACCGAGATTGGCAAGAAACTCGTGCGCGAAACAGTGACGCGGGATGTCAGCCATCCGTGCATCCTGTTCTGGGACAACGCCAACGAGGGAGGTTGGAACCGGGAGCTGGACGATCAGTTTGCGTTGTATGATCCGCAGAAGCGAACGGTGCTGCATCCGTGGGAGAACTTCAACGGCATCGATACGGATCATTACGAAGGCTACGAAAGCGTCAAAAAGAAACTGAGCGGTTCGGATCTTTTCATGCCGACCGAATTCCTGCACGGCCTATATGACGGCGGCCACGGGGCGGGGCTCAGCGACTACTGGAACCTGATACAAGAGTCTCCGCTTGGGGCAGGTGGATTCCTCTGGGCGCTGGTTGACGAAGGTGTGGTCAGAACCGATAAGGACGGCGCCATAGACACCGACGGCAACCATGCTCCCGACGGTATACTCGGGCCATACCGTCAGAAGGAAGGCAGCTTTTACACGATCAAGGAGATCTGGTCGCCGATCTACATAGGGTTGCAGGAGTTGGGTGAAGATTTCACCGGGCGGATAGAGGTTGAAAACCGCTATGGTTTCACCGACCTGCGAGATTGCCGATTCGAGTGGAAGCTGGCGAGGTTTCCGAAACCATGCCAGGACAAAGACGAACATACGGTAGTTGACGCCGGCAAACTGCGCGGTCCCGGTGTCAAGCCGGGAGACCGCGGCGTGCTCGAGCTGGAGTTGCCGGACGATTGGCGCCAAGCTCATGCACTTTATCTGACGGCAGCCGACCCCACGGGGGAAGATATCTGGACGTGGTCATGGGCCCTCCAGAAAGATTGTGCAAGCTGCCATCAGTATGTGGACCAGCAAAGCAAGAAGGATGCGAAGATCAGCGTAGCCGACAACGTCCGGGAGCTGCTCGTTAGGGTCGATGATCTGAGTTTGTCGTTCGACAAGGTGACGGGTCAACTGGCGAGGGTCGAGCAGGATGGCACGCACATCTCGTTTGGCGCCGGACCGCGGCTTGTGACGGGCGATAGCGGGCTGGCCGACTTCAAACACTATAGGGATGGCAACGATGTTTTCGTGGAGGCCGCGTATGACAACGGTTTGAATGCGAAGTGGAAGGTCTATCCAAGCGGTTGGATGAGGCTGGACTATCAGTATGAACTTGAGGGGCAATTCGATCTGATGGGCATCACGTTCGATTATCCCGAGAACAAGATGCGGAAGACCAAATGGGTGGGCCGGGGACCCTACCGCGTGTGGAAGAACCGGACAAGGGGAGGGCGGCTGGATGTGTGGAGCAACGACTACAAGGACCACACGCCCGGTGTGACCTGGGATTTTCCGGAGTTCAGAGGCTATTACACCGGTTGGCAATGGGCTACCTTCGAAACGCAGGAGGGTAAGATCACTTTGCTCAACGGAACCGAAGATGTCTTCTTGGGGGTTTACACGCCGAAGAACGGGCCCGATCCGAGACGCACCGAGCTGGACCTGCCTGCAACCGGACTATCCCTGCTGCACGGCATACCGGCTATCGGAACGAAGTTCAAAGAAGCTCACGAATTCGGTCCGGAAAGCCAGAAGAACGAAGCCTCGGGCGAGTACAAGGGCAGCGTCTGTTTCTATTTCGAGAAGAATCCGTAATCAGACTATCACTGACGCCGGCGGGCGGATCCGGATAGAAGGCGGCGGTCATGAATACGGATTTAGCGCAAAGAATTCCATTGTCACCCAGTGGACCGTACTGGGTTTTGCTGGCCGTCCGACGAAGTACACCTCTCGAATCTTGAGAGAAGGGCCGGCAGTCTTTCCGCCGGCTGCCAGCCCTCAGGCATATTGGGCGTTTCGTCTGTTTTCTGAAATAGCCTACTGCGCCAAGGCTGCGATGCTATGCGCACTTAGCTGGATATTGTAAACACGGATCTCGTCAATCAGGCCGGAGAAGAATGTGCTTGGAGCGAGAGCGCTGCCGACGCCAAAGAATAGGCCACCTGTTGAGCCATCCAGACCAGGCTGCGTCGCCGTGTCCCGGGCAGCCTCTGCTCCGTCGACGTACAGATACCTGTACGCACCGCCCCAGACAAGACTGACATGATGCCACTGGCCATCGGTTATGACGTGTTCGGATCCCAGCGGCATGGGCTTAGAGCGCCCTGCATGAGGTGTCAGGCCGGTCATGAGTCTGCCGTCACTGGTATCCGTGCCGAGCCACATGCTGCCCGAGCCAATAGCGCTGTCTCCCTGCGATATGATCACTTGTCCGGGAGCACCTCCTTTGATCCAGGCAAGTACGCTGAATGCACCATACGCAGGGTTCAGGACAAAACCGGCCTCTACGTAGTCATCAATCCCATCGAGTTCTAGTGCCCCACCTCTCTTGCCCTCGTAAGGACGCCATAAAGGATCACCAAGAATGAGACCAGCATTGTGTCCAGCGCTATCGTATGCCATATTACCCTCTTCCTCGTCAAGCCTCCAATACCCAATCAGTTCAGCCGGAAGAGATTCCTCAAACAGATGCTGAGCCATAACCTTCAAATCCTCGATGTTGACTATACCGTCACCGAATGGCGACGGGGCAATATCACAGAGCAGGTCATCTGTGTGCCAGCGGTCAACCATGATGCACAGGTCGTCGCCGTCCACAATTCCATCCCGGTCGAAGTCAAGCAGCGGGCCAAGCTCATAGACTGACGACATGGCAGGACACGGATGGGGCCGATCGGTTCCTCCAATCACAAATATCCTACCATTCACGACGCTGGCCGAAGAGGCAGCCCTAAGGAAAGGTACGTTTGTCCCTATTGCCCATGTATCTGTCGCCGGGTCATATATTTGCACTGTCGTATACGGAGGTTCCAGACTCCAACGCCATCCTCCTATCACGTATATCTTGTCGTCTATTACAGCGGAGGCCATTTGGCTTGTGGCTACGGGCATATCGGCCCTCCTCGTCCAGGTGTCAGTGGCCGGGTCGTACTCCTGTACGTTGGGCACAGCGTGCTGACCAGGTCTCCCTCCAAGGGCATATATCCTCCCATTCACTGCGCAGGCACACAGGGCCCATACACCTGCCGGCATATCCGCTCTTCTTGTCCAGCTATCTGCTACCGGATCGTACTCTTCCGTGTTTTTCAGGCCCGCGTACATGCCCCGAGGAGTCCCGCCGACAGCGTAGATCTTCCCGTCTACTACACAGGTGGATAGCATCCATCTTGGTGTGGGCATATCGGCTTTAGTGGCCCATGTATCTGTGACTGGATCATACTCTTCGACACGAGAAAGATTACTGCTACCACCTCTGCCCCCGATGGCAAATATTTTCCCACTGACCACACTGCTAGACGAGGCCACCCGACCATTAGGAATGTCAGTCTTTACGGTCCAGGTGTTCGTGGCAGGGTCATATTCCTCCATGGCTGACAGACGCCAGCTTCCCTCCCCACCTTCACTTCGCTCACCTCCGAGGGCATAGATTTTACCATCCACGACGCACGTAGCTAAGTTCCATCTCGGTGTGGGCATATCAGCCTTCTGCTGCCAGATGTACTCCACAGCTGAACTGACCGAAGCCATGCTCAAAAAACCACTGACAATGCATCCAACAATCACAAACCTCATTCTGTAATCATTCAACCGTCTCATGTTCCACCTGCCTTTCTGGCCTTTCTACCCAAAGGCCTTGCCATAATTGTTCATCATCGCCGTTGGCGAATTCATCAAAGGCGTGTTCACCAAAATGCCTCTGGTATGTAAACCGTAGGAAATCTGTGGATTTTGCTCATTGATGAGATTTTTATGGAGAAATTCAAAATTATGCTGTTCTACGAAGAGAAAAAGTCGCTTGGAAGACGCCAACGTCATGAGTACTCTTGAGGCCCCTTTTTCGGATGTTTAAGCCGGATTTGGGATACGCAGAACGAGTTTTGACGCGGGACTCTTGGAAAATAGGATTAGAACATGTTAGTATGCCGTGTTGTCCAGTCAGTGAATCAACTGTTTGAGTCAAGAGGCTATGGAACACAAAGACCAGACAGATATGGGGGGAGTGAGGGAATCATTTCTCACGACGCATTGGTCTTTGATTGAGGGTATCAAGAAGCATCAGGACAAGGACCAGGCACTCATCGGTTTGTTGCTTGAACGATACTGGAAACCCGTCTACTGCTACCTTCGACGCAAGGGCTATCAAAACGAAGAAGCCAAGGATCTAACTCAGGGATTCTTTCACGAGATCGTTCTGAGTCGTCGTATGATAGAACGAACAGATCCTTCGAAAGGTCGATTCCGGTGGTTCCTCCTGCATAGCCTTGGCCAATTTCTCATAGATCAGAGGAGAAAAGCTTCTGCCAAGACACGCATTCCCAAAGACAAGCTTGTTCCGTTCGACATGAGCGATCCTCCTGTAATGCCTCAGATGATTCTTGAACGCAGTGCCGAGGATTGCTTCGCATATACCTGGAAGTCCGAGCTCGTGGACCGGACGCTTTCAGAGGTCCGAGCTGAATGCCAAGAGCAGGGTCTCCAAACTCACTGGCTCATCTTCCGGGGTAAGGTCCTCTTGCCGACGCTTGAGAACAAACAACCACAGCCTATGAAGGCGATTGGTGCCCAATACGGCGTAGCCAGTGAATCTCGTGCCTTCAACATGTTGCTCACCGTAAAAAGACGTTTCAGGGCGGCGCTGAGGCGAAACCTGGCAAATACCGTCTTGACCAAAGAAGATGTAGATGAGGAGTGCCGAGATTTGTTGAGATTTTTTGGCGAAAGTGCGCAAAAATCCGGATGAATTTACGGTTTATGTTGTGAAGGTCTTCTCAGATATGTCGTTTCAGTAACGCTCTTCTGAGTGTGGCCAAGACAATTAACGGATAGATCAAAGGTGCTACCGACATGAACGACAAACCATCCGCATTTGGTGCAGATCCTGAACAGATCGACAAGCTGCTCGCCTGGCCCTTGGATGAGGACGTGGAGCAAGCACCAACTGCCTCACTCCATTGTTTTGTAGAGGGTCCGGGGAGCCAAGTTGGCCGCTACAAGTTGCTCAGCATCCTGGGTGAAGGCGGCATGGGAATGGTCTATTTAGCCGAACAGGAAGGTCAGATCAAGCGCAGAATCGCGCTGAAAGTGATCAAGCCGGGCATGGACTCGAAGCGCGTGATCGCCCGCTTCGAGACGGAGCGACAGGCCCTGGCCCTGTTGGACCATCCCAATATCGCCCAAGTCTACGATGCAGGCACCACGGAATCGGGCCGACCGTATTTCGTCATGGAACACGTGAAAGGATCGCCTATCACGGAGTACTGTGACCGCCACAGGCTCAGCATAGAGGATAGGCTGACCTTGTTCCAAGAGGTTTGTGCAGGCCTGCAGCATGCCCACCAAAAAGGGATCATCCATCGGGACATCAAACCCTCGAACATCTTGGTCTCCGCCGGGGGCGACAAGGCGATTCCAAAGATCATCGACTTTGGCGTAGCCAAGGCCGTGAGCCAGCCATTAACCGAACGGACCCTCTTCACCGAAGACAACCAACTTCTCGGCACGCCGGAATACATGAGTCCGGAACAGGCGGACATGGCCAATGAAGACATCGATACACGCTCGGATATCTACTCGCTGGGGGTCCTTCTGTACGTTTTGTTGGCTGGCGTTATGCCGTTCGATTCGGACACACTTCGCACGGGCGGCATAGAGCATATCCGCAAGATTATCCGCGAAACCGATCCGAAGACACCGAGCACACGGCTGACGAAATTGGGCGAGGAAGCCAGGAAGGTTGCCGAGAGCCGTCGCACCGATCTGGCCGCGTTGGCCAGATGCTTGCAGGGAGAACTCGAGTGGATCCCCCTCAAGGCGATGCGCAAGGACCGGGCCGAGCGCTATCGGTCCGCCTCAGAACTCGCAGATGACATTGAGAACTACCTCACTGGTGCCCCCCTCATCGCCGGACCGGAAGGCACCGCTTATGTGATGAAGAAATTCGTGCGGCGAAATCGGGTATTGGCGGGGGGCATTGTCTCGGTTTTGCTTGTACTTGTTGCAGGAATCATCATTTCTACAATCTTTGCCGTCAGGGCCGAACGCGCTCTGGCCGAGGCCGAACGGCAGGCAAAGATATCACAGGCTGTGAGCGACTTCCTGCGTGAAGACCTCCTGGCTTCGGTGGACCCGATCAAGGCCAAGGGCCGGGAATTGACCGTCCGCTCGTTTCTTGACACCGCCTCGGAAAGCCTTGAGGGCAAGTTCAAGAATGAACCGTTGGTAGAGGCACCCATCCGCGATACGCTGGGCTGGACATACCGGATGCTCGGTGAGCTAGAAGCGGCTGAACCTCATCTTGAGCGTGGATTACAGATACGCCAGGAACAGTTTGGCGAGGAACATCCTGAGACGCTGGAGTCTATGTCACGTCTTGGCTGGATCTACTGCGATCAGGGACGATATGAGGCAGCAGAGCGGCTGTGGGAGGAGAAACTTCAGATAAGCCGCCGCGTACTCGGCGACGAGGATCCGATTACTCTGGTGTCCATGAACGACCTTGCAATTGCGTACAAGGACCTTGGCCGATATCACGATGCCGAAGAGCTGCTACTAGAGAAGGTTCGGATCGTCCGCGGTGTACAGGGTGAGCAACAGGCGAACCTTGCCATGCGTAACCTCGGCCAGGTATATGAAAGGCAGGGCCGGTACAATAAGGCAGAAGAAGCCTACCTTGAATCGCTCAAGATCCAGCGTCGTTTGTATGGCGATGAGAATCCGTACACGCTGATCTTCATGAGCTTCTTGGCTGGGGTATATAGACAGCAAGGGCGATACGGCGAAGCACATACAAAGTACCTTAAGACGCTGGAGATCCAGCGTCGCGTGCTCGGTGAAGAGCATGCGTTCACGCTCTGGACCATCGAGGGGCTTGCCCGCTTGTATACTGATCTGGATAAACACGAAGAAGCAGAGCAGCATTCTAGGAAGGCACTGGAAGGCCTGCAGAAGGTACTGGGCAAGGAACACCGGGACACGCTGCGCTGCATGAATGGCCTGGCGGAATTGTACATAGCCCAGCGTCGATTTGATGAGGCAGAAAAACTGCTTACCCCAGCGCTCGATATTAGTGCCCGCACACTTGGGGAAGACCACCCTTGGACCCTTACCTCAAAGCACAATTTGGCCGTACTCCACAAGGAGCAAGGTGATTACGACAATGCAGAACCACTGTCAGTCAATACACTCGAAGGCCGACTCTTCAAACTCGGTGACACTCACCCGCACACGCAGGAGTCAATCAAGAACCTGATCGAACTATACGAAGCCATGGGCAGACAGAAAGACGCTGACAAGTGGCGTTCCAAACTGACTTATCGTGACGATGCCGAGGAACGAGATTGACCTAACCGGGTGTCTCTCGACGTCACGATTTCCAAGCTGACGGGGTCAATTCGACAATTCAACTGGCCGGATGGGTACCGATGCGATCGAGCACATCGCGGAGATATCCAAAAGGATCAATCTCACACGGCTTACAGGCCGCAATCAAACTGCAGATGACAGCGGCCCGCCTAGCACTGGTGTCGCTGGTGCGGTTTGAAGCCCGGTGTTCAGCGAGGTTAGAGCCTCGGCCGCTACCTTGTCTATCGGTAGCCCGAGCTTCTTGTGGCCAATTCGGCGATCTCACTGCCAGGGAACCGTCGACTGGACCCCAAGGGCAACTCTTGACTATTGGGATTGTGCTTGGAAGCCGCAAAACCCACTATGTTCTTTGCCTCAGAGCGTTTGACTGACGGAACAGGGGCTATCCGGTCCGTAGCACAACTCGCGCCAGGCTTTCTTGCTTCACCTGGTTAATGCGTATGTGGTACGTAGACGTCAGCGCCCCATTCGACTAGCTCAGGGCAGGCTGTGTTGATTCGTGGTTGACAATATCTCCGTACATCCTGTTATCCTATGAAGGGGAACCTGTCAACTACTCCTGTCCCAAAACCTCTGTAGATTTGTGTAGATTAGTGTGAATTCGTGGTCAACAATATCTCTGAAAATCCCGTAATCCCATTTGGCTTCGCTCAGGGCAGGCTCTGTCCAAGAAAATCAATATCGAAGATCCCGATCCATCGGGAATCAATTGCATGGACATGAGATTTTGGGTATAATACATTTTAGTTCCAAGTAGGGGGAAAACCTCCTGCAGTTGCGGTATTGTCAGGCACAGGTCTGTTTCATGCATCCGATGGATTGGGTGGACAACGATGTTTTATAGTGCTCCCGATTGAAATTTCCCGTTTTTGCGCGGGTAAGTGGCTTCACAGTAACAGGTTATGGTTTTGCCCGCGGGAATTTACTACCCTTCAAGGGTATAAGAGAATCGCGAGGTGATGGTTATGGGCAAATCAAGAGGTTTCACATTGATCGAGCTTCTGGTAGTGATCGCGATAATAGCACTGTTGATGGCGATACTGATGCCCGCGCTGCAGCGCGTCAAGAGACAGGCCAGTGCCGTCGTCTGCAAATCCAACCTGCATCAATGGGGTGTGATCTGGCACTTGTACACGCAGGATAATGAAGGCAATTTTCCCGTCGCCGTAGAGTTGTGGCGGGAGGCGGTGAAAGACTATCACAAAGACAAGGATCAGAAAATCACCCTCTGTCCCCGGGCGACAAAGTTATACTCCGATGGCGCCCGGATGCCATTTGGCGCCTGGGAGAAAACCTGGGGCGGTGGGGATACATCCGACTGGGGCAGACCCTTTGCCAGTAGTTACGGGATCAATCAGTTCCTGTACAACGCAACCGTTTTGAGAGGCGGGCGAGATTCTGATGAGATTTGGGGCAGCGTCAATGTGAAGAATCCGAATCGGATTCCCAGCTTTGGCGACTGCGCCATCAACGGTGCCACGCCGCTGGCCGGCGACCAACCGCCGGATTTCGACGGTCATGCCGGCCTGTGGAACCAAAGCACCGGTCATGAGATGCGTCGTTTCTGTATGAATCGGCACCAGGGACACATGAACATGATGTTCCTGGACTGGTCTGTTCGTAAGGTCGGCCTCAAAGAACTCTGGACATTCAAGTGGCATCGCAAGTACGATACGGCCGGCCCCTGGACCAAGCAAGGCGGCGTGACAGCCGATGCCTGGCCCGAATGGATGAGGAGTTTCAAGGACTATTAGCCCAAGAAATTAGACGGGATAACAAGATAACGGTGGATTTGGATTAACCACGAATGAACTCGAATTAACGCGAATTAACTCAGAGAAAAGATCAGACAGGATAAAGCCGGGATAAATAACGCCGTCATCAAAAATTCTGAGACAGTTTTCTTCATGTCCTTCATGCTCTTCATGGTTAGACATATTCTTGGCCTCCGGCAGGAGGACGGGCTGTTAAATCCGCGGTTTGTCTAAATGGATTCCTCGGCTGCGCCATAGCCGCTGTGCTCGGAACGATCACCTCGCAATACGACATACACCGACCTCTTTTCTCACAAGTCCCTTCGACATGTTGTTCGCAAACGATTAGAATAGACGGGCTCAAAAAGTACGAAAGTTCACGTAAGAACAAGGAGAAGACTATGAAGTGCGCCGTTTATTTCGTGACATGCATGCTCTCTCTCGCCGCAGTCGCTGGAGCCAAGACGATCACGACCGGCTCTCTGGCTGAAGAAATGGTCGATATGGTGAATCTAACTAAATTTCCAAATCCTTATTACAAGACTGTGCAATACTCCTCGTACGATCATCGCAGCCGAGTGCCGGGCACTGCAGACTGGTTCGCCAACTCTGACGGCTTTGGGCGAGAGCCCGTCCCCAACTTTGAGAAGGTACTGACCGCCCCAGATGCTGCGGGGATCGGTGAATACCTCGTCTGCGACCAGACAGGCCCGGGTGCTATTGTCAGGGTATGGACGGCCGCCATAAACGGTACGATCAGGATGATTCTGGATGACTCGGCCGAGCCCGTCTACGAGGGGCCGGCCGCGGAGTTCTTCATGCACCCTTATCGCAGGTTTTGCTCGGCTGGGGGCCTGGATGAACCGCTCTTTGACGGTACGTTTCAGCAGCGAAACGCCTGCTACTTTCCAATACCGTTCCAAAAACGCTGCCGCATAATCTGGAAGGGCGATCTCCAGAAGATTCACTTCTACCAGGTCCAGATCAGATGCTATCAGCCCGATACGAAGGTCGATACCTTTGAGCCCGAGGACTTGAAGCGCTACCGCAAGAGTTTTGAATCGACCGCGCACATCCTGGCCAACCTTCAAGACTGGGCTTGCCTCTCGCAGCTCGAGCCCGTCGCGCTGCACAAGCAGATTGCCGCCGGCCAGACGGTGGAACTGCTCACCCTCGAAGGCCCGCGAGCGATCGAGCAGATTACCCTCAAGGTAACTGCCGCTGATACTGACGCGGCCCTGCGCCAAACCATCCTGTGCATCCGCTTTGACGACCACATCTGGGGACAGATCCAATCGCCCTTAGGTGACTTCTTCGGCGCCGCTCCGGGAATCAATCCGTATGAATCCGCACCGTTTTCGGTCAAGGCCAGTGGTGAGATGACCTGCCGCTTCGTCATGCCCTTTGCCAAATCCTGCACTATTGTGGCCGAAAACAGAGGTGACCAATCCGTCGCCATAAGCGGATCGGTCCTGCCTATGGCATACGAGTGGGATCCGGAAAGCTCCCTGCACTTCCAGGCCCGTTGGCGCGTCGATCACGATCTGGTCGCCGACGGGCGTAACGTTCAGGATATGCCCTATCTCATCGCCCAGGGCCAAGGGGTCTATGTGGGTTCGACGACAATGCTGCTCAATCCAAATTCTGTGCCCACACCTTACGGCAACTGGTGGGGTGAAGGCGACGAGAAGATCTTTGTTGACGATGACACGACGCCATCGACGTTTGGGACCGGCAGCGAGGACTATTACAACTATGCCTGGTCCTCACCCGATATTTTCATCTTTCCCTATTGCGGCCAGCCTCGCAACGACGGTCCCGCCAACCGCGGTTTCGTGACGAATAATCGCTGGCACATTCTCGACGCCTTGCCCTTTAGGAATCATCTCGCCTTTTACATGGAACTCTATAGCCACGAACGCACGCCGGGTGTTTCATATGCCCGGATCGGCTACCACTACGCCAGAGCGGGCCTGCGCGACGACCATGTGCCTATCACCGGCGAGGACGTGCGTCACCTGCAATTACCACCCGATTGGCAACCGGCGGCGCGCATGGGTGCGGCAGGCGGCACGTTCTACCAGGCCGAATCTATTCTGAAGAGCCCACCGGCCAAATCGGAGACGATCCAGGGCAATCTTTGGGCCGGGGGCAAGCTGTTTGTCTGGCAGCCTGAGGATCGGGAAGTCTTGGAGCTCCGACTCGATGTCCCCGAGACGTGCAATTATGTCATTCACATCGTTGCGGCGTTAACACCCAAAGCGGGTCGGTTCTATGCCACCGTTGGCGGTGAGTCCATCGGCCTTGGCGACGAAAAAAGTCCAATCAACCTGAACGTACCCTATCGCACACTCCTGCGCAATTTCTCATCTCGCAAGATGGAGCTTAAACAGGGTAGAGATACCCTGACAATTCACAATGCCGGCCCGGCGCCCGGCGCCGAGCTGGGACTCGATTTTGTCTGGGTGCAGAAGAAGTAGGTAATTTCCCCTGCTCCGCAGACGACTGTGACGTTGTGGCCATCATCCAATTTAAGGACGCGACATCACGTCAGCTCAGGCCGAGAATCTTCCTGTTGGTCTCGATGTCGGTCTGGCCGCCGGCGAAATCGTCGAATGCTACCTCGGTGGTTTCGATTATGTGGTCGGCTATGAACGGGGCCCCCTCTTTGGCGCCTTGCTCGGGGCTTTTGAGGCAGCATTCCCATTCGAGGACGGCCCAGCCGTCGTAACCTGCCTCGGCGAGCAGGGTGAATACCCGGGTGAAATCCACCTGGCCGTCACCGAGTGAGCGGAACCGGCCCGCCCGCTTCGCCCATGATTGGTACCCGCCGTAAACGCCGACGCGTCCCGACGATCTGAACTCTGCATCCTTCACGTGGAACGACTTTATGCGCCGGCCGTAGAGTTGTATGAACTCGAGATAATCCAATTGCTGAAGCAGAAAATGGCTTGGGTCATAACACAAACACGCAGCCGGATGGTCGGCAGAGATTTCAAGGAACATCTCGAACGTAGCGCCGTCGAAAATGTCCGAGCCCGGATGCAGCTCGAAGGAAATTACGATGCCGTTCTCCTGGGCAAGGTCGAGGGCGGGCTTCCAGCGTTTGTGGAGTTCCTTGAATGCTTCTTCGATCAGCCCGTCTGGTCTCTGCGGCCAGGGATACATCATGTGCCATGCAAGGCCCCCCGACAAGACGGGCAGGCTTCTCAGACCACAATTCGCCGACGCGAGAATGGCTTTCTTCAATTTTCCCGTTGCCCATTCGACCCTTGCGGTGTCGTTCAATCCTTGTGGATAGAAAGGTTGGAAGGCGACCTCATACGCGGGGCCAATAGCCAGGGCCTGACCCTGAAGATGGGCCGACAACTCCGTGATCTCCAGTCCGATTTTATGAAGCTTGCCTTTGAGGTCATCGCAATATGTCTTTGATTCGGCTGCGTTGTCCAGGTCGAAGACTCGGCTGTCCCACGTTGGAATTTGGACGCCTTTATAGCCCAGAGAGGCTACCCATTTGCCGATGTTCTCAAGATTGTCGTAAGGCTCTTCGTCGCGCAGAAACTGGGCTAAGAAAATGCCGGGGCCTTTCATACTGCTCATAGCGGTCTCCTTATTTTGCTTCTCGGATGCAATCGCGCATCAGCCGTGACATCGCCGGACCGTCGGTGCCCTGGGCCCGCAATTCTTTGGCTCCGTTTTTGTTCATCAAATCGACAACGCTCTGCGCCAATCTGAGATTCTCCACGGACAACTTCATGAAATCTACGGGGTCGTCCCTGTAAGGGAACAGATCCAGTCCGTACCAGCCGTCGTATCCCATCTGATCCAGCACGTATACGACGCTGACCAGACGGATGAAGTTGACGCATCCGGGCGGAATATCACAGTCGGCCTGCTGATCGTTGTCGTCGAAATGTGTGTGGAACAGCTTTTTCGCCCTTAGGACCAGGGAGAACATGTCCTCGACGTTTTCCTTGGCAATCAGGCTGTGACCGATGTCGATGTTGATTCCGAAGTTCGGGTCGTTGACTTCCTGAACGATGCTCAGCGCCGCGGCCGTTGTCCCCATCATGATCCAGGAACGAGGCTCGAACGGCTTGGGTTCAATGCACACTTTGGTGGCGTACTTGTTCTGGTGAAGGTATTCGAGAACCTGATGCACGGAATCCACGTAGCGGTCGTAGAGGCCGACGTAGTCTGTCTGAAGAGGAAAGTCGTTGCCGTCGGTTGCGGGCCAGAGAACGCTGATGGGGACGTTGAACCTCGCGCCCATGTCCAGCGCCCATTTGACCCGGTCCACTGCCGCAGCACGGACCTTCGGGTCGGTGTCGCCAAGGGCGCCGAACTTATAGCGTTTTTCAGTCCACGTGTGGCCGCAGAGCTGGACCATTTGAAGGCTGTAGTCACTGAGTATTTTTTCGATCTCGCTAGCATTCTTCTCGTCGATCTCCGTCGGGACATGCAGCTCGATACCGTCTACGTCCTCGGTCTGGCCGATAGCTTTGATGCGGTCGAGGACTGCAATCTCCTCGCCGAAGCCGTTGACATTGAAGCGGTCCCGAAGGTTCGTCATACCCCATATACCCATACATATTTTATTGTTCATAGCTACCTCACTTTCTTCGTACGGCTAATTATACCCTTGAAGGGTAGTAGATTCCCGCGAGCAAGATCATAAACGGTTATTGCTAAGTTACTTACCCGCGCAAAGAGGGAAATTTTCAATCGTGAGCACAATATAATCAAACGTCGCCTCTGATCTATCTGTCATTGCGATATTGAATCAGGACCATAATCCCGGGCCAGTTCACTTCCATTCCGTGTACCATCTTGTCATTGATCTTGGGGGTCTTGCCTGTCTTCAGAGTATTCGGCCCCCGTTTGAAACAGTCGATGTCATCTATGGTGACGCGATGTGCGTGATACTGGTATTTACCTCCTTCGCAATCGAAAACTTTCGTGCCGTTGATATAAACACCATTCATATAGCCCGGACTCCAACTGGACCAGACGAGCTGGGCGGCGACGGCCTTGCTCAGATCACCCGCAACGTCGAAAAGCTCTTGTTTCTCGGCGCGCCTTGTCACCCATCTTGTGGGGATGTCGTACGGTTTGCACAGCTCCACCGACAAGCCTTCGCGCACGAGGCCAAGATCGTCGACGGCCTCGGTGACATAGACCATGCCGGTATTGTCGATGATCCTGGCCGCGATTTTCATCTCCTGCCTTTGGTCGGGCACCCAGGATGTGTCCCACCTCACGTTGTAAGGCGCATCGGTCGCCGAGCCAATGTGGTTTAGTATTTGCCCGTGGAAGAAATGATAGTGCCATTGGCGGTAAACGCCGTCGCCTTCGAAGTTGACGTCTTCGTAAAGACCGATGTAGTCCACCCGCCTGATCTTTCCGTTTGGACTGCTCGCTGCGGCAGTCAGCGTTGCTGAACGCCCCAGATTGTCGCCGGATTTGGGACCTGTAATCTCACCCGTAGGGTGCGACTTGCTCGCCGGATCATAGTAGATGCGAAAGTGCACACCGTAGATGAGATTCTGCGGCCAATTCCAGGAATGTTTCGTGTCGACTCTCATTTGGAATTGATTGTCTTTTCCCTGGTTGAGACAGCTCAGGGGGATGCGAACGCTCGGATAGAAGTGGTGCTGATAGGCGGATTGCGGTGCGGGGATACCCGCCGCTTCGGGAATGTAAATCCAATCGCTGTCATTGATTTGAATCGCCAGGCCGGTTGTGCCATCGTGGCACAGAATCTTCTCGACAACTACCTCGGCCTTGGTTGCATGTTCCAGGTCAAAGTCATGTTCAAGGGCAATCGACCCCTCATAGCCAACCCGGCCGCCAACGCGCAGGGCTCCGCCTGCGTTGCCGTCTTCTTTGTACCACATGTATTCGCGGAACACGTCGGAAGCCGCCGGCTGTGAAAACGCGCTAACACCCGGTATGATCGCGACAGCCAAAAACAAAAGCATCCATCTCATTCTATTACTCATCTTACCTGCTCCTTAGGAATCCATGAAATCCCCAAAGCCGGGGTGAATAACGCGTTCAATATCTTCCTGCATGAACCTATCAAGGTCTGCCTGGTGGAGCGCTGCGGTGCCGCCCCTTTGGGTGGCCACGATCGCACCGATCACATTGCCGAATTCACAAGCTGCAGCGAGATTCTCGCCTCCAAGAGTCTTATGTACAAAGCCTGCGGTGAAGGCATCGCCCGAGCCCAGCGAGTCGGCAAGTTTGACCTTGTAGCCCGGCACGTAGACCTGCTGACCATCGTCGGAAGCTGCAAAAGCCCCTTCTTCAGCCAGTGTCACCAGGCACTGTTTCATAGACCACTTATCCATGATTTGCTTGCAGAATTCCGGTATGCCGTCATGCGGAATGTTCAGCATCTTTCCAAGCTCACAGGCCTCTTCCTCGTTCAATTTCAAAACATCGGCTTCCTCCAAGGAAGAGATAACCGTTTCCAGGCTGTAGCATTGCCTCCGCAGATTTATGTCCAGGAGTTTCAGC
Organism: uncultured Pirellulales bacterium; assembly: GCA_964562575.1. GTDB lineage: Bacteria > Planctomycetota > Phycisphaerae > Sedimentisphaerales > Anaerobacaceae > SG8-4. Next base: position 16,993 of record CAZLTY010000015.1, read on the forward strand.
CCTGTGGCTGCTTCTTTCAGGAGCCGTTCGATTGTCTTGCGCGATTGGACGGCTCTCTGGCTCAGCGTTCCGAAGCAAAGACAGTCTGCTGTCGATGCGGCATCGAGAAGCTCTTGGGTGGTTTCGGTTCGGTCGTACGCAACGTCCGGCACGATGAAATAGTTGGGATTGTTCTGTTCGTCAAAGCTGACGTCAACCGTGCCTGTAGGCAGCTCATCATCCCATTGTATAAATCGTGTATCCAGGTCCGATCGGATAATTTGCTCATGAGCTTTCCGCCCGAGTTCGTCGTGGCCGAGCCGGCTTATCATAAGACCTGTTTCGCCGAGTGAATTCACTCTATAAACAAAATTGAACGGAGCCCCGCCGAGAACCGTACATGACGGCAGGATGTCCCAGAGCACTTCACCGAATGCGAGTATTGTCTTCTTTGTGGACATCAGCTTTTGTCAACGAGGCTTCTGACAGTCTCCAGAGTTATCTGGACATTCGGCGGATCGCCAAGTTCGCAGACTATAAGATCGGCCTCGTCGAAATCTTCATTCTTCGTATACCCGTTTGTAGTGACCAAACAGCGCATGCCGGCGGCCTTTGCTGCGAGCAGGCCGTTGCGGCTGTCTTCGACCACAATACACTCGGATGGTTCGGCGCCCAGTCTCTGAGAGGCAAGGTTATATATCTCAGGATCGGGTTTCTTTCTCGAGACAACATCTCCGGCCAATATCTCGCTGAAACGCGCCTTTCGCTCGGGGCCGAGCAGTCTTTCCGCCACGAGATTGACTGCCCGCTCATTGGACGTAGAGCAGATTGCCAGAGTGACATTAGCGGCGATAGCCTCATCCACCAATCTCGCAACACCGGGTCGCAAGGGCAGCTCTCCTGATTCGATAATCTGCATGAACAGGTCCGTTTTGAGCCTGTGCAATTCCTTAATCAGTGCCTCTTTGTCCGTGACATCGGCAGGCCAGCCGTTGTTGTCGAAGTAGTGCCGCATGCGTTCCTTGCCCCCGGCGACTTCCAGGAGCTTTCCGTACAGCTCTACGTCCCACTCTATGCCGTAGCCTTTTTCCGCAAATGCCCTGTTGAACGCAACTCTGTGCCCGTCCCGCTCGGTGTCGGCTAGAACTCCGTCGCAGTCAAAAATGAGCGCTTTCATTTTAGCTCCTTGTGAAGAATGCTTCTCATTGTCGGGACCGGTTGGCAAAATCAAGACCAGGACATCTTGCTTGAGTATGCGTCCATCCGGTCCCGTACCTTTGATCGTGCTCAAGTCAATATTGTGCTCACGAGCAACTCTTCTTGCCGAGGGGGACACGGAGACTCCCGTCTTCGACGACCGTTCAGTTTCTTCTTTGCTGCGTGCTCTTCTCGCTGGCGTCATTTCGGTTGTCGTTTCGGTGGTTGATTTCGTCGCCTCAATGATCTCTCCAAGTTCTCCAACGTATGCGATCGGATCGAGCACCTTGACCTCAGCGCCAGCGTCGTGCACGATCTTCAGCACCACACCTGATTCATACGCTTCGACCTCAAAAGTTGCTTTGTCCGACTCTACAACCGCGACAACATCGCCTTTGTTCACGTAGTCGTTTTCTTTCACTCGCCATTCGACAATGGCGCCTGTCTCGATATCCTGACCCACCTGGGGCATGATGATTGCTTTGGCCATTCTATGGTTCCTTATGTCAAGCCGTTCCGGCACTACCGAACAGATTTATGTTCTCGATAATACCCGCTTTGAGTTCGTTGAACTGGGCGTCGATGACTTTCAACGGATTATACTCTGTATCGTGTGCATTGTGGTAGGCAACGAATCCGTCGATGAACGCATATTTCAACTGGGTCGAGATGTTTACCTTCGCGCAGCCGAGCGAGATGCACTTCTTGAACACCTCGTCGGCAAGCCCCGTCCCGCCGTGAAGGGCGATAGGCGGAGCTGTCTTGGCGGCGATTTCCTCAAGCAGATCGTAGGCAATCTTGGGCACGCCCTTGTATACGCCGTGAGCCGTGCCGATCGCGGGCGCAAAGCAGTCCGGGCCGACTTCGGCACAGAATTCCATTGCCTGCTCGGGGTCGGCCAGATGCGCATCCTGCTGTTTTACGTGAATGTCGTCTTCGACGCCGACGATGGCTCCAAGCTCGGCTTCGACAGTGACATCTTTGGGCCTCGCCATCTCTACGACCTGCTTGCTCAAAGACAGATTCTCCTCGAAAGGCTTCGATGAAGCATCGATCATCACGGAACTCCAGCCGGCGTCTATGCAATCGGCGATCAGTTGTAGATCCTTGCAGTGATCGAGGTGTAGAGCGATCGGCACCTTCGAAGGTCCGGCAAGCTCCCTGACCCAGGAGATGATGGCCGAGCAGCCCCAGAAGACGACCGTCTTGGCCGATGTTTGAATGATGACAGGGGCACTGGCGTCTTCGGCAGCCTGGACGACAGCCTTGGTGGAATTGTAGTCCAGGATGTTGAAGGCGCCGACGGCATAGCCGGCGTCGCTTGCTTTGCTCAGCATCGCCTTCATGTTCTCAAGTGACATGGTTTTCCTTCCTAACTGATTCTTCCTACAGATGTAACACTTTTTGCACGGCTTCTATTACGTCGGCTTGCCGTGGCACGGATGCCTTCTCAAGCTGAACGTTGAACGGTATCGGCGTGTTCTTGCCGGCGACGATTTCGATCGGAGCGTCAAGATAATCGAACGCCTCGGCCTGGACTATGGATGCAATGTCGGAAGCCACCCCACCCCTGCGAACCGCCTCCTGCACGATCACAAGATGCTCGGTCCTCTTGACTGATTCGAGGATGAGCTGTTTGTCCAGAGGGACCAGCGTTCGCGGATCGATCACTTCGACTTCGATCCGGTGTGCGGCGAGTTTCTCCGCTGCCGAGAGAACCCTGGGCACCATGTTGGACCAGGCTACGATCGTCACGTCGCTTCCGCGGCGCTTGATATCGCCGACTCCCAGCTCTATTGTATACTCCTCCTGAGGCACCGGACCTTCGGTCATATACAGCAGCTTGTGTTCAATGAAGATGACGGGGTCGTCGTCTCTTATGGCGCTCTTGAGCAGGCCCTTGGCGTCGTAGGCGGTCGAGGGCATCACGACTTTCAGGCCGGGGATATGATAATACCATGCTTCGAGACTCTGTGAGTGTTGCGCGGCCAGCCCGTTGCCGCTGCCTCCCTGCGTCCTCAGGACCATCGGGACCCGGCCTTTGCCGCCGCTCATGAACCTGTACTTGGCGGCCTGATTTACAATCTGGTCGATGATCAAAGAAGTGAAGTCGACAAACAGTATCTCCACTATCGGCCGCATCCCCGTTATGGCGGCGCCGACGCCCGCTCCGGTGAAGCTTGCCTCGGCTATGGGTGCATCGATGATCCGGCGGGGCCCGAACTCGTCGAGCAGGCCGACGGTGACTTTGTAGGAGCCGCCGCGCTGGCCGATACCTCCACCGATGACGAAGACACGTTCGTCACGCTGCAATTCTTCCCGCAGCGCCTCGTTGAGGGCCTCTCGGTACTTCAGTTGCCTGACTCCGCTCGCCCCTGGTTTGCCCTTATCTTCACTCAATTCTGCTCGACCTCTTTGAGAAATTCTTCTACCGAAGGCGCCGGACAATCCTTCGCGTATTCGACCGCCTGCTCCATCGCCTCCAGTACCTGTTGCTCGATAGCCGCTATGTCACGCTCGTTGCATTGGCCTTGCGTTGCGAGACGTTCCCGGGCCAGTTTTACAGGGTCTCTTTCCTTGTAGTACTCGAGCCTCTTGGCGGGCATGTACAATCCCGGGTCGTTCACGTGATGTCCTCCGTGGCGGTAGGTCTTCGCCTCCACCATTACGGGGCCTTCGCCGCTTCGACAGGCTTCGACTGCTTCTGTGGTTTTCTCATAGACTGCCAGGACATCATTGCCGTCGACGGTATATGCCGCGACCCCATAACCTTGTGCCCGTCTGTGGAGATCGGGGATCCGACTCATTTCCTCGATCGGGCTGGAAACCGCATATTGATTGTTTTCCAGGACGAACACGACGGGCAGATCCCATATCGCCGCCAGATTCAGAGACTCGGCGAAAACTCCGTTGTTGCACGCCCCGTCGGAGAAGAAAATCGCCACGACCTGATCGCCGCCTCGAACATGTATGCCGAGCCCGGCGCCGACGCCGATCGGGATGCCGCCGCCGACGATCCCGTTGGCGCCGATATTGCCTGTTTCTATGTCGGCGATGTGCATGGATCCGCCCCGGCCGCGGCAATAGCCGGCCTCTCTTCCCAACACTTCGGCTACCATCTTCTTTAATTCGCCGCCTCTGGCGATGCAATGGCCGTGACCGCGATGCGTGCTGACGATATAGTCATCCTCGCGCAAAGCCGCGCAGACACCGGTGGCAATAGCTTCCTCACCGAGGTAAGGATGAAAGTAGCCGACAATCAAACCCTGGCGATAGAGTTTGATACATTCGGTCTCAAACACTCGAATGGTATAGACTGTTCGGTAGAGTTCTTCAATAAACTGCCGGGAGTACGTCTTCATGCTCTTGGTCACCATATGCTCATACCTTGTTCAAAATCCACGCCAGGATGACCATCGCTGCGCAAATTGGAAGCAGTAGCTTGAGGCTCTTCTGGATCGATGCGCCTTTAGCGAGGTTCCCCATCGCCTTGGGCACAATTACCGCACCGAGCAAGCCGATGGCAAAGATTATACCAAAGAGACTTCCCTGAACCGTGTCGGGAAACTTCGGAAACGTAATGCCGAGAGTCGTTGGGAAAACCGGCGCAAATACAAGCCCGGCGAGGGCCGCCAGGAGCCATGCCAGTGGGGCGCTCTTGCTCACGGTCATAGCCAGGACGATCAAGCCGGAAGCCACCGCGGCACCGACAATAAACCATACCCCATGTGTACCGATAGCCGGGATTGCACTGGCAAGCAACCGGCCAATCATCATTGCGATTGCAAATACCGAGAGCAGACGTTGGGAAGACGCATCCACCGCATCTGCACCGAGAGAGGGCTTGGCTGTGGCGATCACCTCTTTGCCAAACGGCGGCAGCCAGTTACAGAATGACGACTCAAGAGCGATGTAGCAGAAGAGAACCAGACCGGCGAGAAGCGTCACCGGGTTACCAAGCAGTCCGAAGGCATCCGAAAGTGCGAAGCCAGCCTCGATCCTGGGGTATTGGGCCGTCAGTGCGAGGACAACGGGAGCCAGCGCAATCGCCGCCAGCGTAGCAACGGCTTTCTCATAGGAAGTCTTGCGAAAGAGAAAACTGACCAGCATCGGCGAAAGAAAGAGTCCCAGACATGTGGAGACATTGCCCAGATTGAGCGCGGCCGTTTGGTTCTTGCCGCCGAACAGCACATGAGGGATTAGTGTGTTGCCGACAGTGTTGAGAGCCATTGCTCCAAAGCCCAGGAAAAGGCAGGCTGTGAGGGCCACTTTGTAGCTCTTGCCGTATGCCATCGCCAGAATACACAGGCCCGTTATGAGAAAACCCGCTATCGCTACGGGCTTATGTCCGATCTTGTCGATAGTGACCCCTATGATCAAGACTGCGATCAAACACGAGAACATGAAAGTCGAGATGAGCCAGCCGAATCCGGCGTGATCGATTTTGAGCCGCGGCATCAGCTTGACGCTGATCGCTCCCAATAGTGTAAAGCACATGCCCAGGCCGAATACACATGATAAAGCCACTGCCTTTTCCATAATTCATTCTCCCGCTGAGCCTTAGTTCAGATTTCTTCTTTCAAGCGAGATCAAACAACTCCTTTGAGGCATGCTTCATCCAATGCATCAAGTTGACGCACTAAGATATCTTCTCACGATGCAATCTGCAAGCTTTTCATATGCTTCTCGGTGGCCTGGCCAGGAAATCGAGGTTGACACCTATAGAGAGAGCCGGTAGTATGAGCTATCTTATCGCGGCAAGGTCTACTGTGTTCGGTACGGCCACATACATGATCGCGGCGGATTTATGTAGGGGTAGGTGTATTTGGGAGGTAGTAAAGTGCTTCAAAAGAGACTTTGCAGGTATCGCACGCCTGTCCTGGCCGGCACGATCATTTGCCTCATGACAGGCGTGGACTTCTGCAACGGCGCTGCAGGAAAAGCCTGGAGTCGGCATCAGATTGACGACTTACCTGCACGGGCAATGTTCATACAGGCGGGCGATCTGGATAACGACGGTCACAAGGACCTTATCGCCGGCGGTTGGTGGTGGAAGAATCCGGGCAGTTTCGGGGCATCCTGGCCTCGCAGCGTTCTCGCCGAGCCGCTGCGCAACATGGCGGCGGTGTATGATTTCGACTCAGATGGAGATCTCGATGTGGTGGGCACCGAGGGAGTGGGGGCCGACAAGAACTGCACGTTTGTCTGGGCGTGCAATGATGGCAAGGGCAATTTCAAGATACTGAAGAACATTTGCTACACCGGAACCGGTGACTTTCTGCAGGGCTGTACAGTAGCACGTTTTGGCGACGAGCTGCGAGTCGCACTTTCCTGGCATCGGGACGGCGGAGGTATCCAGGCATTGAACGTACCTGCCGATCCCGTGAGGGGCCCCTGGACATCAACGCTGCTGAGCACTACTATGAGCAGTCCTCCTCAGGGCGAGGACCTGGATCACGGCGACATCGATCGCGACGGCGATTTGGATCTATTGTTGGGTGACGTCTGGCTTCGCAATGATGGCAGCAAGTGGTCCACTTTCAGGATGGATAAGATCACCGAGGGCGACCCTGACCGCGTCGACCTGGCGGATATCAACGGGGACGGTCGGCTGGATGCTGTGATTTCGCTGGAGAATGGTACCGACCTCTGGTGGCTCGAGGCCGGCGAGGATCCTACGAGCAGGTGGACTCGGCACAAGATCAGTGTGATTGCCGGCCAGGGCTTCAGTATGGACACGGCCGACTTCGACGCCGACGGTGACCCGGACGTGGTCATCGGCGAGCATCGGGGCAAGCAGGAGAACCGCGTGGTGCTCTTTGAGAATGTCAACGCAGGTGCGGCATGGAAACAGCACGTGATCGACACCGGAGCCAAGGACGCCATCGACCATCACGACGGGACGCAAGCCGTGGATCTCGACGGAGACGGCGATTTGGACATCATTTCTATCGGATGGTACAACCCGAAGGTCTGGGTCTACGAAAACAATCGGTAGTTGCAGCCGCCGGGGTGTGGTGCAGTCAGAAGACAGCGCACAGTAAGTCCTTGACCGTCCAAGGGTTGAAGGCTACAATTCTCTTTCTTTAAGTCATTAAGCCGTCAGTATGGGTTTTCGCGGCACAGGGCAGCTTCCAGGTCGTGCTTCCTGATGCATCCTGTGTTCAAGGAGTGTGTTCTATGGATCATATCAAACGTCGCAGTTTTCTGAAACAGGCAGCTGTTTGCGTTGCAGCTTCTGTTGTGCCCGCGCGTGGAATACTTGGGGCCCGGGCCGGCAAGGCCGCGCCCGATTTTACGTCGCGAGTGCCGCAATTCACCTTTGGCCGGACGCTACGCGAGCAGGAAGCGCAGCTCAAAACAAATCCCCTGATCCTGCGATTCAAAGAATCGCGGAAGAAGATGGCCGGCGATCCGTACAGGCCGATCTATCACTATGTCAATCCCGAGAATCGGCTCAACGATCCGAACGGGCTCTGTTTCTGGCAGGGACGCTGGCATCTGTTCTACCAGGGGTATCCGCCCGAGGACCCGCGCCAGCACTGGGGACATGCCGTCAGCGACGATCTGATCCACTGGCGGGACCTGCCGTATGCGATCTACCCCAATCCGGAAAGATGTTGTTTCTCCGGCTCGACCCTCGTCGAAAAAGACCGCGTGATAGCGATGTACCATGGTACGGCGGTCGGTAATATGGTTGCCGTCTCCGACGACCCCCTTCTTTTGAACTGGGAGAAAGTAACGGGCAAAGCCGTCATCCCCGTGAAGAATCCGGATGGCTCTGTTCCACCCTACAGGGTGTTCGATCCATGCATCTGGAAAAAAGGCGGAGTGTATTACTCGCTCTCGGCGGGCACGCTGCCGGACGGCCCGGGTGGCAAGCGGATTCGCGCGAATTTCCTGCTCCGCTCGAAAGACCTGGCGAACTGGGAATATATGCACCCGTTTGTTGAGAACGACCGATACTCGCTCGTCGGCGACGACGGGGCCTGTCCCTATTTCTGGCCTATCGGCGACAAGCACATCCTGTTGCACTTTAGCCACATGAGCGGCGGTAAGTATCTGCTGGGCGACTATGACAAGGGACGTGACAAGTTTGTTGTAACCGCCGGGGGCGATTTCAACTTCGGCCCGCACGCGCCCGCCGGTGTCCACGCGCCGTCGGCAGCTCCGGACGGCAGGGGGGGTGTGATAGTGATTTTCAATATGAACCCCGGAAAGCCCACCAAGGGCTGGAACCAGATCATGACATTGCCTCGCAGTCTGACGCTTGCGTCGAATGACAAATTGGCCCCGCTGCGAATCGAACCGGTTGGTGACATCGAATCGCTGCGCTACGACCATCGACATGTTGGTAATATGAATCTGCCGGCAAACGAAGAGGTCGTGCTCAAGAGCATTCGAGGCAATGCGATGGAAATCGTTGCTGAAATCGACCCGAAGAATTCGCCAATGGTCGAAATGGACGTGCTGCGCACCTCCGATGGCCGGGAGACCACGCGTATCATGTTCTTTAAGAACCGCGGTTACAGGCACCGCGAATATGGGCGAACCAGCGCAAGCGCCAGGAGATACAGCAGCCTTGTAACGATTGACTCATCCTATTCGTCCGTTCTGCCGGATGTGCTCTCACGCGCCCCGGAGACGGCGCCGGTCATTCTTACCGGGGATGAGCCGCTTAGCTTGCGGGTGTTTGTCGATAAGAGCGTCGTCGAGGTGTTCGTCAACGGCAAGCAATGCGTCGCGATGCGCGTCTATCCGGGCCTCGCCGACAGCGTGGGCGTGTCCCTGCGTTCCCAGGGCCGGGACGCCGTGCTCAAGTCGCTCGACGCCTGGCAGATGAAGAATATCTATGGATAGTCCGCGATAGGAAGGGGCCTCAACGATGGATAGAAGGACATTCTTGAGAAAGGTGAGTCTCGCAGCATTGGGGTCTTCATTGGCCCCACTCGGCTGTCGTGCTGTTGGGCGCTCGGCCGTTACATCTGTGGTGAGCAAACCAAACTTTGTCATAATCTTCATCGACGACATGGGCTATGGTGACATTGAGCCGTTCGGTTCAACGACAAACAGTACGCCGCACCTGAACCGCATGGCGAAAGAAGGTATGAAGCTAACGTCATTCTATATTGGCTGGGCCGCGTGTACTCCGTCGCGCGCGTCGCTGATGACGGGCTGCTATGCCAAACGCGTGGGCATGGACGGAAGGGTGTGCTTTCCGGCCGAGGCGCGTGGGCTCAATCCCGATGAAGTCACCATTGCCGATGTGCTAAAGACGAAAGGCTATGCGACCGGCTGCTTCGGTAAGTGGCACCTTGGCGATCAGCCGCAATTTATGCCTGCCAGACATGGATTTGACTATTACTACGGTATTCCATACTCGAACGACATGTGGCGGTTCCATCCGAACAACAAGAAATACAATTTCCCACCCTTGCCGCTGTTGCGAAATGACGATGTGATTGCAGCGGTGGAAGACGGTGACGACCAGGCAATGCTCTGCAAGCAGTTTACCGATGAGGCAGTATCGTTCATCCGCAAGAACAAAGATCGTCCGTTCTTTGTCTACCTGCCTCATGCCTTTATTCACCATCCTCGTTTCGCCCGCCCGGAATTCATGGCAAAGGCGGAAAACGAAACCGAGGCGCAGATCGAGGAAACGGATTGGAGCACTGGGCAAATCCTGAGTACGTTGCGCGAATTGAATCTCGACGACAGAACTCTGGTTATATTCACATCCGACAACGGAGGCTCGGGCGGCACGAGCATGGGGCCTTTGCGAGGTGGCAAGGGCGGGCCGGTCTACGAAGGTCATATGCGCGAGCCAACCATTGCCTGGTGGCCCGGCAGGATTCCCGCTGGATCTGTGAGTGATGAGATTACGAGCACGATAGATCTCTTGCCCACATTCGCCAGACTCGCGGGCGCGCAGACGCCGACAGACCGCGTCATCGACGGTAGGGACATATCGGCGCTTCTGTTCGCGGAACCTGGCGCCAAATCGCCTCACGAGGCATTCTTCTACAAAGCTATGGGAGTACGATCGGGAAAATGGAAATTTCTGACCAGGGGCAAAGGCGAGCTTTACAATCTTCAAGACGATATTGGTGAAAAGAACAATATCGCCTCCCGGCATCCGGCCATTGTCAAGCGCCTGCGGAATCTACTTGAGCGGCACGTTGACGATTTGGAAAGGAACAGTCGGCCCGCCGCTTTTGCCAAAGATCCCAAACCGATTCTTCCTCATCATGAAAAGTGACAGTCACAGCCAACATCGAATGCGAGGATAGTATTATGAAACGAAGGACATTTCTGAAACGTTTAGGTGCAGCGGCGCTTGGGGCCGCCGTGGTAGGGCGGTTGCCCTTGCAGGCTGTTGAGCAAGGACGGAAACCCAATTTCGTGATCATCTTCACCGATGATCAGGGCTACGGCGACCTCGCCTGTTACGGGTCCAAGACAATCCGCTCGCCCCGACTGGACAAGCTGGCGAAAGAAGGTACACGCTTCACCGATTTCTATGCACAGCCGGTTTGCGGGCCGTCTCGCTCGGCGCTGCTGACCGGTCGCTATCCCGTTCGCAGCCAGGGATGGTCCATGCCTGGGAGCGAAATCACGTTTGCCGAGCTTTTGAAAACGGTCGGCTATACTACCGGCTGTATCGGCAAATGGGATGTCTCCAATCGCCAGGACATCAAGGGCCGGGTCCCCAACGATCAGGGCTTCGACTATTACTGGGGGACGCTGGGAGCCAACGACAACGGGACGGTGAGACTCTTTGACAACCGCAACCCCATAGGCGTCGATCGTGACATGGCCAGTCTCACCAGGCGATACACCGACAAGGGCATCGAATTTCTCAAGGCCAACAAGGACAGACCCTTCATGCTGTATCTCGCTCATACGATGGCGCACTCGGTTGTCGATGCGACACCGCAGTTCAAGGGTAAATCCAAGGGCGGTCTCTACGACGATGTGATTGAAGAGCTGGATTACCACACGGGCCGGCTGCTTGACGCCATCGACGAACTTGGATTGCGAGAGAACACGTTGGTCATATTCACGACAGATAACGGCGCCTGGAACAACATGCAGGCGCCGTTGCGAAAAAAGCACGACGGCGCCGTCGCATGGGGCTCATCCGGTCCGCTCAGAGAGGGCAAGGGTTCGACCTGGGAGGGCGGCGTTCGCGTGCCCTGTATTATTCGCTGGCCCGCTCGCGTGCCGGCGGCTCGCGTGAACGACGCCATCTTTTCCACGGTGGATTTCATGCCGACTTTCGCCGCCCTGGCCGGCTACGAGGTCCCGAAGGACCGGATCATTGACGGCGTCGATCAAACCGCGTTGCTGCTCGGCCGCAGTGAAAAAGGTGCCCGGGACCACCTTTACTATCTCTGCCGCAATGAGCTTCACGGCGTGCGCAAGGGAAAATGGAAGCTGCTGGTTGCCAACCGCAAGAACTATTACGGTTATGTCAAGGACAGAGGGTCGAATGAGATGGAGCTTTACGATCTGGAGTCGGACATCGGTGAAAAACACAACCTTGCTCGAAAGCATCCGGAAATCGTCTCCGAAATGCTCGAACTTATAAAGGCCTTCCGATGGCCCAAGAAGCTGCCTGCTCTCAATATCAACATCAGGAAGAAAGTCAGCAAATAAGGAATGACTGCCATACCGCCTCCGCCCAAGAAGAGAAGACCCAGCAAATTACGGCTCCTTTTCCGTTGGACTTTTCGTGTCACCGCGCTGGTGATAGTCCTGATCCTGCTTTTCATTGGCTATACCTTTCGGGCGGATCTGTATAGACGTTTTGTCCGCTTCCCGAGAGAGGCCGAGGCCTGGGCGGCGCTTAAAGCGGATCGCCAGGAAGTGACGCTGGATGATGGCTGGACGGATTATCGCGGTCCCATCCACAATCATTCTTACATCTCTCATGATTCCATGGTCTCTTTTGAGGAGATTCTGGCCACTTTGAAGGAAACAGATTGTGACTTTATCTTCATGGCGGATCATTGCGTGGACAATATCGCGGATTTCAAATGGCAGTGGCGAGGCCTGAAAGATGGGAAACTCTTTGTGCCGGGCTTTGAGATGGACTATGGTTTCATGCCCTTCGGCGTGGATTCGACTGTGCGGTTAAAGAAAAATGATCCTCCACTGGAGCTTGCCAGAGAGGTGGTAGATAACGGCGGGATACTGACCTATGGCCATAGCGAAGAGCAGCGCGATTGGACAATTCCAGAAGTGATGGGGATGGACATCTATAACACTCACGCAGATGCGATGGACGAAGATCTCGACCAACTGAAGATCAGCCTGCTGCTGAGCCTGAGATCCTATCCGGATCAGGCCTTCCGAATGATCTTCGATACCCAACATGAGCAGATGAAGAAATGGGATCGTTTGAATAAGGACCGGAAGATGGTTGGTTTCGCCAGTAATGACTGTCATCAGAACCAGGGTTTCAGAGGTTATTATACTCAAGACGGCAAACTGCGCATTGACGATACCAGCCCGGATACCGTGGCAACGGTGAATCTGAATTTCTTCACGAAAACGCTGCTGCGCCTCTTTCGCGGTCCGCTGGAACCTGGCCGAGAAGTCTTCCACGTGCAGCTCGATCCCTACCAGCGGATGGTGCGATTTGTAGGAAACCATATTCTGGCGAAGGAACTGACCGAAGAGGCACTCCTGGAATCCTTCAAGCAGGGTCGTGTCTTCATCAGCTTTGACATGCTGGCCGACGGACGCGGCTTTATCTGGAAGGCGCAAAACGGCGAAGAACAGGCGGTGATGGGCGAGTCCATGACCTATCAGGAGGGCATTACCCTCCGCGCCGCCTCGCCGCAGGCCTGCCGGTTTATCGTTGTCAAGGACGGCAGCCAAGTCCACCGCGCCGAAGGCCGCAGCCTCGACTGGCAGCCGGATGGACCTGGAAAATACCGTGTGGAAGCCGAACTTTTCGTCCTTGATGAATGGCTGCCCTGGGTCTACACGAATCCCATAGAGCTTTTGCAGAAACAGTAATAAAAGAGGCGGCACATGGAAGATACAGTCGCCGCCCGAAGACACACTGCTGAATATGATGAACGTAGTGAACTTCTGTGGCAAGGTCCTCGGCAACGCGAAGGATAGCATGGGCAAAGTGAGAATCGCAGATTACGATGGGTCTCTATAGTAATTCTTGTATTGCCGCCCTCGGAAGACCGGCGAAAACGGCATTCAAGTCGACAAAGAGTTGTCGATCTTGAACGGAAGCTGTTATGGCCTCAGGACGACATAAGCAAATTCAAGGTCTAAGGCACTCTAACAAAACCCTGCTGGCTTCGGTCGGCTGCAGTGACCACCTGCGGCGTTGGCCTCCATCGACGATGCTCACATCGCCTGCTTCGGCCGCCTTGCATCTGGCCGCTTCGCTCGACCTCGGGCCGACACGACGGTTTTGTTAGAGGGCCTAAGAGAAAATAAGTGATGGAACAAAAGTACGAGGCCCGATGCCGGCTAATTCAACAGTTCTCTGAACGAGGTCGTCTGGACACGGTTCGAGCGGCGCCGCATCGAGAGGGGCAAGCATAGCCCTGAGTTTTGACTGAATTTCGGCGGCTTCCTCATTGTTGGCAATCAGTTTCTCGGCTTGAGTCGTTTCTTCTTCTGTTGTCAAGTCCAGCGAGTAATCAAAGACTAGCTGCTTCTGTTCGTTGGTTAGCGATTGCATGGCTCGTCCAACCTATATAATCCTAATTTATCCTACTTAGCATACGGGATGCTCAAAGATTTGTTCGCACTGGCCGACAGATTCTCTATAACATTCACAACGTTCATGCGTTCACGCTGACTACTGCCCGAAAACCAATCCGGTGAACAAGGTGATCTTGGTGAACTTCTCTGAGAGTGTCTCACGCAAAACTGATTATGAGACACAAGGACATAGATCTGACCATGTCGCTGTATGCGCATACTCTGAGAGGTCAGGAGTCAGAAGCGATTTCTAAGCTGCCGGATTTGTCGCAGGCGAGTGAAAGAGCAAGTGGGACTGATGGATGAAGAAGGAAGCTTTTCGAGAAATATAGTCGTAGTTATCTGTTGAGGCGTTTATAATAAATACCAATGGAATTGCAGGGCGTAGTCTGCATTAGTTTGTGGATATGTGTCCGCTGGTCTTTTTTAGAGAAAACTGAAGATGGAGAGTGTTCATAGAATCGTATTTAGGGACTCGCAAGCATTTGAGAATATTGTGGATGAGACTGTTGATTTGGTGGTGACTTCTCCTCCTTATCCTATGATTGAGATGTGGGATGAGATTTTTTCCAATCAAGATACGGCTATCAGGGCCGCAATGGATGATGGAGATGGCAACTCTGCGTTCGAGCTAATGCATAGACTCCTCGACAAGATGTGGGGGGAAGTTTATAGGGTGCTGAAGTATGGGGGAATTGCCTGCATAAATATTGGAGATGCAACAAGGACTATCCGTAAGCACTTCAAGTTATATCCTAATCATGCAAGAATACTATCAAGATGCATAGAGTTAGGTTTCTCCAATCTGCCAAACATAATTTGGAGAAAACAGACTAATGCACCTAACAAGTTTATGGGCTCAGGCATGCTTCCTCCAGGTGCCTATGTGACGCTCGAACATGAGTATGTTTTGGTCCTGAGAAAAGGTAACAAGAGAGATTTCAAAAAGGCTGACGACAAACTGTTGAGAAATCAGAGTGCGTATTTCTGGGAAGAGAGGAACAGTTGGTTTTCAGATGTGTGGTTCGGCTTGAAAGGCGTGAGTCAGGCTCTTAACCACAAAGACATTAGAGACCGAAGTGGAGCATTTCCGTTTGAACTTGCGTATCGTTTGATAAACATGTATTCGGTGAGAGGGGCTACTGTTTTAGATCCGTTTCTGGGTACTGGTACGACTGCATTAGCTGCTATTGCATCAAATAGAAACAGTATAGGGATAGAAATAGCTGGAAGTCTTGAGCCGGTCATTCTTGAAACCATAGCTCAGAATGTCGTTGAAAAATGTAATACGTATATTCAGCAACGGATTAGTAATCATCTAAGTTTCGTTGAGGAGAGAAAGCAGAACAAGGGAGACGACGCATTCAAATACACAAATGAGTACTTTGGATTTCCAGTAATGACACGGCAGGAAACCAAACTCCTCATAAATTATCTGATGGACTGTGAGAAGACAACAGAAGGTTCATTTAGAATAATGTACTCCGACAAACCTGTTATTGACCATACAGAGTTGAGTTCTTTGTTTTCTCTGTTAACGTGATTACAGATCGTACTCGATGATTAAGCCCGTTTTCTTCTTCTCATAATATATGATGCTCACGTCAATCTGCTCGCTAAGTCTTAAAGACTGAGCCTTATATGTGTGGGGCTTTATACTTACGGGAGTATCACCAATATATCCATCTATACCTTTTGATTCTTCCTCGGCTGTTGACGATTTGTAGTTCTTTTTCAGACACTCCGAAACCTTCTTTGACGCCTCCCTCAAAACTGTATAGTTGTCAGAAAAAAGCGGTAAGTTCATAA
>CAZLTY010000016.1:0-30362 GCA_964562575.1 uncultured Pirellulales bacterium
CCTAATACTTCTTCCATCCGGGGCCACGTACAACGCGCCCGGCCTTTGCGCCCGTGTGTTCGCCGTCTTTCAGCACCTGTGTGCCGTTTACGAAGACGTGCACCATGCCCGTCGCGTACTGGTGCGGCTTTTCAAACGTTGCATGATCGGCGATGCTCTCGGGATCGAAAACGACGACATCGGCGTAGTATCCCTTCTCGAGCTTTCCGCGTTTGTCGAGCTTGAGATTCTGCGCCGGCAGTGACGTCAAGCGTCTGACCGCCTCGGCCAATGGGATGACCTTTTCTTCGCGGACGTATTTCCCGAGCAACCGGGCGAAGCTGCCGTATGCGCGCGGGTGCGGATTCACCTTGAGGAACACGCCCTCCGGGGCGAGTGACCCGGCGTCCGAGCAGAAGCTGACCCAGGGCAGTTTGATCTGCCTCTTCACGTTTTCTTCGGACATCAAGAAGTAAACCGTCCCGACCCGGCTGTCGTCTTCGACGACAAGGTCCATCGCAGTCTCCTCCGGTGACTTGCCTCTGAGCCTGGCGACCTCTGCGAGTGTCTTTCCGATATAATGCCTGAGTTTTGGATTCTTGAACTCAACCAGCAGGACGTTCTCGGGCGAGCCCGCCAACAGATACAGATTCTCCCATTCGTCGGTCGGCGTTGTCATCTCCTTTACGAGTCGCCGCCTTATGCTCGGGTCTTTGAGCCGGGTTACCCAGGCACGGTGGCCGCCGGCCTGGACCCAGGGAGGCATCGCCGCGTCGAGGCCGGTTGCGCCGGCCGTGTAGTTGTACATGTCCGCCGTTATCCTGAGACCGTCGGCGCGGGCCTTCTCAACCTTTTCGATCATTGCATCCAGTTTGGGCCAGTTCGGCTTGCCGGCGGCCTTCATGTGATAGAACTCGGCGGTGACGTCTGCCTTGCGTGCGGTTGTAATCAACTCATCCAGTGCATTGAGCACGTTATTGCCCTCGCTGCGCAGATGCGAAATGTACATCCCGCCGTATCGGCCCACCACTTCGGCAAGGGCGATCAGCTCATCGGTCTTGGCATAGACGCCAGGTGCGTAGATCAGCGCCGAGCTGACGCCCACTGCGCCCTCTTCCATTGCCTGAGCCACGAGTTTGCGCATCTGTTCGAGTTCTCCGGGACTCGGTGCCCGGTCTTCGTATCCCAGGGCATGAATGCGAACGGTAGCGGCGCCCACAAAAGAGGCGACGTTGGTCGATACGCCTCTTCGTTGAAGATATTCGAGATACTCGCCGAGTGTGGTCCACTCTATATCGAATTCGATGTCCCCCTGAGCGTCGCGCATGTCTTGTTTCATCGTGGTGCTCAGAGGCCCCATCGACGTTCCTTCGCCCAGGATTTCAAGCGTTACGCCCTGACGAATATCGCTCTGGGACCTGCCGTCATGTATGAGAGATTCGTTGGCCCAACTTAGCATGTTGATAAAACCGGGCGCAACCGCCAGCCCCTCGGCATCGATCACCAGATCGGCGTCGGCGTCGAGTGTGCCGATAGCCGTGATCCGATCGGCCTCGATCCCGATATCGGCAACATACGATTGTTCGCCCGAACCGTCATATACACGACCCGATTTTATCACAACGTCATAGGCCCCGAAGCAGTCGAAAACACAGGCGCTCGATATGACTAACGTTGCACAAAAGAACAAAGTGACTTTTCGCATGATATTCTCCTTGTCTGACGCCGTTGCTCGTCGACATAAGGTGCCGACCCGTTCCAACTTCCGCTGCGTGCCATCCATAGGAAAATAGACTACAGACTGAAGGTCAATGACAAGATATAGACTGTCCTGACTACAACTGCACGTACTCTTTTGGCTGCTCGTTTGTTTCCATTGTCCAGGTTGTGGCTTTGGCATTCTGGACGCTGTATGTGATCAGGACCTCGTAGCCCTGGGCTTCGATCCATGGTTTGAGGAAGGGGAAGTCCTCGACAATTTGTTTTTTCAGTTCCAGGTCGTCGACAACCTCTGCGGTGCCGTCAATTCTGACTTGGCAGTTTTGCTCGCCGCCGTAGAAACACATTTCAACCGCCGGGTTGATTTGCAGTTGTTTGTTGACGTCCTTTTCGCGACCGGTGCTGAAGATGATCCCGTTCTCGTCGCCCCGATACATCATTATCATGCGTGTGCGAGGCTGGCTGCCGTCGATTGTTGCGAGACTGAAGACCGGGTTTTTCGTGATGAATTCTAGGACTTCTTCTTTGGTCATAATTGGGCTCCTTCTGCTTACGCTGGGTTGGCGATCTTTTTCTAGTGCTCCCGGTTGAAAATCCCCGTTATTGCGCGGGTAAGTAGCTTTAAAATAACAGTTTATGATCTCACTCGCGGGAATTTACTACCCTTCAAGGGTATCCTTGCCGTTCATGTATGGGCGCAGGACGCTCGGTACCGTAACCGACCCATCCGCGTTTTGGTATAGCTCCAGAATCGGTATCAATATCCGCGGAGAAGCGATGACCGTGTTGTTTAGCGTGTGGCAGAAAACGTTCTTTTTCGTGCCGGGCTCTTTATAGCGCAAATTCATTCTTCTCGCCTGGAACTCGTAGAATTTGCTCGCGCTGTGGGTCTCGCAATAATTCTCGCGCGACGGCATCCAGGCTTCGATGTCGAATTTCTTGGCCTGGCCCCTGCCGAGATCACCAGTGCAGACATTCGCCACGCGGTAGGGCAGTTCGAGCGCCTGCATAACCGCCTCGGCGTTCCCTAAAATCTCATCGTGGAACCTGGCGCTCGCCTCGGCACTGTTTTCGCATATGACGACCTGCTCGACCTTGTCGAACTGGTGGATTCGGTACAGGCCGTAAGTGTCCTTGCCCGCGGCACCGGCTTCACGTCTAAAGCAGCTTGAAAGCGCGGTGTACTTCAACGGCAATTCCTCTGCATCCAGAATCTCGCCCATCCGATAGGCGGTCAGCGGGACCTCGGCGGTTCCGACCAGATTCAACTGATCCTTTTCCATACGGTAGGTCTGGTCTTCGGAGCCGGGGTAGTAGCCTGTCCCTCTCATCGCCTCGTCTTTCACGAGCAGCGGCACCGACAGAGGGACGAAACCTTTGCCGATCATGAGGTCCATCGCAAAGCGCAGAACGGCCCAGTGCAGCAGGGCGCCGTCGCCCTTGAGGAAGTAATTTCTCGCCCCCGCCAATTTCACGCCTCGCTCGATATCAATGATGCCCAGCGCCAGGCCCAACTGCAGATGGTCCTTGGGCTCGAAATCGAATTGGCGCAGGCAGCCCTCTTTTCTGATTTCAACATTTTCCGTATCATCTTCGCCTATCGGGACATCATCATCCGCCGGCTGCGCCACCTGCTGCATCAGCGCCTCAAATTCAGGCTGCAATTCACGGACACCCCTGTCGTATCTTGCCTCTTGCTGCTTGAGTTCCGAAAGCTGTGATAAAGCGGCCTGCTTTTCGTCCGGCGAGAGCTTCGGGATTGACTTGCCGATGCGATTCTTGCCCGTGGAGATCTCCTGCAGTTGCTGCTTTGCGCTTCGCAGGCTGGCGTCCACTTCAATGAGCCTGTCGACATCGACATCGAATTTCTTGGCCTTGGAGGCTACCGCGAATCTCTGCGGATTCTCTCGTATTTGCTTAATATCGATCATTGTGTTTGGTTACCAGTAGATCAGGTTATCTCCTCTAGTCATTGCCACTTCTTGATTATTACAACGTTGTTCTGGCCGCCGAAACCGAAGGATTCGTTCATCGCGATGTTGACCGCCATCTTCCTCGGCTCACTAGGTACGTAATCGAGATCCAGTTGGGGGTCCGGATCATGCAGATTCATCGTTGGCGGCACGATACTGTCTCGCATCGCCAGCACACAAGTTATCAGCTCGGCGGCACCGGCAGCGCCGATCAGGTGGCCCAGCATGCTCTTGACGCTGCTTACCGGAGTGTTCTTCGCCTCTTCCTTGAAGGCAGCCTTGATCGCTTTGGTCTCTATCGAGTCGTTCTCGGCGGTGCTCGTGCCGTGTGTGTTTATGTAATCCACATCTTTGTAGCTTATGCCCGCATCGGCAAGTGCCGCGTTTATCGCCTGTGCAGCGCCTCTGCCGTCTTCGTGCATGTCGGTGATGCGAAAGGCATCGGAACTGCTTCCGTAGCCGATGACTTCAGCGAGGATCTCGGCGCCTCGCTTCTTCGCTGAGGTCAGGGATTCGAGGATGAGTATCGCTGCGCCTTCGCCGAGGACGAACCCGTCTCTGCTGGCGGTAAACGGTCTCGACGCAGTCTCGGGGCTGTCGTTTCTCGTCGATAGGGCGGTCAGGCGGTTAAAGCCCGTGACGCCCAGCGGGTGTATCATCGAATGCGCTCCGCCTGCGATGATGACATCGGCGTCGCCCTTGCGGATCAGCATCGTCGCCTCGCCGACCGCCTGAGTGCTTGCGGCACAGGCGGTAAGACAGCTTCTCGTCGGCCCGCGAGCGCCGGTCAGCATCGCGATATGAGCGGCAGGCATGTTCGGCTCCTGCTCAAGCTCGCGCATCGGATGCATCCGACCGAAAGCGACCTCGGCCCATTTGCCCCAGTCCATCTCGTGATTCTCGGCGTCCCACCCCTCTGCGATTGCGCCGAAAAACACATCGTTGTCGACCGAGCCCTCGCCGGCGCCGAGGTAGATACCCAGCTTCGTCCGGTCAATGCCGTCTGCTGGCTGGTCGGTTTCGATTTCTATTGCCGCCTGCTTGCAGGCCTGCGCCGTCGCACCTATAACGAAACCCGAGCCCCTATTGCTATGCTCGTGCAACTGGGGATTGGCCGTGTGTTCGGCTATACGGTAGTCTTTGACCTCAGCGCCGAAAGTCGTGGGAAACGTCGAGGCGTCAAAAATAGTAGTCTTGGCCGCGCCGCTCTTGCCGGTCAACAGCGCCTGCCACAGCGATTCCACAACGTGACTCACCGGACAAACAATCCCCATCCCCGTGATGACGACTTGCTCATTTGTGTTTTTCTTAAACATCTACCTGTCTATTCCAAGTTTGGCGTATAGTGGGTAAACTCGAAATCCGAAGTACGACAATTCCGGTGTCGTTTCCGGATGCCTGTTGCCCGGTGTTGTCCCGGAAATCTTAAACAAATCTGAAATCCCGATGTTCAAATTTTCAAAACATGTTGTTTGGCTCATTTGAGTTTCGGCCATTTGATATTGTTTCGGATTTCGATATTCGAACTTAGCATTTGCTGTTCTTTAATACCACTGCGGCGGTCTGTCCGCCGTAGGTATAGCTGCACGACAGTGCGTAACGGATGTCTATATCTCGCTGCTCGGCCGCAATGTTCAGACTGCAACCGTCCGCTTTCGTGTCACAGTTTACCGCGGCGGGGATTTTGCCTTCATTCATCGCACAAATAGCGGCGACGATGTCAACTGCTCCGCCGGCGGCGCCGGTGTTGCTCAACATACTCTTGGTGGGCCAGACGGCAATCTCAGCCGCTGCCTCGCCGAGAGCTGCCTCAATAGCTGTCGCCTCGGCCAGATCGTCTGCGGCTATCCCGGTGCCGTGCGGGATGACCAGGTCCAAATCTTCCGGCTGTAACTGCGCGTCGGCCATTGCCTTTTCGATTGCTATCTGCAGCCCATAGCCGTTCGGCTCGAGGCGCTCGTATACAGGGTTAATGTTATTGCTTTGGCCGATGCCGACCACTTCGGCGTAAATCTCTGCACCTCGCTTTTCGGCGTTTTCGAGATTCTCAAGTATCACCACGCCGGCGGCTTCGCCGAAAACCGAGCCTTTGGCGTCGGCGTCGAAAGGTCTGCACGCAGTGGCGGGATCGTCATTGTTTTGGCTGGTAACCCTCTTGAGCAGGCACTGGCGGATCATGACGATAGGGTTGACCTTGGCCTCGGCGCCGCCGGCCAGGGCGATGTCGCTTGCCCCGCGAGCGATGACCTGGGCCGCCTCGGCGATCGCCAGATGAGCGGCTGCCTCGGCGCAGGTAATAGTATTGCTCGGGCCCTGAATGTCGTGGATGATACCCACGTGACAGGCGAGCATGTTGGGCAGATATTTCAACAGCCACAAGGGCGTCACCTGTTCGAGCCCCTCTTTGCCCCACTTGCGAATATCGAACTTGCCGTCGGTGAGGCTCGCCGCCACGGCGGGGGCCAGCTCGACGAGGTCGCAGCTTATCAAACCGGCGCCGAGATTGATCGCTATTCGCTCGGGATCGACGTTGATATTCTTCGGGTCGATGCCCTTGGTGGCAAGACCGGCATCGGCGAGAGCTTCGCCGGCGGCAATGATGGACAGCTCGATGTCGCGGGACATCAGCTTGATGGCTTTGCGAAGACTCTTCGGCAGATAATCTCGTATCCTGTAATCGCCGACCTGGCCGGCTAATTTACAATCGAAACCCACCGGGTCGAATGCGGTGATTGTCTCTATCCCGACCTTACCCGCACTGAGGCCGGCCCATGTGTCGTCGACGGTCAGTCCCAGCGGAGTTACTGCGCCAAGGCCGGTTATTACTACGCGAGCCGAATCCATCAGTTTTGCTCCGACTCTTTGCCGGCGGCCGAAAGCACATCGCGCAGCAGCGATTCAAATACGGATGTGTCACTGCCGAACACGAAGTTCTCCTCGGGAAACTCGATACCCGCCAGATTCTGGTCTATGTGACTGAACATCAAATCTATTTCGGCAACCAACTTGTCGTCCCGCGTGATCTCGCCGCTTGTAGTCGCGGCCTCAGGGACGATGGATTCGATCTTTGCCCGAATCTTTATAGCATCGCCCGGCTTAACGTAATCGAAAAAAACGGCCCTTTTTATCTTGGCCAGGATGACTTTTTCCTGGAACTTTTTCGCTTCGCCTACGAGTATCCCCGCCGTCTGGGCCATTGCCTCGATCATCAGGCTCTCCGGCATGACAGGAAATCCCGGGAAGTGGTCGTGCAAATGCTCCTCGGCCAGCGTGACGTTCTTGAGCGCCACGGCGCCCTCGCCGCTGTGGAACTCAACAAATTTATCTATCCAGATCCAACGCATTTCCTACTTGGGACTCTGTCTTACAACACGCTGCGCCGCGCGAACTCGCCCATATTAAAGGAAGCGGCAGATTGACCGCAGGCCATCCTGCCGCAGACATCTTTGGCGATATTGCCGGCTATTCTAAGCGGCGTTGAGCTTGTTCTCAACGTAGTTGACGATTGCATTGACGGTGAACAGGTCGCCCAGTTTGTTTATGTCGGGGTCTTTCTCGAACTCTGTCAGGTCAGTATGTGGCATTTTGTCCCGCAACTCGGCCAGGCCCTTTTCCGTCAATTTGCCGTTAAGGATGAATTCCGAGTTGTTCATCAAGTCTTCAGCGGGAAACAGCTCCTCTCGGGGGATTTTTATTGCGAACACCTTTTCCAGCCGAAAAACAATGTCCAAAAAGTCAATGCTCTCGGCCCCCAAATCTCCCATCAAGGTCGCCTCAATCGTGACCTCGTCGTCATCGACTCCGAGGGCATCGACCATGACTTCCTGTACCTTATCAAATATTTCGTCCCGACTAATTGCCATACTTATGCTACCTCCAATTGGAATAAATACTAATATCTAAATCCTAAATTATAGACAATATCTAATGACCAAAATTCAAATGACTAAAACACTTGGTTTTGAAAATTTGAACATTAGAGTTTAGAATTTGCCTAGGATTTAGGGTTTAGGATTTAGAATTTGTTTAGTTTGTCCTCTGTGTTACGGAATTATATCTTCCATCGTTTTTTCATGTTTTCAATTACTTTGGCGTCAACCGCCGCCATTGCCGAATCGTTGTCGGCCAGGTTAAAATGCCTCAATCCGAGCCGTGCCTCGACGATTCGCTGACCTTGCGAGACGCCAAGGCCGACGAAGCTGCTGACGTTCTCTTCGATAGTCTTGGCGTCGATCGTATATTGTATTTGCGTGCCGGGCGCCAAGAAACTCTTATACTTCACATTTCTCGCCTGTTCAAGCAATATCATGCTGTGTGTGAAGTTTTCGCTTTTACGCACGAGCCACGATGCCGACTCGATCAATCCTTCCAGCAGCAACACGCCGGGCAGCACGGGAAACGTGGGGAAGTGGTCCGCAAGATATTCCTCGCTCAGAGAAACGTTCTTCACCGCCCTGATCTGCTTGCCCGCTTGGAGCGAGACGACTTTGTCAATCAGTATAAATCGCATACTCTTTAGTTCATTGCTTGTTGTTCGAGGTTCATAAGTCCATTGCTCGAATCACCCCACCCCACTACGAGAATCGCAAGTAAGATACACAAGAGGCAATCGTTTTGCCAGTCTTTTTTGGCTCCGGCGCAAAAACGTTTTGATTTGGGCCCAGATTCGAGATAAAATGGGAGACAACAGAAAGAGGGCGATTCATTCAGCTTTTTGAGAGAATAGCAGACAATGTGTCATTCAGGCAGGTCCTCCGGTTTCTCAGGTCATTGCAGCCAAGGTGGCAGGCGTGCAATATCGCTCTTTGTGTTGCTTGGCGTCTGTCTAAGCGGCCGGGCGGCCGAGGCGAGACGTTACGATGTTGCGGCAGGAGTGGAAGAGCCGGTCCATTTTGCGGATTCCCAGTTGAGAACATGTATCGAGTTGCATTTGGGCCGGGCCGATCCGACGGCCACGGAGATGCTCGCACTCACGCACCTCCATGCAGCCGGCAAGGATATCGGAGAACTCACAGGTCTCGAACATGCGAAGAATCTCACCTACCTGGATCTTGGAGTGGTGTTCTCCCAGGCCGGCGGGGCGCCGCAAATGCAGACGAACCGAATCACAGATATTTCTTCTCTGTCGGAGCTTACAGCTCTGACGTGGTTGAACCTCAGCGACAACCAGATCACGGATATTTCCGCATTGTCCGGTCTGACCGGGATCGAAATATTGACTCTCTACGGAAATCAGATCGGCGACATCACGGCGTTGTCCGAGATGGTCCGTCTAAGGCGTCTCGACCTCGAGCGCAATCAAATTACCGACGTATCCCCTTTATCCGGACTGATCAATCTGGCATGGCTGGATCTGAGTAACAGCCGACTCACGGACATTGCTGCTCTGTCCGGGCTGATCGGTCTCGAAACGCTGTTGCTCGACCGGACCGGTCTCCAACGCATCGATGCGCTTTCGGGCCTGCGGAATCTCAAGTCTTTGAGTCTCAGCGGCAATCAGATAGACGATATTTCCAGCCTGTCGGGGTTGCACAGTCTAGAGACCGTGATTCTCTACGGCAACAGGATAGCGGCGATTCCTGAGTTGTCGGAGCTGCCGAATCTGAAATCACTGGCGCTTGGCGTCAACCGGATCGTCGACATCTCCGGGCTCTCGGGGCTGTCCAGCCTCGAAGCCGTGGATCTAAAGCACAACCGGATTACGGTAATTCCCGGCCTTTCCGAGCTGTCCAACCTCAAGATCCTCGACTGCGAGGGCAATCTGATCACAGATATTTCGGGCCTGTCGGGCTTGCCCGCTCTCGAAGCTGTGACTCTCAAGAACAACCGGATTGCAGCCCTTCCGGTCTTGACCGGCCCGACGAATCTCAGATCGCTGGATCTGCAGTCAAATCAGATTGCCCAACTCCCCGATCTGTCGGCCCTTGCCAATCTCCAAGTACTTGATTTGGAATCCAACCGGATCATGGCCGTCCCTGTGATGCCGGAATTGCCGAATCTCAAATCCCTGAGTCTGGGAGACAATCAGATCGGCGACATATCGGGGCTGTCCGAATTGACGGGGCTCGAATCGCTCTATCTGCGGAGCAATGAAATTGCGGACATCTATCCCTTGCGATCTCTGCTCGGCCTCAGCCACCTGGATCTACGTTACAACCCGCTCGACGAGAGTGCGTATTCCGATGACTTACCGGTCATCGAAGCGACTAATCCCGGGATAGATCTGAGCTTCGATCCGTCTCCGTGGGCGTTTGGCCCTCGCCCTTATGACGGCGCCGGTGACGTAACACAGGCGCTTCTGCTTGTCTGGACTTCCGGGGCCTACACGGCCGGTCACGATGTGTATTTCAGCGAGGATGAACAGGCAGTTGCAGATGCAAATGTTCAGACCGCAGGCATCTATCGGGGCCGACAGGACCTGGACCTCACTGCATACGAGCCGGGAGCTCTGGAGCCGAACAAGACCTACTATTGGAGAGTGGATGAAGTCAACGAAGCTGAGTCCTGGCAGTTCCTTCCGGGCTCCGTTTGGAGTTTCACTACTGCCGGCTTTATCGTAGTGGACGATTTTGAGCTTTATGACGACAACGCCGACGCTAGTCGGGCGATCTTCCAAAGCTGGCTCGACGGGTACGGCTTCGGTTCACCGTTCGGCGGTCCCTACTTCGAGGGCAACGGCACTGGCTCGTCGGTAGGCTACTGGAAGGCCCCGTTCGCCGAGCAACGAATAGTGCATGGCGGCCGGCAGGCGATGCCTCTCCACTATAATAACGTTGACATCCCCTGGTACTCACAGGCCGAGCGGATATGGGTAACAGCGCAGGATTGGACCGTCAACGGCGCCGATACTCTGCGGGTGTTCTTCAGAGGCGCTGCGACCAATGGCCCCGGTGGTCTGTATGTGGCGATAGAGGACAGTGCCGCCCGGACAGCGATTGTAAGAAATCCCGATCCTGATGCCGTGCGGGCGATAGAGTGGCGGCAATGGAGCATTCCGCTGGCCGATCTGGCCGCTGAAGGGGTGAATGTCACTGCGGTCCGGAAAATGTCCATTGGAGTCGGTGATCCCGACAATCCGCAGCCCAACGGTTCCGGCGGGATCTACCTGGACGATATTCGTGTGATCAAATCGGAGCCGGCTGCCTCAGCAGGCATCTCGCCGGCCAGGCCTGGCCCGAACTGAGATACTCGACGCGAAGTGAAACTCAGTGTGTGTTAGCAGATTGTCTGTCACGGGCCCTTGAATTGTGCCATCCAAGGCGCTTCGGTTTCCCAGTAGGGCAATGGTGCTGCCAAGCTAAAGTTCTTGGCCCATCTCAGGCGCCAAAGTTCCTTGAGCCAGATCTTTCTCGCTGAATAGTCCAAAAAGATGCCGTTTATGCCCTCTTGATGTCGGTTGATGCAAAATCGATTCATCGAGTTCGTGTGTCGGGCGAACCGCTCACCGTCATAGCTGGGCGGCGTATCGTCATTCTCCGGTCCACCGCAGAAGAACCAGCAGTCCAGGAACAGCGGAATGCCGGCGCCGCCCTTGACATTGACCGTACCCCAGTAGTATTCATCAGACTGGCCATAGAGCGGATCTTGCCCGGCCACATAGACCCAATGGTTGATTCCATAGCTGCCCCAAGTACCGACTGGGCCCCAGCTTTCGTTTGGCGTCACAGCGATTTTGCCCCAGGCCGTAAATGTGCCGCCACCTGCTGAAAGTGTGCTGGCGGCTCCGGGGGGGTAGTCCGCGGCAGTCTTTGTCACGGTCGGGCAGCAGCGCATCTTGTCTTGGCGATAGTAATAGTCGTAGAGCACATTTATCCAACGACCGGACGACTGCGTGCGTCTGGGAAAGAAGCCATCATTGTCGTCCGTGTACATCGCGAAGATGGAGCCCCACTGTTTAAGGTTTGACCGGCAAATGACCGCTCTTGCCTGTTTTCTCACTCGCTGCAAGGCTGGCATCAGGATCGCCATCAACAATGCTATGATTGCGATGACAACCAGAAGCTCTATGAGCGTGAATCCACGTCGTTCGTGTATCACTTCTGGCTTTTCCTTTCAATGAGAACATAGTCCGTATGCTGCTCGGGCTCTATTGTAATACATTCAAAGCCGATTCAAAGCGCGATTTCTGAGAGCGGGGTAGGTCGAGGGCAGACCGTCGATTCTGCGAGTGCAGAACACATCTTGAGGGTTGCTTTGGAAGACTGTCTGGGGTGGACAAATGATCAAAGAGGACAGCAAGTATTACGCTCGCAGCTCATTTTATTGGCAGAGTCTGACCGCATTTGATAGAATCGATATAGATAATGCGATAGGTGTGATAAGAATCGCCAAGACTGGAAATTACCGAATGCTTTAGATTACCCGGTATGTTGAAAGGGATGTAGAAACAAGCTTTCCAGAATCGGCACCTAATTTGTCTTTGTTTCGGTATGTCCTCAGGGCTACACTTGTTACTCATGAATATACGCAGCGCGAAGATCTCAGATGTCAAGGCGATTCATGCCCTGATCAGTTCCTATGCCGAGCGGGACAGGATGTTGTTTCGCTCGGTGGCGGATATTTATGAGAATCTTCAGTGCTTTACGGTGACCGAACTGGACGCCAGCGTCGTGGGCTGCTGTGCGCTGGAGATTGTCTGGTCGGACCTGGCGGAGATAAAATCGCTGGCGGTTGATGAAACCAAGAAAGCGAAGGGGATCGGCAGGATGTTGGTGGCCGCGGCGGCCGAGCAAGCTGCGGCTCTCGGCGTGCCGAGGGTCTTCGCACTTACGTTGGAGCCTGAATTCTTTCTGAAATCGGGATTCGAGATCGTCCAAAAAGAGACGATGCCCATGAAGGTCTGGAGCGATTGTGCGAGATGTCCGAAGCAGCAAAACTGCGATGAAATAGCGGTTATAAAAAAAGTGAGCTAAAGTGAATTACTGATTCAGGCCATCAGGATACCAGCCTATCAGGTAGTGGACATCAGGTTATCAGGGTACCAGGTCAGTCCGCCAGAGGTGGATAGGTTTTTCCTGGTGTCCTGATGTCCTGGTATCCTGCATCCTGATTTCCTGATTTCCTGATAGCCATATTTTTCGCACTTTCAACTTTAGGCACTTCTTACCCCACCTGCCGTCGTTGGAACAGGGCGATGGCAAATGCGAGAACCGCTGCGGTGTAGCACAGGGCGTAGGAAGCGCTTATCACGATGTATTTCAAAGGGACCTCGCTGCTTTCATAGATCGCGTCGCTTATCCAGAAAATCTGCAGGTTCGGCACGAGATATCGGCCTACGGTGGCCCATGAATGTGTCTGCGCCAATCTGCCGAAAACAGAATCGCTTATCAGGCCCAGCAGGAAAATCCCCGTACAGGCTGCTAGGGTTACCACTATGTTAAATCTTGCCGACAACGCCACGGCTAAGGCGACGATTATGATCGCCGCCAGGAGCAATAGGACCGAACCGTAGATATCCACGGCGTTGAAGCCATTATCATGTGGATTAAACTGCCAGTTTCGGTCGATAAGGGATAGGAATACTATTGTTAGCGTGGCAAATATACCTGTCATGACCATTGCGGTCGACAGGAATCTCCAGCCGTAAGTGTAGTTAAAAAAGGCGCTTAGCAGTAGTGCAGAGATGATTGTGACCGCCGCTGAGCCCATGACCGTCCAGTCGTGGGTGTCATTGACGGTTTCAATAACGCCGTGCCGGATCGCCATCAGAAGGGCGATCGTGCAAATATAATGGGCCAGAATAACCGCCGCAGCTACGCCGAGGAACT
Source organism: uncultured Pirellulales bacterium (assembly GCA_964562575.1). Lineage (GTDB taxonomy): Bacteria > Planctomycetota > Phycisphaerae > Sedimentisphaerales > Anaerobacaceae > SG8-4. Next base: position 13,439 of record CAZLTY010000016.1, read on the forward strand.
TGGCTATGATGAATATAGGACGTTGCACGGGTTTGCTCAGGACGGTCATGATAGTCTTGTTCTCAAGCTCCTTGGCGACGGCCCCGGAGGCGGAAAAAATTGCGATGAACAAGCTGGTCAGAAACAGCGTAGACAGCCCTATCTCGCGTAAGAGCTTGTTATCGTCGCTCATTGTATACATGGCCACCGACGGACTTAGGAACAGCAACAGCAGGGCGGCGGCAATAATTATGGAATATACTGGCTGTCTCAGTGTCTCTATGAAAGTGTTTTTGGCTATCGTAAGTAATTTGTTCATAAGTCACTACCGTCCGGCTGTGCCGGCGCTTCTATGCGAGTGGCCGCGTCTGCCTTCTAAAAGAGGATCCATTTTTTTTCGCAATAGTCCCTATACTAAAATACCTTCACTTGCTATAGTACGCAACTCATAACTTGCAGTGAGTTGATATGTGTAATCAAACGAATACGATGTTTGCGTTTTTTTTGTTCAAAACTTCAAGACCGGAATAGAAAATGACAGTATCGTCCAAGCGTCCCGTACATGTAGCCTTGGTGGCATTGATTTTGAGCGTCGTGTTTTTCGGTATTGCCTTCTTCTTGGGTAGATGGAGCGGTTTCATTGCGATCTCTGCGATTGCGTGGCTTCTCCTCTCGGTTGCATTGATTTGGTTTGTTCTGTGCTTGCAGTTTCAACAGCGTGCGTTGGCTGAGCAGGAGAAACTCGACGTCGGCCAAATGGGCGGCGACCAAGAGAGCTCTACGATCTTCCAGGCCGGAAGCGAACGCGCCGGCTTGTTTTCCGCAGCACAGCGCCGGCTCGAGATCTTCGAAAAATGGTTTCTGCCCATATTCTCGGCCCTGATAGCGATCTATCAGGTCTTGATAGGCCTGTATCTGTTGAATGTCGTTCTGGGCGGAGCCGATGGCGAGCTGAAACAGCCGCTGCTTTGCGGAATCTGTATAACGGCCATAGCGTTTGTGAGCTTCTTGATTTCGCGCTACGCGACGGGCATGTCCGTTCAGCCTGAGTGGAAACCGCTAAAGGCCGGCGGAAGCTCCCTGCTTGGCGTGGCGGTTTTGTGCTTCGCACTGGCTGTGGCGCTGGCCCTGGCATATCTTTTCAATCGATTTGCCCCGGTGAAGGTCATCGCATACGTGGTCACGGGATTGCTTGTTGTCCTTGGCATAGAAACCGCCCTGAATCTGGTGCTGGACATATACCGTCCAAGGCTCAAAGGCCAATACAGCAGGAGCGCCTTCGACAGCAGACTGTTGGGCGTCATAAATGAGCCGGGCGGGATATTGCGCAGCGCCGCCGATGCCATCGACTATCAGTTTGGCTTCGAAGTTTCTCAAACGTGGTTTTATAAGCTGCTCGAGGAGTGGATCGTGCCCTTGCTCCTATTCGGTGTGGTGACGCTTTATCTGCTGAGTTGTGTCGTGGTAGTGGCGCCCGACGAAGAGGCGATAATAGAGCATTTCGGCAATCCTACGACGAAGGCGGGCGAGGTCAGGAGTGTCGGCCCGGGATTGGCGATCAAATGGCCCTGGCCGATCGATATCGCCTACAAGCACCGCACGAAGATGATTTCCGAAATCAGCATTGGTTTTGTCCACAAGATTGATCCGGAGACTAAGGAAATTCAGCGTCAGCCGCTTTTGTGGGGCCAGGCTCATTATGAGAAGGAGTACCAGCTGCTTGTAGCAAGCGAACAAAGTGCGGGTCCGGTTGCTGGCGCTGTGCCTGTTAGTCTTGTGATTGCGGCGGTTCCCGTTCAATACAGAATAAAGGACCTGTATTCTTTTGTCTATGGACACAATGAACCCGAGAAAGTACTTGAATACATCTGCTATCGCGAACTCACAAAGTTTGCGGCAAGTGCGAAGATAGAGGTTGATGAGCAAACCGACCCCGAGCGCAGTCTGCTTAGGGCAGGAAGAACCGAAGCAAGAAGTATTCTAACCAAGAGGATTCAGAAAGCTGCCGACGAGGAGGGCTTGGGTATTGAGATAGTCTTCCTTGGTTTGCAGGGTATTCACCCACCGACGGAGGTTGCGGAGGATTATCAAAAGGTCATCAGCGCCGTTCAGAAGGCACAGGCACTTATCCTTAAGGCTCAAACGCAGCGCAATAGCGATCTGAGCGCCTTGGTTGGTTCGGTGGAAGAGGCAGACGAACTTTTCAATCTGGCGGTGCAGTACCGACAGGCGGAAGACGCCAACTTGGTCGAAGAAACAGAGAGAATCGGCAACGAACTGGACGATGCGTTTGCACAGGCGAAAGGGCAGATATTCAACATGCTAAGAGAAGCACAAAGTTACGCTTTCGAGAACGCAACACTTGCGCAGGCGACGGGTGAGCGATTTGCCGGCCAGCTCAAGGCGTATAAAGCCGCGCCGGAAATTTACATGCACGAGCAGAGGTTGGCAATGCTCGAGCAGGCCCTGAGCAAGATACGCAAATACATAGTCGTGGCCGATCAGGACGATACGCAGGTAACAATAATTGACCTTCAGGAGAAGCTGACGCCCAATATCTATGAAATGGGTGGCTTTGAGGAGAACACGCAGAAATGAAGAACATAGCCATAGCAATCTTTATCGCTTTCATTGTTATCACGCTTAGTCTCTATCTGGTCTCGTTCCAGGTTCGAGATACGCAGTCCTGTCTGGTGACTACCTTCGGCAAAGCGACTCGTCCGCTCGTCGAGCCAGGCGTGCATTTCAAGTGGCCGTTTCCAATACAACAGGTTTACAGATTCGATTCTCGGATACGCGTTTTCGCACCGCAAGTCGAAGAGACGCCAACGGCCGGAGGCGAGCCAATAATCGTCAATACGTATGTGGTTTGGAAGATTGCCCAGCCGTTGGAATTTTTCAATGCCGTTAAGACCGTCAAGAAGGCTGAAGATGAACTGTTGCGCAGCCGAATTCGTAATACGCAGAACACCGTGATCGGTCGCCATTATTTCTCCGAATTCGTAAACAGCGACGAGTCGAGAATAGAGTTTGAAGAGATCGAGGCCGAGATGCTGACTGACCTGCGACAGGCCGTGGCAGATGCTAATTACGGCATCGAGATCAAGGCCCTTGGCATAAAGCAGCTAAAAGTCAGCGAGGAGGTGAGCAAAGAGGTCTTCGAGCGAATGAAAGCCGAAAGGAACCGCAGGGCCGAGGCAATAATCTCGCAGGGAGCCGTCGAGGCCAATAAGATAAGAACCGATACCGACCGGAAAAGTCAGGAACTGCTTGCTGCCGCTGAGGCCAGGGCGAAGATAATACGAGGCCTAGGCGACGCCGAAGCTGCAAAACACTATGAGAAGCTCGAAGCCGATCCTGAGCTTGCCATGCTTTTGCGCGACCTTGAAGCGCTTCAGAAGATGTTGGAGGACAGGACGACTTTGGTCGTACCGACGGATAAGAAGCCGTTCAACCTCCTGAAGGAAATGCCTGAGATCAAATCTATCGGGTCAGACGAAAAGTAAGAATAACTTAGAAGCAGCTTAGCATTATGGCAGAACTAAATAACGAAGATAACAAGAACTTGCGCCCTGCGCCTGAGGCAGCACCGGCGGGCGAGGAGCTTGATGCCGCCAGTGAGAGTTTATCCGAGGCTCTAAAGATCAGTTTTGTCATCCTCAAAGTAATAATGATCGTTCTGATCCTTGCTTTCTTAGCCTCCGGGTTTGAAACGGTTGACTCCGATGAGCAGGCGATCGTTTTGCGATTCGGCAAGATTCGAGGAGCCGGAGAGGACAGACTTCTCGATCCCGGCCTTCATTGGATACTGCCGTATCCGATAGATGAGATTATTAGGATTCCGGTCAAGACAAAGGTGAATTTGGCGGTCAACTCGTTCTGGTATTTCCAGACGAGAGAAGATATGCTCTCCGAGGCCAAGCCTCGTGTTCGCCCGGGTATGGGACTAAGACCTTTGCTTGACGGCTACTGCCTCACCCGAAGTGAAGAGGGAGCCGGGACTACAGCAGGTTCTGATGGAAGTGACTACAATATTGTCCATACGAAGTGGCAGCTAACGTACCAGATCGATGATCCGGAACGCTTCTTCCAAAGCATGTACGTCAGAGATATCACGCCGGGTGATGATTATTTCGAGGTCATAACAGGCGAAGATGGCGTCAAGCCGCTCTTGCAGAATTTGTTCGAAGATGCCGTTGTGACTGCGATGGTCAACTACACGATCGACGACGCGATTTCGAGCGATGAGAATATCCCGTCACACGTCCAGAGGTTGTTGCAGGAAAAGTTGGACGAAATAGAGAGTGGAATAAAGGTCGAATCGGTACAACTGACCAAGAGCGAGCCTCCACCACATACCAGGGAGGCGTTCGAGGCCTCCATCATGGCCAGTCAAGCAAGCCAAAGGGTAGTTACCGAAGCCAGAACTTATGCTGAAAATACCCTCAACGAAGCCGCCGGTCCTATTGCTGAGAGACTTTTTGCCGCTCTGCACGACGAAACGGTTGGCGAGCAGGCGAAAGAGTTGTTGTGGTCGGATCTGGGCGGAACCGCTCGCGAGAGAATGGCCGACGCTCAAGCCTATCAGACGAGAGTAGTAGAGACCGCGAAAGCCAACGCCGATTATCTCCAGCGTTTGCTGCCCGAATACCGGTTGCGACCGAAGCTTGTAATCCAGAAAATATATCTGGATGCCATGGAGCAAATCTTCGCCAACGCTGAGGAAATATTTGTTGTCCAGACTGCCGACGATGCCAAGGGCACGGAGCTTCGAGTGCTCTTGAACAGGGATCCTTTGTTGAAGCCGAAGAAGAAAGAGGAGCAGACGGCGCAAGCAGGTCGATGACAGCCATTTAGCGCAAAGTCGTAGATGACAAGGAGATACAGGAAACCAGAGACGAAATTATGGCGCACCAACACCTACATCTTCATGACGATATTCACGCCGAACACACGGACGGCAAACAGCTTCGCGTAAGTCTGGCTCTGCTGGGGACCCTTGCCGGCGGAATGCTGCTGCTGAGCAGTCTCATAGCCAGATCGAAGTTCCTCTATGGAAGCGGCAGCTTCCAAACCGAGTTCCTGGCAATGATTGCCGCGATCCTGCTTGGCGTACCCATCGTGCTGCACGCTCTCAAGAGCCTCATGGCAAAAGAGATGCACATGGACGAGCTTGTGGCTCTGGCGATAATCGCGGCTTTCGCCACGGGCAAGTATCTCGAAGCAGGCGTCGTTGCCGGATTCATGCTACTGAGCGAGCTGATCGAGACCAGGACGGCACTCGGCGCCCGCGCTTCCATCGAATCGCTGATAAAGCTGACGCCGACACAGGCAAACCTGATCGACAGCGCTGGTCATGAAGAGGAAGTCAAGGTCAGCAGCCTCAAGGCCGGCGATTGCCTCCGTGTCCGTCCCGGTGACAACATACCCGCCGACGGCGAGGTTGCAAAGGGCCTCAGCTCGGTCAACGAGGCGACAATCACGGGTGAATCCCTGCCCGTCGACAAGGTGCCCGGGATGCAGGTTTTTGCCGGGACGAACAACCTTACCGGTGTGCTCGATATCACCGTGACCAAGGCGGGCAAGGATACGACCCTCGGCAAAGTCCAGTCGCTGATCATGCAGGCCGAGCAGACAAAGATACCGATCATGCGGATCATAGACCGCAATGTTAAATGGTATACGCCGACCGTCCTGATGATCGCCGGGATAGTCTTGTTCTTCACGCGCGACATGGACCGGGCGATTGCCATCCTTGTAGTTTCGTGCCCGTGTGCGTTAATCCTGGCGACGCCGACGGCGATGGTAGCGGCCATCTCGGCTTCCGCCCGGCTGGGCATTCTGATCAAAAATGTCGCCGACCTTGAGGTGGCCGGCAAGATGACGGCGATGGTCTTTGACAAGACCGGAACTGTCACTACCGGCCGGCTGTACGTGACCAAGCTTACACCCGCCGAAGGCGTCGAGCCGGGCGAATTGTTGGCCGAAGCCGCTTCGGCTGAGCAGATGAGCAAGCACCCGGCCGCCAGGGCGCTGCGAGAGGTGGCCAAAGAGGCAAACATCGCTCTGCCGGCAACGGACGAGTTCGAGGAAACGCCGGGCAAAGGCGTTACCGCGGTCGTGGACTCGGCAAGAATCCTGGTTGGAAGAGATACCTTCCTCAAGGAAAACAAGATAGACGTGGGCAATGTGTCCGACCCGACTTTGCATGAGGAGCAGGGTTTTAGCACGCTTTATGTGGCCAAGGACTCTAAGTGCATCGGTTGGATCGGCCTGCAGGACAAAACCAGGCCCGAAGCCCAGCATGCGGTGAAGGAACTGATCGATATCGGCATAAAGAGAGTGACGATGCTCACCGGTGACCGCAAAGAGGTCGCCAGCAGGGTGGCCGCCGAACTGGCTTGCACCGATTTCAAGGCGCACTGTTTGCCGCAGGACAAATTGGCGATTGTCGAGCAGATCAAAAAGGACGGGCACACCGTTGTTGTTGTCGGCGACGGCATAAACGATGCGCCGGCTCTGGCGGCGGGCGATCTTGGCATCGCCATGGGGGCGGCTGGCAGTGACGTAGCAATAAACTCTGCTTCGATTGCCCTGATGAGCGATGACTTGAAAAGATTGCCTTTCCTTGTGCTGCTTTCGCGAAAGACCGGAAGGGTCATTTATCAGAATTTCGCCTTCGGGATAGTCTTTATCATTCTCGGCATTGGCGCCGGCGCAGCGGCGTGGCTGCCCGCCGCTGGCGCTGCGGTTCTGCATTTTGTCGGCTCGCTGATTGTTGTCTTCAATAGTGCCCGACTCGTCCGCTACGGGGAGGAGCTTGACCACGAGTTGTGAAAAAGTGAGTGTCAAAGCGCAGTTTTGGCAATGCCGACTCTCAACCCGTGATTTTGATTTTTGACTTTCAATACTTGGTTTTTTATGGAATACGCGATTGAGACATTCTCGTTGACGAAGATTTTCTCCGACTGGTGGGGTCGGGCCAAAGTCTATGCCGTCGATGACCTGAATCTGCAGGTCCATCGCAATGAGGTGTTCGGTTTTTTGGGCCCGAACGGCTCGGGTAAGACAACGACCCTGAAAATGCTGCTGGGTCTGCTCCACCCGACAAAAGGCAAAGCTCTGGTTCTCGGCGGCGACGGGGCGGATCCCAAGATCAATTCGAAAGTGGGTTTCCTACCCGAGGAGTCGTATCTCTACAGGTATCTCAACGCTCGCGAAACTCTGGATTTCTACGGCAGACTGTTCGGCTTGCCGCCCAAGCTGCGAAAGATGCGCATCGAGGCGCTGCTTGACATGGTGGGCTTAAAGGCCGTTGCGAACAGGGCCGTTGGGACTTTCTCGAAGGGCATGGCGCGCAGAATCGGCCTGGCGCAGGCGCTGATAAACGATCCTGATCTGCTGATACTCGATGAGCCGACAACCGGCCTCGATCCGATCGGGACCCGGCAGATAAAGGACCTCATAATCAAGCTTGCCGAGCGAGGCAAGACGATCTTGCTTTGCAGTCATCTGCTTGCCGATGTCGAGGATGTATGCGACAGGATAGCGATTCTCTACGGCGGCAAGATACAGAGCCAGGGTCAGGTCAGGGACCTTCTGCAGCAGACAAACAAGAGGCAGATCACAACCGATGCAATAAGCGACGCAACCGTTGCGAAGATCAAGCAGTTGGTCGCCCGTGAAGACGCCGAATGCGTGGTGACTTCTCCGATGGACAGACTTGAAACGTTCTTTATCAGGACTGTCACCGCCGCTCAGCAGCAGGCCCAGCCCACGAGCGGAGCGGTCAGCACGACCAAAATAGGCGATTTTCTGACCGAAACGCCTTCTGTGGAAAATATTCTCGACAAGCTCGTCGCTGCGCCGATATCAGAGGGGGTTTGCGACCAGGGATCGATCACCGAGGATGTCGTTGCCGATGAGGGCGCCGAGAGCGGATTCGATAAGCAATTGCTCAGTGAACTTGCCGGCTCGGGTGAGCCGGATAAGCCCGGGGCTGAGGCTCTGGCCGAGAAAGTTGAGACCGAAGCTCTCCAGACTCCGGCTCCTGAGTCCGAGCAGGGCAGGAAGAACATTCTGGACCGACTCACAGGCGGCTCAGTCGGGCAAAGCGACCAGGAGGGAAAAACTGACAACTCGCAGGCAGGAGGCTCCGGCGATGCATAGCATCTGGGCTGTCGCCACAAACACGATAAAGCAGGCTCTGCGAATGAAAGTAGCCCTGGTCTCTGTAATCCTGCTGATCATTATCCTTCCGGTTCTCGGCTCTTCCGCCACCGGCGACGAAACGCTAAAGGGCAGGCTCCAGACCTTTGTAAGCTACAGCCTCTCGCTGATGAGTTTTTTGCTCTGTGTGCTTACGATCATAGTCTCGGTCTATACGGTGACAAGCGATATCGAGCAACGGCAGATATATACGGTTATCACCAAACCTATTCGCCGTTACCAGTTTCTCCTGGGCAAACTGCTCGGCGTGATAGTTCTCGACGTGATGCTGCTCGGCCTCTTCTCGGCTATCATATATACGATTACCATTTATACGCCAAACTTCGGCAGCGCCAGCGAGGTCGAGCTTATCCAGGCCGACAACGAGTTCTTCACCGCACGCGCGGCGCTGACTGTTCCTCAAGAGGACGTCACAGCCGAAGTGCTGGCAAGATACGAAGAGCTTGAACGAAGGGGCGAATTGCCGCCCAATGAAACGCGCGAGGAGATTATTGCCGAACTCACCAAGCGCAAGCAGCTTGCCATGCGAGCGGCTGTTGTCGGCGGGTCACTGGTTTGGGAATTCGAAAACGTTAAGCCTCTCGCCAAGAGCATGTTTATCAGATTCAAATACGATATTTTTCCGAATCCGCCCGATTCGCAGGTGTACGGTTTATGGATTGCCGGCGACGATCAGTATATCAAGTACGGCGAACAGCCGGAAACTCCCATTTATGAGCAGATTCATAAGAATGCGGCGAGGACTTTTCATGAGGTGGAATTTCCATCCGACGTCGTCCCCGAAGACGGCCGCTTGGCTATCAGATTCGTAAATGTTCCCCAGAACAACTCGGCTGTGATTTTTCCGCTGGACGGCCTGGAGGTGCTTTATAAAGCCGACAGTTTCGGCGCGAATTTCGTCAGGGCGGTTCTGTTGATCTTGTTCAGGCTGATATTCCTCGCCTGCCTGGGCCTTATGGCTTCGACCTTTCTATCGTTCCCCGTGGCCGTGTTGTTCTGTCTTGTGCTCTTTTTTACGGCCAGTTTCAGCGGCTTTGTCATCGAATCCTTCGGCTACCTGAGTGAGAGCGTTGGGGCCGTCTATTCGTACACCCTCAAGTGGGTGATTCAGCTCCTGCCGCAGTTTGACAAATTCAATCCCACCAAGTCCCTGGTCCCGGCGCGATTGTTGAGTTGGTCTCTGCTGGCCAGGTGTGTGGGGCAAATGGTTTGTATCAAAGCGTCCTTGATGCTGGTACTCGCCCTGGTGATCTTCAGCTTTCGAGAAATTGCGAGGATTACAGTTTAGTTCGCGGCCTCTCGGAATTGAAGGTCCTGAACTGCCAGGTCTATTATGCGTTTTCGTGACATAGTAATCTGTTGTCTCTGTACTGTCTTAGGCATCGGCTTGTGTATTGGCGCCGGCATGCAGCTCGATTCCATAAATCGCCAGCGTATGGATATGAATCTGGTGATCGACAGGCCTGAGGACCTTCCCCCTTCGCTGTTGCTTGCGACCGTCGCAACGGGGGCTTTTCGCGGATTGGCAGTGGATGTTCTGTGGATGCGGGCCGACAGGCTCAAGGAAGAAGGGCTGTTCTTCGACGCAAGACAACTTGCAGAATGGATTACCATCCTGCAGCCTCGTTTTGCATCCGTCTGGGAGTTTCACGCCTGGAACATGGCCTACAACATTTCCGTGGCCATACCGGCTACTCAGCCCGATCAGCGGTGGCGATGGGTCCGCAACGGTTACGAACTGATTCGTGACGAAGCCGTCGGCAAGTACAAGCTCAGGAATATCACGCTCTACCACGAGATGGCCCGGATATTCCAGCACAAAATGGGCGGTGTTTCGGACGATGTGCACAAGTACTACAAGCTTCAACTGGCAATGGCGATGGAGCCGCTGCTCGTTTCCGAGGACAACCAGCTCGATTCAAAGGACAACCGTTACTTCGAGGCTCTTGCCCAAGCCCCCGTTGACTGGCGGCAAATCAACAAAGATCCCAACGTGGCCTCGCTGGTCGAGGCCCTGAAGTCCAATGACCCGAATTTTTCCAGCGACGATGAGTTTGCAAGCAATTACCTTTCGTTACGTCAGAACTCAGGCAGATATGCTCGGGCGGCCGGCGAGACGATAGATGATTTCAGAGGGACTGACGCCCTCAAGAAGTTCGACCTTTTCGCCAAGGCACACTATCTGCGCAATGTATGGAAACTTGATCCTGCTTTCATGTGGCAATTGAACGACACTTACGGTCCCATTGACTTCACGGATCCGAACGCCCACCTGCCTCTGGACTGGCGGCATCCCGACAGTCATGCAATCTACTGGGCGGCCAAAGGGCTTCGGATGGCTGCTCAGGAGAAGTCTGGCGAGATAGAGATCGACGAGACCAACACCGACCGCATTGTCTTTCACAGTCTTCAAAACCTTTTTCGCAACGGCAATCTTATCGTCCGTGATGTACCGATGGAGATGTCCGGGGATGACCCTTCGCAAGGACCCCGGATGCAGAGCTTCAAGGAGGTCTTCCTGAGGCCGGATCTGAGGATGTTCGAGTCGTACAACAAGTCCTGGCTGAACGTTATCGAAAAATACAAGGACGACAGAGGTACCTACGACTCCATGCGAAACGGCTACCGTAATATGCTCAGAAACGCCGCGTTTTCCTTCTATCAATCGGGTCACAAGCTTCAGGCGCAGAAGATTTACGATCAATTGAGAGAAGGCTATCCCGACCTGCCTGAATTCAAGGTTCCGCTGGAGGCCTTCGCCAGGGCGCGTTTCCTTGAGGAAATCGAAAGCATCGACATAACCAACGCAAAGGAGCAGATAATTTTCCTGCTTCGAGAGAGTTACTTTCTCTATGCAATCGGCGATGACGAAGCGGCGGCCGGAAGAGAGTCGCTGGCACGACAGATTCACGGCTATTACCAGGGCAAATACCTGGATGAGAATCGGATTGACCTGCCGGAGTTCAAGCTGCTGAAGTACTTCGCACTTCGTGATTTCCTTGGCGACATGCAGTTTGTCCCCCAACTGAGGCTCAGTCTGTTGGCGCGGATAGAAATCGAATGGCCCGACATGGCAGAGCAATTGCAGCCGTGGAAGGAGGAGTTGGAAGAGCAGAAGGCCAAGATAAAGCAGCAGGAACAGGAATTGATCAAGAGTTTTTGAACGATGAACTTCACGCACAAAAGCGACTTTGGGTATGGACGATACACCCGCACGACAATTGACAGACTCACAGAGAGAAGCGGTCTTTCATGTCGAAGGTCTGCTGCTTGTCCTCGCCGGTCCGGGCAGTGGCAAGACGCGTGTAATAATACATCGGATCGCGGCACTGATTGATTCGGGTGTCCGCCCGTACAATATCTGTGCGATAACTTTCACCAACAAAGCTGCCGAGGAGATGCGCCAAAGAGCTCTGTCTCTCGGAGCCGCCGCCGGTTCGCATATCAGCACTTTTCACTCGCTGTGTGTGAGGATTCTTAGACGGCATGCCGACAGAGCGGCAATCAGCGCGAACTTCAGCATCTACGACCAGGCGGACCAACTGCGGTGTGTCAAGCAGGTTCTCAAGGATCGCCACCTCGATGCGGCGAATTTTCCACCCGCTCGGATGCTCGACGCGATTTCCACTCTCAAGAACAAGCTGCGAGACGCCGAATCATTCAGGAAAGAGGCCTACGATTTTTTTTCGAGGACATTGGCCGATATATACGAGAGCTACCAGAATCTGCTGAGCGAGCGAAATGGCGTCGATTTCGACGACTTGCTGATGAAGACCGCCGTCTTGCTCAGAGATTGCCCCGATGTCTGCTTCGAGCTTAGCAGCCGCTTCAAGTTTGTGCTGATCGACGAATATCAGGACACCAATTACGCCCAGTACAAGATCGCCGAGTTGCTGGTTTCGCAGCACGGCAATATCTGCGCCACGGGCGATCCTGACCAGTCGATTTACCGCTGGCGCGGCGCCGACATTCGCAATATAATGGCTTTCGAGAGCGATTGGCCCGACGCGATGGTTGTCAAGCTCGAGGAGAATTTCCGTAGCACGGCGAATATCCTTGCGGTCGCCGACAGTCTGATCGCGTTCAACCGAAACCGAAAACAGAAGAAACTCGTAGCCACAAAACCGGCAGGCGAAGCGGTTGCGCTGACCGCCTACGAAGACGAACACGAGGAGGCCGAGGCCCTCGCCCTGCAGATTGCCGAGCTTGCAGACAAAGGCGCCAAGCTAAACGATATAGCCGTGTTCTACCGCGTGAACGCCCAAAGCCGGGCGCTCGAAGAAGCACTTGTCCGCAGCCGAATACCGTACCAGATTGTTCGCGGCGTGGAGTTTTACAGGAGGAAAGAGATCCGCGACCTGTTGGGATATTTGAAAATTCTTGTCAATCCGAGTGATGAAATCGCGCTGCTGCGCGTCATCAACACCCCTGTGCGCGGAATAGGAAAGACAACGATTGACAGGGTTCGGGCATATGCCGAGCACAGCAGGATCAGCTTTTTCGAGGCAGTCAAGAGATCGGGACAAGTTGAATCTGTCTCCAAGGCCGCGAGGGCCAAGCTGGCCGTTTTCGCCAACATGATCGCGCAGTTTCAAAAGGATATTGGCGGTCAGGTCGCGCCGCTGGCGGCGCGCGTGTTCGCCGAATCGACAATGGCTCAATCTCTCGGCGCCGCCGGTGCTGATGGCCAGGTCGCGCTGGAGAACGTCAATGAGTTGATAAACAGTGCTGCTGATTATGACAAGCAGGCCGAGCAGCCCTCGCTGCTCGACTACCTCCAGCAGATATCACTCTTTAGCGATGCTGATGCCTACGATGCGAGCACAGATTGCGTCAGGCTCATGACTCTTCATGCCGCCAAAGGGCTTGAATTCGAGAATGCATTCATAGTCGGCGTCGAGGAGGGATTGTTGCCCCACGAAAGGAGCAGCGCTGCCGAGAATGAAGAAGAACTGGAGGAGGAGCGCAGGCTCTTCTTTGGCGGTATCACCCGTGCGATTGCACGCCTGCACATAAGTTATGCCCGATACCGGACGGTCCGAGGTCAGGGGTTGCGAACGATTCCGTCGCAATTCCTCTTCGAGCTAGGCCCGGATGTTACGGAGCAAACCGATGATAGCGATTATGACTACGACGATGCTGATGAAGACCAGAGCGCCGAAAGTGAAAGCATAGCCGATTTCAGTGAGGGCCAGTTGGTTCGCCATGATGCCTTTGGTCTCGGCAGGGTCGAAAAGTTCGTAGATATGGGCGCAAACAGCGTCGTCTCGGTCAAATTTAACTCTGGACAGACAAAATCGCTGATGGTAAAATTCGCCAACCTCTCAAAAGTAGATATTTAGTTCCGTGTCTTGAGTGGGACTTTTTCGAGAAAGGGCGATCTTATGAATCGGCGTGATTTTCTGACGACTGTAGGAGCGGGTGCCGCCTCACTGGCATTGCCGGCGTCACTATCTGCCGCCGCCCAAGACTCCAGAGATAGAATTCTCGGCAAGGCCGATGTCCGCATTGACGCCCATCGCAAGGGAAATGCTGTCCTGAGACTTTCCGGGCCTGATGGCAAGCCGCTTGCGGACCGCCTGGAGGTGAAGATAGAGCAGAAGCGGCACAAGTTTCTGTTCGGCTGCAACATCTTCAAGCTGCACAAGTGCCGAACGGCCGCCGACAATGCCGCCTACGAGAAATACTTCGACGAGCTTCTGAATTTTGCGACGCTGCCCTTTTACTGGTGGAATTACGAGCGGCAGCAGGGAAAGCCCGATGATGAGCGCACCGACCAGATCGTTAGCTGGTGCAAGGCCCATGATCTCACGACCAAGGGCCACCCTTTGGCCTGGAACTACGTAGACCCGCGATGGCTTGCCAATGACCCGCAGGCGGCGATGAAGGCCCAGCTCAGGCGGATAGGAAGATGTGTCCGGCGATTCAAGAACGATATCGACATCTGGGACGTGGTGAACGAGGCAACGCATTACGACCGGGAGCATGTCAAGAAGCAGGCGCCGATCCTGACCGAGGCGATTAGTAGAATGGGCGTCGACAACTACATTCGCGAGGCTTTCAAGGTGGCCCGCGAGGCAAATCCAGACGCCACGCTGCTGATCAACGACTACCGCGTCGATAGGGATTATGAAGAGAAGGTAATTTCCGAGCTTGTCGATAAACGCGGCAAGCCGCTCTACGACGTGGTGGGTATTCAATCGCACATGCACGGCGGTCGTTGGACCGCCCAAAAGACGTGGGATGTTTGCGAACGATTCGCCAAATTCGGCAAGCCTCTGCACTTCACCGAGGCGACCCTTGTCTCCGGTGAGCAGGGATGGGATCTTCGCAAGAAACGCCAGGATCCCAATTTCCGCTGGGTCAGCACCGATCAAGCCGAACAGCGCCAGGCCAGGGACGTGGCCGAGTTCTATCGCATCGGCTTTTCACATCCTGCCGTCGAGGCGATAACGTGGTGGGATTTCACCGACCAGAACGCATGGCAAGCCGCGCCGGCGGGCCTTTTGCGGGACGACATGACGCCCAAGCCGGCCTACGAAGAATTGAAGCGTCTGGTCAAGGGCCAGTGGTGGACAAGGACCCAAGCTACAGTCGAGTCCGGGGGCCAGGTTCGATTCCGCGGTTTCTTCGGGCAATATGAAGTCATAGCCCATGTGGGTGGCCGCAAGCTGACGGGCACATTTTGGCTCGACAAGAGCGCACGGGATGCAACAGAGGTCCGATTGACGGCATAGCCGATGGTCTGCGAAAACGAATGCAAGGAGAGTTCATGAAGGAATTGCACAGAAGGCATTGCTCTGTTTTGTTCTTGCTGTTGTTTGTCACTGCTGCCGCCACTGCGGGGGCGATTCCCAGACCCGAGCATCCCAAGCCGCAGTTCCATCGGGATGCCTGGCTCAATCTGAACGGCCAATGGAACTTCGCCTTCGATTTCGATCTCGTTGGCGTCGAGCAGGGCCGGGCAAGAGATCCCTCCGGCTTCGACAAGGAGATTACCGTTCCTTTCTGTCCGGAGAGCAGGCTTTCAGGCATCGAATACAAGGCGTTCATCCCGGCCGTTTGGTATCACCGAACGTTCACCGTGCACGACTACGATCAGAATCCCAAGACGTTTCGCGAACGTTACGCTTCGGTTGCGGCCGACGGCAAAGACGTGTTCGTTCGCTTCCCTGAGATTTCCGCACCTTATGAGGGCCAACCATACGTGGTGGACGAATACGGCGGAACGTTCTGGACGAAAGATCACGCCGGCAAAGAACCTGCCGGCGACAACAGAAGCAGATGGGGATACGGCAAGAGCGCTGAGCAGGTCGAGGAATTGATAGGCAAGCTCACGCTTGTTCTCACCGACCACCCAAACATCGCCGGCTACTGCTACACGCAGCTTACCGACGTGGAGCAGGAAGTCAACGGCCTCTACACGTACGATCGCAAGGATCGCAAGCTCAAGTTCGATACCGCGCGCTTGAAGGAGT
The DNA here is from genome assembly GCA_964562575.1 of uncultured Pirellulales bacterium. GTDB lineage: Bacteria > Planctomycetota > Phycisphaerae > Sedimentisphaerales > Anaerobacaceae > SG8-4. The sequence continues at coordinate 29,125 of CAZLTY010000016.1, forward strand.
ATTTCGGAGCGCCGGCGGCGATAGAAAACAGTCAAGACTGACCAGCAGCCCCGCAAGAGGCACAAAGACGACTGCGAAAGGAGCGTGCAAGTGTCCGAGTCTGAAATCAAACTTTACTATAAGAATGTGATGGCGGATGTCATCGGCGATGAGCATGGCATCACACAGTTGCAGTTCGAAGATCTTGGGGACAGAACCTCTGCGCTCATATCGCAGCTCAACAAAGAACGCAAGGCCGGTAAGACGCCGTACAGGGACCTTCCCTACAGACCGCAGATAGCTGATCGCGTCAGGGAAGTTGTCGCAGAGGTTAAGGACGGCTGCGAAATCCTCGTAGTGCTCGGCATCGGCGGCTCGGCCCTGGGGAACATCGCCGTCCAGACTGCTTTGAATCCCTACATGCACAACATCGACGATGCGCAAAGAAGAGGGCCCCGGATGTTTGTCTTTGACAACGTCGATCCGACGCAGTTTGCTTCGTTTCTCGATTGGGCCGGCGACAAGCTCGATAAGACTATTTTCAACGTCATAAGCAAGTCAGGCCGGACCGCAGAGACTGCAAGTCAGCTTATGATCATTCGACAGCTTCTTTTGGAAAAACTCGGCTCCGACGGTTTTCGCAATCAGGTTGTCGCCACAACAGACGCCCGTGCTGGGACGCTTCGCAACATTGCCACGGATGCGAATCTGCGGACACTCGAAGTTCCCGACGGGGTCGGCGGCAGGTTCACGGTTCTAAGTGCAGTCGGTCTGTTCAGTGCAGCCATGTGTGGAATCGATATAGATTCCCTGCTCGCCGGCGCCGCGGCCATGGACGAGAGAGTGAGTCGGGAACGTTTCGCGGAGAATCCGGCGGCGATAAACGCCGCGATAAACTTCCATTTTTACAGCAACGGCAAGAAAAACTCGGTCATCATGCCCTACAGCTATGCCTTGAAAGATATGGCTGATTGGTATCGTCAACTGTGGGCCGAGAGCCTCGGCAAGAGAGTTGATTTGAATGGGCGCCCTGTGTGGGTGGGTCCGACACCCATCAAGGCACTCGGTACGACCGATCAGCACAGCCAGGTGCAGTTGTATCGCGAAGGTCCCAACGACAAGCTGTTTACGTTTTTGCAGGTCAAGGGTTTTGACGGTGATCTGGCTATGGGCCCGGCGCCGGATTGTGCCGGCGAACTCGGATTCCTCGCCGGCAAGAAGCACCTCGAGAAGATGGACTGCAACGATCTGCCGGAGTA
>CAZLTY010000016.1:30372-32639 GCA_964562575.1 uncultured Pirellulales bacterium
GCTCAACAACGAATAGAAGGCCACTGAGTACGCTCTGTTGCAGGACGAGCGCCCCTGCCTGACGGTCCTTTTCGATCAAATCAATGCCCACGCGGTCGGACAGTTCATCTATTTGTTTGAGGTAACCACTTCGTTCGTGGGGGCGCTTTTCAATATCAATCCCTATGACCAGCCAGCCGTTGAATTGGGCAAAGAAGCTACGTTCGCTCTTATGGGTAAGAAGGGCAGCTACACATCTGATTGCACCTACGAACAATTTGCAGAAGAAATTCGAGCAAAAACGGATATTGACGAAGACCACCTCGTCTGATGCATTTAAGAACTTGAATTGTGGGAAAAGGGATATAGAGAATGGATTACGCTGTGATAATGGCAGGCGGGACAGGAAAGAGGCTGTGGCCCCTCAGCCGGCAAGAACGCCCGAAACAGGTATTGGAACTTCTCGATGGCCAGACGCTTCTTCGTCGCTGCTACGAGCGTCTTAGCCCCATCTTCGATACAAGGAATATCATCGTCCTGACGAACGCCGGATACGCGGATGTGGTTCGCGAGAACCTTTCAGAATTACCTGCCAACAATGTCATCGCCGAGCCTGCCGTGCGTGACACCGCCGGGGCGATCGGGCTGGTCTCGACAATTCTGATGAAATACGATCCACAGGCAGCGATTGCTGTGGTCACGGCCGATCAGATCATAGAGCCGGCCGAGGTGTTGCAGCAGGCTATCAAGGATGCTCTTACCTTTGTCAACCACAATCCAGACGACATGGTTACTTTCGGGATCCAGCCGACTTTTGCCAGTACGGGGCTCGGTTACATAAAATGTGTAGACGCCGGCGAATGTCCGCCCTGTAAGAATCCGGTTTATTCCGTGGAGGCGTTCAAGGAAAAGCCTGACGAGGCGACAGCAAAGGAATACCTCGATACCGGCGAATATTTTTGGAATTCCGGAATGTTTGTTTGGAAGGCCAGGACTATTCTGGACAATCTAGCGAAGTTACTGCCTGAAGCAACCGAGCCGCTGGCCAGGATTCAAGCCGACTGGGATAGCCCGAGTCAACAACAGACGCTGAAAGAGTGGTTCCCGAAGTTGCCCAAGATCAGTATCGACTACGCCGTGATGGAAAAGGCCGACAGTGTCAAGGCGATAAAGCTGGATTGTCGCTGGCTTGATATGGGCTCCTTCGCCGCATTGGCGGATATCATCAGTTCCGACAAGAACAACAACGTAGTGGTTGCCGGTCAGAGCGAGCTTCTCGATTGCAGTGATAGCATAATAGTGACCGAGGACAAGGGTCATCTGATCGCAGTTATTGGCCTGGAGAATATGGTAGTCGCCCACAGCCCGGACGCGACGCTTGTATGCCATAATGAGCAGACCAACAGACTAAAAGAACAGCTCGATCTGATAAAGCAGCACGGGGGCGAAAGATTCCTGTAGTGGCCCGGTATGCGGTGCAATATGTGATAGTGCTCCCAACTGAGAATTTCCGATTTTGCGCGGGTAAGTACCTTTACAATAACAGTGCTTGATCTTGCTCGCGGGAATTTACTACCCTAAAGGGTATGATATAATGAGATATCTGGCAATAGATTATGGGACTAGACGCACGGGCCTGGCGATCTGTGACGCTGGCGAAAATATATCAACACCTCTGAGAACAATCCATGGACAAAAGCAGCTTCTCGATAGGATTGCCGAGGTGATTGAAGCCGAGAATGTCGAAGCGGTCGTGTTGGGATTACCCTTGAACATGGACGGCTCTCAAAGCGCCCAGGCGAAACTTGCCCAGAAGTTTGCCGAGCGGTTGAGGGGTCATCTCGATGTTCCGGTTCACCTGCAGGATGAGCGTCTGAGCAGTTTTGGCGCCGAACAGAAACTCGCCCCGGCGAATTTCACCAAAGGCAAAATGAGGCAGCGTCTCGACGCCGTCGCGGCCGCGGAGATTCTAAATGCGTTTCTCGAACAAAAGACATCAGCCGACCCGACTGGGACAGACACCACATAGTCATATCATGCCAGGCTGCGCCAAGAGGCGCAAGAAGTGTGCTTAGACGAAACCAAGCCTATTATAATGCAGATCATTGCTAAGTGTTTTATTAAAGCCTATGAGGATGGCGACTGGAGCAAGTGTAAAGATATTATAGATCAGACATTAGGAAAGGCAACGCAAAAACATGAGGTGAACGGTATGCAAGATATATTTAGCAAAATAAAGATAGAAGAAGACTTTGGCGAAGAGGGCAACACTTAAAATACAAACTAAC
>CAZLTY010000017.1:0-32411 GCA_964562575.1 uncultured Pirellulales bacterium
AGCGTCGATGACTATGTCAGATTTCATCCGGGCGGCTCGCTCGGCGCCAAACTGATGACCGTCGATCAATCGATGATGTTCAGGCCGGGAGAGAAGCTGCCTCTTGCCGAGATTTCAGATACGATAAAGCAGCTCCTTGAAAAGACAGACGACCTGAAACGCCACGGCTCTGTGATGGTTGTCGGCGAAGATCAGACGTTGTCGGGTATCATCACCGACGCCGATCTGCGCCGCCTTGTGACAAAGCACGGCCGGGAGGCTTTCGATTTCAAAGCCGGCGATGTTATGACCGCCGACTGCAAGAAAATCAGAGCCGATGCCCTCGCGGCAGAGGCGACAGCCCTCTTCCATAAGTATAGAATTGACGAGTTGCCTGTGGTCGATGCCAGCAACAGACCCATCGGCCTGATCGACGTGCAGGATATCGTGACAATCAAAGTCGTAGGGTAAGCGAAAGTGCAAAATGAAAAAATCAAAATGCAAAATGACAAATGAGAATTCAAAAACAGGCTCTGCTCCCGCCTATCTTGCGTTGTGGCGACGACATTTTGCCTTTTGATATGTAGTTTTGATATTTGATTTTTTATATTTGATCTTGTTATGGTGGACCTTGCAGACATACAGTTATTGGCCCTGGATGTAGACGGTGTCCTGACCGATGGGGCGTTGATAATCAACTCCGACGGCAGCGAGAGCAAATCCTTCAATTCGGTGGATGGCCACGGACTCCGTATGTGGCAGCGCGCGGGATTGAAGGTCGCCCTGATAAGCGGCAGGGACTCTGCATCGACTCAACTGCGAGCCGAACAACTGGGAATCGAATACGTCTTTCAGGATTGTCATTTCAAGCTGCCCGTGGTCGAGAAGCTTCTTGATCAGCTTGATCTGGCACCGGAGAAGGTGGCGTACGTTGGCGATGATCTGCCGGATTTGCCGGTCATGCGATACGTCGGATTCTCCGCCGCTGTCGTAAATGCGGTCGATGAGGTCAAGCGGCAGGCCGATTACATTACCTCTCGGCCAGGCGGTGGCGGCGCCGTGCGAGAGGTGATAGAGTACATACTGAAAGGTACGGACAAATGGCCGAAACTCATGGAACGGTACCTGTAGTATAGTGCTAACGATTGAAATTTCTCGTTCTTGCGCGGGTAAGTGGCTTTACAATAATAGGCTATGGTCTTGCTCGCGGGAATTTACTACCCTTCAAGGGTATAACGGCAAAAAGAGGCAGTTGAAATGCGAAAACTCCTTGTCGGCTTTGTTTCGCTGGGCGTTGTGTTTGCAGCTTATGTGCTGTACACCGGGGTGAGCGATACGCCCCTGCTCGAAACCGATTCAGGTGCCGAGTTCATTGAGTCTGCCGCCGACAGCAACATCGGTGATTTTGACAACAGAGTGGGCAAAATAGGCGACATCGGGCTCGGTCCCATGCAGAAGGCCTATTTCATTAACGTAAACAAAGAGACTAAAGCACTTGAGCGGGAATGGGGATTCGAAAGACTCCTGCATGAGGCCGAGGGCTTCTGGGAGCTTGAGAAGCCCTACGTGAATGTCTTTGAGACTGATTTCACATGCTACATAACCGCCGACAAGGGATTGGTGCAGGTAGAAACCGCGGTCGGCTGGACGGCGGCGAAGGACGCAACCTTCAGTGGAAATGTGGTCGTCCATGTTTTGCCCAAGGAATCAAGCGAGCTCAAAGAGTGCTTCGTCTACCTCGACGACATGACTTTTCTGAGCGAAAGATCGCAACTTTCGACGGCCGGTCCGGTCGAATTTGTCTCAGACGACGTCCACATGCTCTGTACAGGGTTGGAGATCATCTTCAACGACCAGAGTGACCGCCTTGAATTCTTCAGGATAGCTGATCTGGAAACTCTGCGCCTCAAGGGCTCTCAGGCGGCGATGTTTTCGAGCGGTGAGACTGAGAGGCCCGCTGAAACCGTCGCCGGAGCCGAGACGCCAGCCGAACTCGAGAGTCAAGCAGAACCAGAGCAGCCGGACCAAACGGTCGCAGCCGCCGGTCCGCAAGAAGATGCCGAACAGTTGCCTCAAGATGCTCGGTCGCAGGTCGAGCGCAAACAAGGTGTGTTTTACAAATGTGTGCTCAGCAGGAACGTGTTGATAGAGACTCCGGATGAATTGATCTTCGCAGATCAGAGAATTCTCATCAGCGACATCTTCTGGTCCAAGGATTCGGGCGGACTTTCCGGTAAGGCTGAGCCCGGCGATGTGAATGATACCGAAGCAGTTGCCGCCGCTGGCGACCAAGACCACGATGTCGATCCCAATAGCATCCCGGCAGATGACCCAGGTGACCCAAACGTTGTTGTGGCGGCGTCGGGCGAAACCAACGTAGGCGTCCCGGCACATAGCGAGCCGAACGAATCGCCTGGCCAGATCGCAGAGATTGTCGTAACCTGTGACAACGGTCTTGTCCTCGTGCCCATGGATGCTGCCAGATCGCTCGACGAATACATGCAGGATCCCAAAGGGCGCGAGGTCTCACCTAGCGGCCGTCTCGCGCAGATCGAGGACAACACGGGGCGAACCGTATTCCTGGCCCCGCGAATTGACTACAATGCAGTTACGGGAGACGTCGTCGCCGACGGCTTGTCGGAGCTTACGTTCTATGCCAGCGGCTCGGCAGGCGCCGAGACTAACAAACCGCCCGCGCCGACAAGGATAACCGCCCGTAACAGCGTAGAGTTCTTCCGGGCGACGGACAGGATCGTCTTCAAAGGCGACTGTCAGGGGACAATGCCTCAGGACGGTTTGACCGAGCAAAGAAACGTGACGTTTTTGTCGCCGGAGATAACCGTGAACCTGCCGGCGGACAAATCCGGACAACCCGATGTTCTCGCCGTCGGCCCGGCTGAGCTCACGTTTTACATGCAGGACGCAAACGACACAGATACCGTACAGGACGGCAACGTGCCTTCGACTCCAAAAGAGCCGATCCCTGTCACGGTAACCGCACAGAAACAGGCGAGATTCTCGGGAGCCTCAAATCAAATCATTTTCGAAGAGGATTGTCGGTGTACGACGATCCGAGAGGATCCGAACGGCGTGACGCAATACTTGCTCGCGTCGGAGTTGATAACAGTCGATTTGCCCGAAGATACGAATGACCGCTCGTCAGGCCCGGGCGCCGACATCGAACGTCTGACCGCAACCGGCGGCGTGGTCAGGCTCGCAACAACCAGGACGGCCAGAACCGATCCGGATCATGCCGAGCATGTCTCGGACGCCAACGCGGCGGCGTTGCTCGGGGGCGTCGAGTTGAAATGCAGCCGAGTCGACTTAGATCCTGTCCGCGGCCTGTTCATGGCGGCCGGGCCTCCTGCGGAAATACGGATGGACAACTCCAAAGCGGACGTTGCCGAGCAGGAGCCCAACGGGTTGAGTCTGAGCGAACCATGCTATGTGTTCATACAGAATTTTGACACTCTCAAGTACTTCATCAACGAGAACCGTATTGTCGCCGATGCCGGCCGCAACGGCGTATTGTGGCTCCAGCACGTTCCTGTTGTCGATGGCGAGCATGATTTAGATGCCACGACTATAGCAAGTGCTCCGCATGTTGAGGCTTTCCTTACCGAGACGGCTGAAGGCCATACCGAACTGTCAACTCTGACTGCAACCGGAGGGATTGCCTTTGACGATGATGCCAACAACAGCATTTTTCTTGGCAGTAGATTGTTCTACGACCACAAGAGTTCGATCATGAAGATTACAGGCGATGCGTCCAACCCCTGCCTTTGCAACGGTGTCCTCGTCGATGAGATCGAGTACAACGTGACTACGGGTAAACTCGAATTCGAAGTCGTCGCCCCCGGTGCGATGCAGACAAACGAGTAGCTGGCTTCAGACCTTTCTCACAGGCCAAGAACCACGTTCTTGTCGGAATTCACGTGAGATTCACCTGGCGGGATGCAAATATTCTTCTTGCCTTTTCGGGTAATCTCGGTTATAATGTTTGCAATATTTGTGAGGCTGGCGCCTTATGATCCGGCCACAAGCGTTGCCCATACGGTTTGTCTTCCAGAGGACGACAGAGTATGGAAAGGCAAGTGGAACTGTATATACATGGACTGTCGGATTTGGAGTTGCTCGAGTATACGCGAACCTCCACGCATCTGCCGGAAGCCCTTGAATTCGCCAACGTCGAACTGGTCGAGCGACATCTGCCGGTCGAGCGTCTAACCGATCTCGAAAAGCAGTTGAAACAACGCCAGGAAGCACGCGAAGAGGAGGCCCGCACAATCGCAGCCGAGCCACTTAACTGGGAATGGCGTATTGCCGCCTTTCTCTGCGGTGTGTATTTCGCAATCCCCTTTCTGATTTTTGTCCCCGCCTGGCACAAGTTTCGCGAAGAAGGCGCCGACCGAAAACACAAAGAGATGTGGGTCTCGGTCCTGATCGGTCTTTTGCCCGCCCTGATTCTTGTCATCGTGCGCATCCCTCCCTGGAGTTGGGTCAGAGTCCTGTTCTAGTCGGAATTGAGAATTCTTAATCTGGGAGCCTAGAGGGCCCCAAGGGTGCCAGGATTTGCAGCATAAGATCAAGCAGCACATCATAGCTCAGCTACGCCGCTGAAGCTACCCACAAAGTCGCTGCAGATCATCTATGGTCAAATCGCTCAACCGGGCAACGACCTTCTCCGCCATGGTCAATTGCTCGGCGTCGTAGGAGTTTGTCACGGCGATGGTGTGCATTCCCGCTGCCGTGGCGGCTTGCAGACCCCAGTGGGAGTCCTCTATTACGACGCACTGGTCGGCGGCGACCGGAGGCTGAGAGTCGTCTTCGTTCAGCTTTAGCAGAGCCAGCAGGAAGCCTTCCGGGTGTGGTTTTCCTCTCTTGACCTGCTCGGCGGAGACTATCGCTTTGAAGAAATGTCGCAGGTGTGCCTCATCGAGCACAAGCTCGATTTCCACCAAAAGCGAGCCCGAACAAATCGCCATGGGGATATTGTTCTTCTCGAGCATTTTCAAAAACTCGTGCACGCCCTCGATCGTCCGGCCCTCGGTTTTGGTGAGCTGCTCGAAAATCGCGCTCTTGCGTTTGATGATATCGGCGATTTGCTGCTCGTCGATTCTCAGAAGGCCCTGTGTGATGAGCATCTTATAGCAATCGAAGTCACTAAAACCCAGGTAGTTCTGGTAATAGTCTTTCGTCGTCAACTCGATGCCGAATTGCACCAAAGACTTGTTGAAGGCGCGAAGATGCAAGACCTCCGAATCTGTGATGACCCCGTCAAAATCAAATACGACTGCCTTAAACATAAAACGCTATTGGCTCCCAATATTCTCTAGTTTCTCAATCCATTGGTCAAAATGCGGACATTCCTGACGCATTCTCGCAAGTCCAATGTTGCGAGCCGCTACAATACCGTCCAGCGTTTTGACATAGTTATCAACATGCTGTTCTATTCGCCGCGAAGGACAGGTATCGTAATTATCATTAATCTCTTCGGGACATGAAAACGACTCAAGAATACGCTGAAGCTGAGCGGAAACTCTTGACCTCCTCACGCTCTCAGCCAGTATCGATGTATCTGAGAAGAGCAATGCCTCAAACTCGTGCATTTGAACATAGGGAATAAATCGAGAGCGGTCAAAAGAGGAACCGAGTAGTTCGCAAATATTCGCGAACAATGCTTTTTCGACTGTTGTGGCTTTGTCCAAATATGCCCTGTGGCTATCAGCGTCCCCCCTGCCGGGCCAATCTCTTGGTAATCCGTAAAAATCAACCAACGTCGTACAAAAACAAGATCTATCAGATTTGATAGTATTCAAGATTTCCTTTTGTGATCTCGGGTATTTGCGAACACCTCCGCCCTCCTGAAACAAAAAAGGTCTGACAAAGATTCCTTTTTCATAGAAGTGAGGCTTTAGAACTTCTTTGACAAAGAGCATCTCTGTCGGGCCTTCCACGAGAATCCTTAGACTACTCATTGGCAGGCCGTCCCTTCGATGATGTTTCTGCTCCAGATATCCCCCAGAGAATATTCCTCCAGCCAGATTTTCAGTTTTTCCGTGTCCGGACGGCTGAATACGGACTCGTCATTCTTACGTTCAACGAGAATAATATCTTCCGGCTGGAAATGATCTATCAGCGCGGCTGACTGAGTCGAGGCAATAACCTGTGTTCGTTTGGAAGCCTTCTGGATTAAGCCCGCCAAGAGTGCCAAGGCATAAGGATGCAAGCCCAACTCCGGCTCATCCAGTAAGATCGTGGACGGCGGACTCGGTTGCAGCAGCGCCGTAGCCAGACAGACAAACCGCAATGTGCCATCCGATATCTGACTAGGATGAAACGGATAATCCGATCCTTTTTGCCGCCATTCCAAAAGCGTCTCATCTGGGTTATCCAAAGAATCTCTCAGTAAGAAATCATCGAAAAACGGAGCCGCTAATTGAACTGTTTCGCGGATACTTTGATACTCTCTTTCGTGCTTTTTCTTAAGGAACAGCAGAAACGCCGCTAAATTACTCGCGTCCGGACGTAAGTATTCATAATCTCGTTTGGAGCACGGTCTTTTTACAGCCGCAAAATCACTGGTATCATGAAAATGAAATACAACCCAATTCTCTATTACTGCTTGTATGCGATTCCTTATTTCTTCGACATCCTCCCTTTCCTCGTCGTTAGCATATCCTTTTGAAAACAATGTTGATTCATGCGATCCGTGTTCAAATTTTCTCGCCCATTTAGTCGATAATGATTTGTGTCCACCCGTTATTTCTTCTTCATAAAAAAGCAATTTATCAACTCTTGAAGGGAAAAGTCTAAATTCCCAAAACGTTCTTTCCGAGGACCTTATTGATCCAACAAGCTCTCTTGTTACTTTTGAACCCAGATGAAGGATTCGGTTTGCGCCCCCTTGGTGTGTAACAAAGTACTGTGATCTACCTTTAGAAATATCACGCAAGAAGCTAAAAAACTCAATAACGTTGCTTTTACCCGCGCCGTTTGGACCGATTAGGATATTGATATTTCGAAGCTCGAAATTCTCAAGATTTCGAATGGACTTGTAGCCTTTTATGGTTAGTTTGCTTATCGCCTGTCCCATATCAAATCCAATCCGTATAGTAAAAGACCCCGGCGTTCTTGCCAGGGTCTCATTATATGATCGACAATCGACAATTTACAATGATTTTATCCCGCTTCCGGCACCGGTCCGATCAACGCCTCATAATCCGTGAACGTAGACTTATCGCCTGTGCGAATCAATTCGGCCAGAGCCGTGATTTTCGGCGCGTTCTTGGTGACGTATCGGCGGGCGACGATCGCCTTGCGCTGTTTCATTGAGATGGTCTTGCCGTCGCCGCCGGAGCCGTTCTCAGCTACGGGGACTTGCATATCCACTTTCGTGCTGGCTTGGCTACAGAATAGATAACCGTTAATCAAATCGATGGCGATATCTACCACCGCTCTGCCGTAAAGATCCATATAGTCGTTACCCTGTTGCTTTACATAGGCGACCGATTCAGTCAACAGTTCTCTTCCTTTGGCGAGCATCTCCAGCAAATCGCTGATCTCGGGGTCGAACTGCTGGCCTGCAAGCTCGGTCATTACCTTCTCTGCGGTCCCGCTGCAAACGCCGCGAACCGCCGCGACGACCTGCAACTGGCTTGTCCCCTCGTAAATGGTGGTAATCCTGGCGTCTCGTACGTATCGCTCGCAGGCATAGTCCCGCATGTACCCGCTGCCGCCGAGCACCTGCATCGAATCGTAAGTGACCCTGTTGCACATCTCCGAGCAATAATACTTGCTCATCGGCGTCAGCATTGCTGCGTGTCTCTTGTACTTCCGCGATTCGTTCTTGAGCTGTTTGGCTTCGGCCTTGTCCTCGGGCGGATTCGCTTCGAGCCGTTTTGCGCAGCCGATCTCCATATCCACAACTCGCGAAGTCTCATACAGAAGCGCCCGGCCAGCTTCTATGACAGTCTTCATGTCAATGAGCATGTCACGTACCGCAGGCAGTTTCTCGATTGCTACCCCGAACTGTTTTCTGGTTGAGGCGTAATCGCGGGCGACGCGGTAGGCAGCCTCGGCGACACCCATCGATTGGCCCGCAATACCGATGCGGGCGCCGTTCATCAGGCTCATCACGTATGTCACGAGCCCTCGCTGGCGTTCGCCGATTATTTCGCACGGCGTATTGTCGAAGAATATCTCGCAGGTCGGCGAGCCGTGGATGCCCAGTTTATCTTCCAGCCGGCGAATATGCACCGTCGGACCCGGCTCGCAAACGAAAAGGCTCAGACCCAATCCGCCGCTTCGGTCCGGCTCGCTTCGTGCCAGGACCAGGAGAACTTCGCCGCATCCGTTGGTGATGAAGCGTTTTACGCCGTGCAGGAGCCAGTTGCCGTCGTCGCCCTGGAATGCGCGGAGTTTGATCGCCTGCAGATCGGAGCCTGCGTCGGGCTCGGTGAGAACCATTGCCCCGGTAACCTTGCCTGAGGAAAAATCGTGCAGGTATTTCTGCTTGATTTCTTCGGATGCAAACGCGTCGATTGTCTCGGCGATCCCCTGCAGGCCGAAGATATTCATAAGCGCCACGTCCGCTCGCGAGACCATCTCGATCGCCATCGAATAGATAATGTTCGGGAAATTCAAGCCCCCAAAGCGATGGGGCAGCGTGAAGCCCATAACCTCAGCCTGGGCCATTTTCTCCAGCGTTTCAGCGATCCCCTTTGCGCGGGTCACTGTCCCGTCTTCGTTGAGCACGTTACCCTGGCGGTCAACATCCTCGGCGCGTGGCGCGATGAACTCGGCGCTGAGTTGGCCCAGCGAGTCCAGTACCATGTCATAATTCTGTATCGCCTCGTCGGCGTCAGCGGGGGCGTAGTCGAATTCACCGGCGAACTTAAAGCCCTCCTCGCAAACGCTCGCCGAACCGGCCACGTCGGTGTGCCTGAACAAAAACTGTATGTCGTCATTATCTCTGTAAAAATTAGCCATTCCCTATTTTCCTTTTGCCACAAAGGCACAAAGACACTAAGGCTGCTGTATATTCTTTACTTTGTGACTTTGTGTCTTCGTGGCTATACAGCCTTTTCCCTAATTGACTTAATCATCGTCGGCACGACTTCGTTGAGGTCGCCGAGTATTTTGTAGTGGGCAAGACCTAAGATCGGCGCATCGGGATCGTTGTTGATCGCGACGATCTTCTGGCTCTGTGACATTCCCGCCTGATGCTGGATCGCCCCGCTGACTCCGACTGCAATGTACAGGCTGGGGCGAACCGTAGTGCCGGTCTGGCCCACCTGATGGTCGTGGTCGATAAAGCCCAGGTCGACCGCCGCTCTGGTTGCCGCCGGAGCGCCACCGAGGCAGTTTGCCAGGTCCCAAACGAGCCTGAAATTGTCCTTGCTACCCACACCCGCTCCGCCGGCGACGATTATCCGAGCCGCTTTGAGGTCCACCTTCTTGGCGCGTTTGTGCTCTTGGAGGATTTCCAAAGGCAAATCATGCTGAGTGAGCTGCACATCTTCTTCGATGATCTCACCGTTGCGAGTTGTGTCCGGCTCCGGCATCATCATCACTCCTTCGCGAACGGTCGCCATCTGAGGCCAGCGGTCGTGATTGATGATGGTCGCGACGATATTTCCGCCAAAGGCGGGCCTTATCTGGAACAACAGATTCTTGTGAACCTTCTTGTCCTTGACGGTCGTATGGTCGCCTATCTGCAGGTCCGTGCAGTCAGCGGTCAGACCCGCCTTTGTCGCGCTGGCGATCCGAGGCGCCAAATCCCGCCCGGCTATCGTCGCACCGTAGAGCACAATCTGAGGCTCGTGCTTATGAATCAAATCGTACATCACTTTGGCGTAGCTATTTGTCTGGTAGGCTTGCAGCAACGGATTCTCGGCCACGTAAACCTTGTCCGCGCCACAGTGCGTCAGCTTCGCAGCGAGATCTTTGACGCCGTCGCCCAGAAGAACCGCCGCAAGCTTCACGCCGAGCGTGTCCGCCAGATGCCGGGCCTTGCTCATAAGCTCGATTGGCGTATCTTCCAACTGCCCATTGTGCTGCTCGGCAAATACCCAGACTTCACCTTTTCTATTCACATCTATCATTTGTTAGTGTCTCGTATCTCGTGTTTCGTGTTTCAGACCCCATCGTGGAAGTGTCATTATTGCCCCACATAACGGTGCAGGACAAACTCAAGCAGCAATCCCCGCTTCTTACCTTTGGCATTCTACTTTTGCCTTTTTCCTTTTTACTTTCTACGCTATTATCTTGTCGTCGATCAGTTCGTGTATCATATCAGAGATTGCCTCTTCACTAGGCTCGATCTCTTTGCTTCCTTTGGCTGCCAGGACGACGCTCTGGATCCGATGGACCTTTGTCGGCGAGCCGCTCTGCCCGCACCAGTCCAGATCGGCCTCGATGACATCGAGATCCAATTGTTTGATGAGCGAGCCCGACTCGGCCAACCTGCAGCACCTGTTGGCGACCAATTCTTTGATCTCGGCCTCAACGGCGTCCGAATTCTCGGCCTTGATCCTCTGCTGGACCTCGAAGGGCGTACAGGCATTCTTGTACTTCATCATTTTTTTTGCCGCGGCGACTCTTGGCTCATTCGCCTCGCCGACCACCGTCAGCAGGACCGGCAGGGTGGCCTTGACTTTCTGCCGGCCGTTGCCAATGTTCCGGCGGACCGTGATGGTGTTGCCGCCCAGATCTGCAAGCTCTTCGACATAGGTGATCTGAGTAACGCCCAGTTTCTCGGCTAACTGCGGGCCAACCTGGGCAGTGTCGCCGTCAATCGCCTGTCTGCCGCACAGGACGATGTCATAGTCGATTCTTTTCACTGCACAGCTCAGGATATAGCTGGTCGCCAGCGTGTCGCTTGCGGCACATCTGCGGTCGGTCAGCAGGATCGCTTCGTCTGCTCCGCGGAACAGCGAATCGCGAAGAACCGCACTTGCGGCCGGCAGCCCCATTGTGATAACGGTGATATGGCCCCCGAACTTCTCTTTGATTTGCAGCGCCAATTCGAGAGCGTTGAGGTCTTCCGGGTTGAAAATAGCCGGCAGGGCCGAACGCTTGACAGTCCCGTCGTCGTTCATTACGTCGCCGGTAATGCTTTTGGTGTCAGGCACTTGCTTTATCAGCACAACACAGTTGTAAGCCACTTATCTTCTCCTTGTCTGGCTTTTACGTTCACCAAGAATACCTCTCATCCGAGATACGAGCAGCGCATTCTACCGGGATTTGCGCGCAAGTCAACCTCAAAAGCGGCCGAGTCGTGCGTTGGGGGCGTTTTTTGCTCGAATTCAAGAAGCGAAGCGGACTGGCAATTGTCGTTCTTGCCACCGCCACGTGCAATCCAACGGGAGTTTTTCATGTTGACTTCGGCACAGAAGTAAGTAAAACAGGTGCAGTAAATTCACGAACCATGAGTGACGTACTATGAATGTTATCGCAGTAGACATTGGAAATACAAATATCCACATTGGGCTTTTTGTGCAGGACCAGCAGAAGCCCATCGAATCGATCCCCGGTCGATCGCGGACCAAACTGACGAACCGTCTGAGATCCGCCTGGCAGGAAATACCGATTGTCGAAGGCTCGACGGAGGAAAAACGCAACGGCGTAATCGTTGTCAGCAGTGTAAAACCAGTCTGGACCGAACTCGTCCGGGAGATAGCCGCCGATGAACTCGACGAAGAGATTCACGTTATTGGCCAGGATATCCCGCTGCCCATGACTCTGTGGGTGGATGAGCCCGAGAAGGTCGGCACCGACAGGGTGGTCTCGGCCGCGGCGGCCTACGCTGTCGCCGAGGACGCCGTGGTCGTCGCCGATTTCGGCACCGCCGTCACCATAGATCTGGTCGACAGCAACGGCGTCTTTCTCGGCGGGGTCATTTGCCCGGGCTTCGAGATCAGCGCCAAGGGTTTGAAAGAAAACACCGCCCAACTGCCGAAGGCAAAAATCACCAAGCCTAGAGCACCTTACGGCAAGAATACCGCCGAGGCCATAAACTGTGGATTGTATTATTCCGCCGTAGGAACACTCGAGGAGGTCATCAGGCGATATGCCGAGGATATCGGCAAATGGCCCCAGACGGTTATCACCGGCTCAGCCGCGAGGGCCATCACGGACGACTGCAATTTCATAGATTCTTACGTTCCCAGCCTGGTTATCAAAGGTATCGTCCTGGCCTACAAGAAACATCTCGCAGAAAAGGCGGTGTAGGGACGCGTCTGCATGTGTTCTCTATAGCTTATGAATACTTACGCGGCATTAATGACCGGCAAGGGCACCGGTGCGATATCGACCATTGAGATATTCGGTGATTGTGCCCAGGCTCTGTTGCGAAAGATATTCAAACCGGCGGCAGCAGAACCCGCCCAACTCAAGCCGGGTGAAGTTCTGCTCGGTACAATTTGCGATGATGCAGGGCCAATCGACCAGGTCACACTTGGCTGTGAAGGGCCGGGGAAGTTCGCGATACATTGTCACGGCAATCCGCTTATCGTTGAAATGATAATGCAACTGTTCGGCAAACACGGAGCGCGCCTGGTCACAGCAGAACAGTTAATGACCAAGACCCTTGCCGCACAAGAGCTGCTGAACACAATCGAGATCGAAGCCAAGTTAGCACAGACAAAGGCCAGAACCATTGAGGGCACCAAGATAATCGCAAACCAAATCGGCGCCGGCTTGAGCGAGAAGACCCGAACCTGGCTCGACGGCCTCGAAGAGGTTTCTCTCGATCAAATCAAAGCTGAGGCAGCCCGGATACTACGACAGTCTCAGGCCGCCGGGCTCATCATGTACGGCTGCACCGCCGTTCTGACAGGCCCGCCGAACAGCGGCAAGAGCACGCTGCTCAATTTTCTTGCGGGCCGGCAAAAAGCAATTGTTACCGACATCAGAGGCACAACCAGAGATTGGGTCGAAGCCACCTGCCAGATTGCTCCTCTGTCTGTGACTCTGATTGACACCGCGGGGCTGGATGAGCAACCGTCTGAGCCTCAGCGAACAGTTGAGCAAGCCGCTCGGGAAAAAACCACCGAAATCCTGGAACGCGCCGATCTGGTCCTGCTCGTTTTGGACGCCAGCGGACCCGCAGAAGAGCTTGATGGTGAGCTTATCGAGAGAGTCTGCGACAAACAGGTCATAACAGTCCTGAACAAATCCGATCTGCCGGGGCGGTTCGATACCGGTCGGCTCCCCAAATTCCTGTCTGAGCCCGTGCGGATTAGCGCCAAGGAGGGCACAGGGATCAAGCACCTGACAGAGACAATCCGCCAAGCCTGCGGCACTGCTGATTTCAATCTGCGGCAACCGGTTTGTTTCACCAATCGCCAGGAAAACCTGCTCGGACAACTGAAGATCTCCAAATCAAAACAACGGGCGAGTTCGATCATAACGGAGTTGTTAAAAGGTGAGCTTTGTGTATAATCTTCACCCATGACGGCGGCCAACGAAAAACTAACGCCTGCGATGAAGCAGTTTCACAAGTTCAAGCAGATGCATCCCGACTGTATTTTGTTTTTTCGGATGGGTGATTTTTACGAGACGTTTTACGAAGACGCCAAGATCTGCTCGAAGGTGATGGGCCTGACCTTGACCAGCCGCAGCAAGGGCGCTAATCCGATCCCATTGGCCGGCGTGCCGTACCACGCTGTCGACGGCTACATCAAGAAGATGCTCCAGGCCGGCTACCGCGTCGCAGTTTGCGAGCAGGTCGAGGACCCCAAGACCGCAAAGGGTGTCGTCAAACGCGACGTCGTGCGGATTGTCACACCGGGAACGCTCACCGACGAGATGCTGCTCAATGCCAAAGAGGACAACTTTCTCTGTGCCGTCAGTTTAGGGAAAAAGAGCGAGGCGGTTATCAGTTGGGTCGATATATCCACCGGTCATTTCTACGTCCAGGAACTGCCTGAGGCAAAACTGCTCGACGAGCTGCTGAGACTGGCGCCCGCTGAGTGCCTGATTGCCGACAGGCGCGGCGAATTGTTCGAGGCCGAGACGAAGAAACTCACCAGAGACATCACGCAACTGACCAACGCCATAGTGACCGAGCGTCCCGGCTGGTATTTCGATCCCTACCAGGCGAAGCAGCGTTTGCTCAAACATTTCGGCACGGCCACCCTCGAAGGCTTCGGCATAGGCGAAAACGATGACGGCCTTATCCCGCCCGCCGGCGCGATCATCGAATACCTCACCGAAACGCAGAAAACAACGCTCGGCCACATCCAGAGCCTCAAGAAGATCAATCGTCAGAGCTTCCTGCAGATTGACCCGACGTCTTTGCGGAGTCTTGAAATACTGCGGACCATTCGCGCCGAGAGCAGAAAAGGCTCGCTGTTGGACTGTATCGATGAGACTATGACCGGCATGGGCGCCCGCAAGTTTCGCAACTGGCTGTGCATGCCGCTCTGCGATCTTGACGCTATCGAGATGCGGCAGGACTCTATCGAAGAGATCAAGGACGCCGATGAAAAACTAGCCGACATTCGCAGGCTGCTCTCGAACATGTTCGACACGGAACGAATTGCAGCGCGGATCAGCACTTTTCGCGCATCACCGAGGGACCTGGTCGCTCTGGCTGCGACGCTGCGACAAATACCGCTACTGCGGGAAATCCTGGAAGGTTTCAGTGCCGAACTGCTCGTTCAATTAGGCAGTCGATGCGACAGTATGGATGAACTGGCCGATCTGTTGGAAACTGCGATCAAGCCCGAACCGCCCACGCATCTTCGTGACGGCGGCGTGATAGAGGCGGGCTTCTCCGAGAAACTCGACCGCCTGCGGTCGATCTCCAAAGACGGTCAAAGCTGGCTGCGGAACTACCAGAAAGAACAATCCGAGCGAACGGGCATTGCGAATCTGAAGATCGGCTACAACAAGGTATTCGGCTACTATATCGAAATAAACCACTCCGCCGCCGACAGAGCCCCCGCCGACTATGTTCGCAAGCAGACTATCAAGAACGCCGAGCGTTACATCACCGATGAACTCAAGGAATACGAGACCCAGGCCCTAAGCGCCGAGGAAAAGGCGCTCGAATTGGAGCAGCAGCTCTTCGATCAGCTCCGCCGGCAGGCGGCTCAGTACATCAGCCGGCTCCAGGCCCTGGCCGAGACAGTTGCTCAATGCGACTGCCTGACGGCCCTCGCGCACTTGGCCAAGCGGCGAAACTACATTCGCCCCAAGCTCAGCGACGGCGGCGAACTAATCATTCACGAAGGCAAACATCCGGTTCTCGCTGAATCGCTCGGCGCCGAGTTTGTACCGAACGACGTGCAGCTAGGTAACAAGGCAGGTGACATCCTTGTCATTACCGGGCCCAACATGAGCGGCAAGAGCACCTACATCCGCCAGGTCGCCCTTCTGGTCCTGATGGCCCAGGCGGGTTCATTCATCCCGGCAAGAGAGGCCGAGATAGGTCTGGTCGATAGAATCTTCACCCGCGTAGGAGCTTCGGACGAATTGATCCGGGGCCAATCGACCTTCATGGTCGAAATGACTGAGACGGCAAACATCATCAACAACGCCACCTACAAGTCACTGGTCATTCTCGACGAGGTGGGCCGGGGGACGAGCACCTATGACGGCCTGTCCCTGGCCTGGGCGATCACCGAGCACCTCGCGAACAGATTGAAGTGCCGAACGTTTTTCGCCACACACTATCATGAACTGACCGAATTGGCCGAGCTTCTCAAGAACGTGAAGAACTGCAACGTCGCTGTCCGCGAATGGATGGACGAGGTCGTCTTCCTGCACAAAATCCTGCCCGGCGGAACCGACAAAAGCTACGGCATCCACGTGGCAAAACTAGCCGGCGTCCCAGGGACGATCCTGGACAGATCAAAAGAGATCCTGGAAGAGCTCGAAAGCACGTTCCAAAAAGAAGCCACCGGCGAACATCTGGCCCGCCACAAAACAAAAGAGCCGGACACCGACAGCCTCTTCGTGCAAAAACACAAATCCATCCTTGATAAACTCACCTCTACCGACGTGAACAACCTGACCCCTATCGAAGCGATCAACCTTCTCAACAAAATCAAAACTGAAATCAACGAAAAGTAAAGAGTCGCTGAAAGAAAACACTTGTATTGGAGCGAGACTGCCTATCTAATTGGGTTCCAGGAAGGATTGCGACGGTACGTTATTGCTAAAGGAGTAAGTACTATGAAACGTGTTCTGAAATCAAATCTGCTGATTCTGTGTGCTCTTGCGTTATTGTCGGCCGGCTGCTCGGAGGTTGCGATCAGCGGCAGACAACAGTTCAATTTCGTCCCCGGCTCGACAATGAATTCAATGAGCTTCAAATCCTACGGCGAGTTTCTCACTGAGCACAAGCTCAGCACAAATGCCGAGCAAACGCAAATGGTCAAACGCGTCGGCGGCAGGATCCAGAAAGCCGTCGAAGATTATAGCGCCGAAAACGGGTATGAAGACCGGCTGGCGGGCTACGAGTGGGAATTCAACCTGGTCGATGACCCCAACATCAATGCCTGGGCAATGCCCGGCGGAAAGGTCGTAGTCTACACGGGGATACTGCCGATAGCGCAGGACGAGGCTGGCCGGGCTGTGGTCATGGGCCATGAAATCGCGCACGCCTTCGCCAAGCACGGCGCCGAAAGAATGAGCCAGGGCCTTCTCGTACAGATGGGAAGCGTCGCCTTATCGACGGCGATGCGGGATCGCCCTGAGCAGACGAAGAACCTGTTCATGCAGTCATACGGGATCGGCACACAAGTCGGCGTGCTGCTTCCATACAGCAGGGTCCACGAGAGCGAGGCCGACCATCTCGGGCTCGTATTCATGGCCATGGCCGGTTACAATCCCGAAGAGGCCCCTGCATTCTGGGAGAGAATGGCCGCGCAGAAGAAAGGCGCAGCGCCGCCGGAGTTCCTCAGCACCCACCCGGCCGACGAAACGAGAATCCAAAACCTCAAGGACCTGATCCCAGAGGCCATGAGGTATTACCGCCGGACCCAGTAGAGTGTGGCTTGCCCCGCTCCCGGCGCGCCGGGATTGGTCTTCTGGGCCAGAGCCCACCCTGAGAGACTAAGAGGAGAACCAAGAATGAATCATTCGCAGTTAACACGCCGGGATTTCTTGAGAAGTGCATGTGTTGGCGCTCTTGCGGCGGCGGTTCCTGTTCATGGGCGAGCCGCATCGACAAACGGGCGGCCTAATGTCGTGGTTATTTTGGCCGACGACCAGGGTTGGGGTGACCTGAGCCTCCACGGAAACGTCAATTTGGATACACCCAATATCGATTCTCTGGCCCGGGACGGAGCCATGTTCGATAGGTTCTTTGTTTGCGCCGTCTGCTCGCCGACAAGGGCCGAGTTTCTAACAGGGCGCTATCATTCGCGAGGCGGCGTGCACGGAACATCGACCGGGGCCGAACGTTTGAATACCGACGAAAAAACAATCGGCGACACCTTCAAGGCTGCCGGGTACGCGACGGGGGCATTTGGAAAATGGCATAACGGGACACAATATCCGTATCATCCAAACGGCCGCGGATTCGATGAATTCTATGGCTTCTGCTCGGGTCACTGGGGCAACTACTTCGATCCGATCCTCGAACATAACGGCCAAGTCGTCAGGGGCAAAGGGTTCATAATCGATGATCTAACAAATCATGCCCTTAAGTTCATCGATCGAAACAAGAACAAGCCCTTCTTCTGCTATTTGCCTTACAATACGCCGCACTCGCCGATGCAGGTTCCCGATCGCTTCTTCGACAAGCTAAAGAAAAGTCCGCTGAGAATGCGGAACCGGGACCCGGAGAAGGAGGAGCTCGAGAAGACGCGCTGCGCCATGGCGATGTGTGAAAACATCGATTGGAACGTGGGGCGCGTTCTGCAGAAGCTCAAAGACTTGAAACTCGCGCGCAACACCATCGTCATCTATTTCAGCGACAACGGACCGAATAGCTGGCGGTGGAACGACGGTATGAAAGGGCGCAAAGGCTCGACCGATGAGGGCGGTCTTCGCGTGCCCTGTGTGGTTCGATGGCCCGCACGTATAAAACCGGGCAAGAAGATACCGCAAATCGCCAGTGCGATTGACCTTCTCCCAACGTTGGCTGACCTGGCGCAGATTCAGATAGTCGGCGACAAGCCACTCGATGGTGTCAGCATAAGGAAGCTTCTCCTGACCGACAGCGAAACCTGGCCCAGTCGAATGATCTTCTCCCATCAGAGGGGCAGGGTCAGCGTGCGCACACAGCGCTATCGGCTCGATCACACGGGCAAGCTGTTCGATATGAAGACCGATCCGAGACAGAACCATGATTTTTCGAAGGAAAGACCGCGGGTTACCGAGAGACTGAGCAAGGCGGTCGCCAAGTGGAAGGACCAGGTGCTGCCGGGATCGCCGAAGGACGACAGGCCCTTCCCGGTCGGCTACCCCGAGTTTCCAACAACGTTCCTGCCCGCGCGCGACGGTATTCCTCATGGAAACGTTCGCCGAAGCGCCAGATCGCCCAATTGCTCGTACTTTACGAATTGGATCAGCGCCGATGACAGGATCACGTGGGATGTCGAGGTGGCCAATGCGGGTGATTTCGAGGCGGTGGTCTACTACACGTGTCCGGCGAAAGACATTGGCTCGACCTTTGAGCTGAGCTTCGACAAGAGCAGTATCCGAGCGATGGTGACCGAGGCGCACGATCCTCCGTTAGTGGGCGCCGAATTCGACCGCTGCGACCGGGGCAGCGAGTCGTTTGTTAAGGATTTTCGACCGCTTCGGTTGGGCAGATTCCGATTGGAAAAGGGCCGCGGTGAGCTGGTCTTGTGGGCGCTGAACGTTCCGGGCGGGCAGGTTATGGATGTTCGTTCCGTCAGGCTCACTCTTTTGAGATAGAAGCATCGGATCTGTGATCCGTGTGGCCTGTTTGTAAAGAATTGTGAATAAATGGCTTATGCTTGTCAATAATCTTATGCTGCTAGCAGAGACGCAACCGAACGCTATACGTGCGCATCTGCTGCAAATTCTGTTGCAAATCGTAGGCTCAGGCTAATCCATCCATAGTCGCGCATGCTTCCTTCCAGGCGCATGCAGTTGGGACTGCCTACTTGAAGCGCAGGCACATGCCCAGCAGAGTATTCACCGATGAGGTGATCCTTGCACGCTTATTGGACAACAAGGCCGTCAGACCAACGGGTTAGCGGCCATAGACGTCATCGATTCCATCATCCGGCATAAGGAAAACAAGGATTTGGACAGGTGGCTGGCGGAAATAGAGAAGCGGTTGGGTGAGCTACGATGAGACTGCCAGTTTCCCACAAAATGAGTTGAACTAGAGGCTGTGAGCTGGAGTGAAGTAGGGCTGCAAGCCGATGCTCACAGTCCTACTTCCAAGGTCGACTCTAGATGCCCTCTTAGATCTTATCACCGATATCGTATCGTTGGTCTGAAAGCCTCATTGAAATTCCATCGCAGCCCCAACTTGTTTCAACATGCTGAAGCATATGGCCAACTTCCAGTCACAATGTGAAACCGCGTGATTAGTTCGGTACAACTAAGACATTGTCCCGACCAGCAATGGGCACACCGTCAAACGTTTCACCCGTAAGATCAACTGGTCCGGTATCCCACGGGTGGTCCTCGACGAAGGTGTTCACCTGAACCAACAAGTCTATGTCACCATCGCCATCTACGTCCTCCAGGTGGGCCATGGACTTGTTACCTTTACCACGCACCGCTACGCCCCTGCCGGCAATCTCGATACTATCAGGGTCCACAGTCGAGGCGTCGAAATCCTCGGTCGTAAGGATGGCAACGGGGACGACCCCTTGAGAGTCTGGATTGATTGGGTTCAGGTCGCTGCCCGGCTTGATATCAATGTCTACTGACAGGACCAGGGATTCCAGCGTGGGGTTCACGAAGTAGGTTGCGGGCTGCGAGAAGCCGTAGAAGGCCCATCTCTCATCGCTAAAGGTTCCGCTGATGTCAATTTCCAGGCTGCCGTCCACATAGACCCTCAGGAACGTGGGAGTGTACTCCAGCCGGAAATGATAAACATAACAATCATCCGGACGACAAAGATCCCAGATAGCGTTGCCGAGATTAATGCCCCTCGTCAGCTCCTCCAGTCCGCTGTACAAGTCTGAACACTGGTCATCTCGATTGGAATGACCCCAGAACTCAGCCGCTGTGGGTACGCCAAAGACTCGGCTTGCGGCCAGCCCCGTATCTGCCCAGCTATAAGGGTCGCACACGCTTGATGGGAAGTACCCCCTCTGCTCACGTGCCTTCCAGTCTATGAGAAGGTAGTCGGCAGATGGGTTTGAAGTGTCTCCAGGCTCAAAGCCCACGGCAAAGCCAAAGTAGTCGTCGTCGCCGGCTATTGAATAGACGTCTACTTCCAGAGCAGTCCAGAGAGCAGAGAAGTCACTGTAGAGCAGTGTTGGCTGTGAATTCCAAAGCTGTTCAGCCTGGTCCGCGCTTACGGCCCAGTCCGCGTTCGGCCAGCCGCCGAATGGTAGATAGGACTCAACGGTCCACGAAGTCAGATCGACCGGGTCTTGCGCGTGGGCGATCAGCCCCATCGTGGTTTGGTAGACAAATACAAATAATACGATTCGAACAATTTTGAGTTTCATGGTGGCATTTCCTTTCAAATACTTTCAATTCTCGTTCTTGCTGTGGACCCCCCACAGCCAATAACTTATCCTTTCCTCCGTGCTTGCGTACAAACTGAATCCTTCGGATTGCCCCGTATCTCTTTGTTCGCCACCTCCTTTCTCCGGTCCTGGTACTTCTTCGCAACAGAAAGCCACCGTTCGACCAACTGGCCTCTGTAGCCATGTCCCTGCGGCGATTCCGGTTTCAATAACTGGGCATATCATGAGTAAACCGTGGCAGGCTAAACTAGGTGCAGCGCCACCTATTTATAGGTGCAGAAGCCGGTGACTGTCCCTATCTAGCTCTCTGATTGCTTCAACATGCTGAAGCAAATGGCCAACTTCCAGTCACAATGTGAAAAGGCGTGATTAGTTCGACACAACTAAGACGTAGTCCCGACCAGCAATAGGCACGCCGTCAAACGTTTCGCCCGTAAAATCAACTGGTCCAGTATCCCATGGGTTGTCCTCGACGTAAGTGTTCACCTGCACCAACAAGTCTGTGTCACCATCAACATCCACATCCTCCAGGTGAGCCATGGACTAGTTACCTTCTCACCGAACTGTAGGTGTTTAACAAAGTTACACATCATTTCATATTCACGCGTCCTTCACAGTTACAGCACGTTTCCTCCTTTCTTGCTTTTGGCTATTGGTTTGAAGTACAATGAGTTGAGCCTTTGTGTCCGGGCGCAAACCTACCGCCCGGGCCAGGCCTGGCCGGTGAGTCGTCTGCTGTCCGGCATCGCACTCACCGGCCGCTATTTCTTTTCACAGAGCCCAGAATTCAAATGTGCATTTTCTTGCACTGGGCTACAGATAAGTCACAATAGAGACTGTGACGATTTGCTTGCTTCAAACGTCCCTCCATAGGCGCCCATATTAATCCGGTCACCGTTTGGCAGTTGCTCGTCCCCCATGGGGAAGTTCGGATCACCTGCATCCACACACGGGCTAGTCAGGTCATCAGTTTTCCACGTTTGAGTCGCGATACACCATCGGCCTGCCTCGGATTTCAGATGATAATCCCCATTATCCGGATCGGCAAAAACTGGATTGGTATCTATATTACCTTCACCGAAAAAACCTCCTTGAATGTTGCTGTGGGTAACCGAAGCAGCGTCAACAGTATCTGATATTTCCTGAGCAGAGTTGTCCCAAATAATAGAGTTCGCAATTGTCGGTATCCCACCTGAAATGCCGTGTTGGAGGTTCTTGGCAACGGTGCAGTTAGTCATTGTGGGATAGTTGAAAATGGTGGCGCGCCCAAGCTGCTCCGGCCACATTTCGATTCCCGCACCATGGTTACCTGCGATGATACAGTTGGTGAAGGCTGGATTGCTACCCATGTGCAACTCTACTCCGGCACCGCTGTTGCCCGTAATGTAACAGTTGTCAATGGTGGGAGAGGCATCAGAACAGTAGATGCCTGTCTCAGCGTCTCTGATAGTGAAGCCGGCAAGCATACAGCCTTCATCTTCACCTCCAGAAAAAGTTACCGCGTCACCAATTCCATTGATAATAGTGGATTCTGGTGCACTCGAGTCATTAGGATCGGTCGATCTGAGCGTCAAACTTTTGCCCTTGAAATCAATACTCTCGAAGAATATGCCTTTGTCCACGACTATTTCATCCCCAGGCACCGCCTCATCTATGGCCCGCTGAATTGAATCGTATCCTTTCCCAATAGTCACATTATGAACGGTTTCTTGGGCTGGCGGCACTACGTTTTGAGCATAGATAAGGATTGGATCGGCGTAGATAGTGGAGCCGAATTGATCCCGGACCTTTACTGTCCACCACGTTTTCTCGAAAGGAAATGTGGTTGTAACTTCATTTGGCGGCAAGGGAGTATCGGAAACAACGATATAATCCATAACACGATATGGATCGGAGCCGAACAGTAGCTGATATCCTACGGCGTTCTCGCTAACTTCACAGGAAAGTACTGCACCATTTGCATCAACGGCGGCGCCATCTGCAGGCCCAACGAGCGTGACCGGTTCTGGAAGTCGGCCGGGATACTTGGACTCGCTATAGAAATCTATATGGCCCGACGATGCTGAGCCATGCCAGTTGAACACATATTGCGTTGTGTCCGACGCGGAGACAAGCTGAAGGTTTTTCCCCGGACCAATCACGGACCAGTAGGCCCCTCCAACAACTCCGCCATTGAATTGGCTTGCGGTGGTCATGGTTAGAGAGTTTCCATACCAATCTCGCGGAAGTTCATGCGCTGTGCCTTCAAAGCCAATATTGAGCATATTACGCGGAAAAACATCAAAAAAGCTTACGTAGTTATCCATCCAGCACTGCTCACCATCCACGGCGCTATTGAGGAAGTCAGACGTTCTCCACCGGGCCTCCTCTGAGTCGTCAACTGCATCAATAAAAGTAACGTGATTAATTGCATACCGCGGATCATGAAAGGCTTGATTCAGATATGTGCCCACGTCCAGAGTAGGACGACCACCCGCACTCCAGCCCATTGTCTGGATGGGCTGACAGTAATCGGGTGCCACAGTTGACAAATAGGTGATGATAGCATCGCCTATGCGGTGGTAGGATCGTGAGCCGACCGGGCCGGCATCGCGAGGGTAACCATCTGGAAAACTAAGAAGGTTTGCCTTCAGACTCCAGACTGGAGAATTCCAAGGGGCTCGTCCGTACTGAGGCAGACCATTCCCGTCAGCAGTCGAATTTGCGCCGCCAAAGTAGATGATCGTTGGCTTGTTCGGATCAAAAGACTCATTCGCCAGGACTATTCTTATTCCGGGAAAGGACGGAAAGGTTGTCGTTCCAGAGAAAGACGGGACAATTATCACTTTGACGGTATCAGGCAAACTCACATTGTCCCCCTTGCTGACCACTAGTTCAAACCGGCATTCTTGAATTTCGCTTGTTTGAACAAAGCCGCCGACTACCGGCGTTGCACTGTTCCCATCTGACATCGCCACCGTCTGACCGGCAATCTGGCGCCAAGCATAGCTCAATGGTCCGGAGTAATCTGGGGAGTAAGAGCCTGTCCCGTCAAGGACAACCGGATCTTGTGCAGCATATCGCGATGAGCCCGCATCCGCCACAGGTTGCGCTCCATCGGCGACACAAAGTGTCTGCCCTTGTACCAGCAGCACGAAGGCCAACAACCATGTCATGTTCGCAAGAATCGTTTCTTTCATTCTTTCGCCCTTTCAAACCAAACGTTAACGACATTATGCAGCTATCGCGGGTCATCACCCACCAATCCGATCGGCACCCATCATTACGTCTTCTCAACTCTACTTTGCGTGTTCGTAATACAGCAGGTCTGTCCTCGACTACTCGGGCTCTTGCTGCTTGCCCCAGGCTTCCCACATCTGCACTGACCTGTCCCGTATGTGCATGAAGTACAATGTTTCCGGGTCTGGAGGTTCCTCATCCAACACTCGCTGGTAGATGTCCCGTACTTCTGCTTCCACTCCCTCTTCCTCATGGTCAGGTTCTGACGACAATGGTACGCGGTACAGATCATTTTTTTTCGCATTACGCGCCTGAGAGGGTTTTAGTTTCTCTTTGAGCATCTGCCATTGCTGCGAGAGGATTGTCATAACACGCCCCTGCGGGTCGCGTTCGGCGCCGAGAGCAACCCACGTTCGAAGCTGCATTGTACGTAGATTGGGCAGCGTTGTAGGTAAACGCCACACACGGGCTTTTCCATAAGGTAATCTTCCGACCAGAAGCGTCCCATCCGAGCTAAACGACTGTAACGGCGTCTTTTCGCTGACGGACTTAAACGGTAGTACTATGCTGTGATAGGGAGGACCGGCGCTTACGTCCCATAGCCGTACTATACGATCTCCCTCTCCCAGCGAAATTGAAATTGTCACCAAGGTATTTCCCTCCGGGCCATAAGCTGCCGCTGCTACCGCTTCTCGGTGCCTCAGCGGTTGACCGAGTCGCTGACCTGAGGCCAAATCCCAAAGCAGAACATCACCGTTGCTTGAGGCCGTGGCCAATACTTGGTTATCAGGTCTAACTGTTACCGCTGAGACCCATTCGTCGCAAACAAAGGTATGTAGGCATCGCCCGGTGGCCACCTCGAACACCTGCGCTCTGTAATCACTGGATCCAACAGCGAACAGGCCTCCATCGGGGCTGAACGCCAGCGAAAGAAAAGGGTAATCAGTTCTTATTGACGGTTCTGCTGGGTGGCCAGTGGCTACATCCCACAACTGGACGATCTCGCGCCGATTAGCCGAAGTCGTCGCAAGCAATCTCGAATCCGGACTGAATACGACTTCCCAGACCTCGGAATCGTGCGGCAACGCCTTGCCCAGGGGCCTGACCGTCGCCGTATCCCAGAGCTGCACCGTGCTGCCCGAGACGATGGCTCCAACCTTTCCGTCGGGGCTGATCGCACCGAGTTGGTCACCGTTTTGACACGGTACTACCTCCGTATGCAGCCACTGGTAGGTTCTCCAAATCCTTGTATTCCCCGATGCGGCCGCGCTCGCCAAGAACCTGCCGTCCGGGCTGAACACCGCCCAATTAAGTGCTCGTCTGGTCGGATGACGCAGTGCCTGGCCGTAGGGCTCACCACTGGGGGTCTCCCAAAGCCGCACAGCCTGGTCCCGCGCCCCAGTAACAAGCAGCTTGCCGTCCGGGCTGAACTTGACGACGCTAACGCGACCATAGTGGTGCATCCGTCTACCTTGCACTTGCCCCGATGTCGCGTCCCAAAGTTGTGCATGCCAATCTAACGAAGCGGTGGCGAATAGTCTTCCGTCCGGGCCAAACACTCCATCGGTGATTGGGGGGGTCTGAAAACACCGGAGCAGTTCTCCGGTATCAGTCTGCAAAATGTCAACTCTCTGGCCCCAATTCCCCATCACCGCCAGATACCTGCCACCCGAGGTGAACACTATTTTGTGTACTTGCGTCACATGGCTTACCGGAGGGCTGTGAAGCTCTCCGGTTTTGACTTTCCAAAGCCGCGTCTCTCTTGAACCGCTAGCTAACAATCTGCCATCCGGGCTAAATGCTACCGACCAGACCCCATCGTTGTGAGCCAATGGCTCTCCGTAGGGCCGGCATGTGTCTGTCGCCCACAGCCTGGCAGTCCCATCGAGAGAAGTCGTGGCAAGCAACGTCCCGTCGGGACTAAAAGCTGCCGAGAACTTGGCCCTGGACCACGCACCATCTGTGAAACCGACAATCTCTAAAGCGCCTGTATGTCTTAAGATCGGTCCTGCCGGTTGTCCTGTGTCTGTCTTCCAGAGTCGCGCTACGCCTTCTACAGAGTTAGTGACCAGCAATCTACTATCTGGACTGAATGCAATAGCATGAATATTCTTTTCAAGCTCTAACGGTGAACCGTGAGGTTGGCCTGTCTCTGTATCAAAAAATCTCGCGATTTTGTAATTTCCGTCCACCGCGCCTAACAGTTTGCCGTCCGGACTGTAGGCTATGTTATTGGCGCCTGGCAAGACATGAGCCAAACGATCTCTGCAGAGTTCATATGCGACAGCCCATAGCCGAGTTGCTTGATCTCTAATATCCGGTATGTCCTTGGCGGTAGCGCATGCATCGACGAGATCCAATAAACCCAAATAGTCACCATCATTAACGAGTTTCACTCCACGTTCCATCTGTGTTCTTGCCAACAAGTATTCTGCCTGTTGGCGCTGTTTCTGCGCAACATTTTCCGCTTGTTCGGCTTTGATTCGAGCGACTGTTTCCTGCCCCTTGGCGTTCTCCACCTGAGCGCGCGCAACAGCCTCTCTTCTGAGTGCTTTTTCTGAGCGATAATACAGCGCCGTACTGACTATGAGACCCAATACTGTCGCTGCAGCCACCGCCGCGACCGTGGCGACAACCGCACGATGTCTACGCACAAACTTGCTCATCCGGTATATGGTGGCTGGTGATCCCGCGAGTACAGGCTCATGGCCCATGTGTCGCTGGATGTCCAGAGATAGTGAGTTGACGGTTTCGTAACGCCGCGTGCGATCCTTTTCCAACGATTTCATCACGATCCAGTCCAGATCGCCGCTAACCAGTTTTCGCAGCATATCCGGTCCGGTACTGCGGTGCTCGGCTATGCTGGTCAACGTTTCTCCCAAGGTGCTCAACTTGGTCGAAGGCCTCGGAGCTTCCTCTTCGCGGATTATCCGCTGGATCTCCCTGTATCCGGCTTTACAAAGTTCCTCTGCGTCAAACGGTGTGCTCCCGGTTAGTAACTCGTAGAGCAAAACGCCCAGAGAGTAAGTGTCGGTGCGAGCATCTATGTCCAGTCCGCTCATTTCCGCTTGCTCAGGACTCATATAGGCTGGCGTCCCTATCATCTGGGCGTAACGAGTGAAGAGCGTTTTCTCGGTGAGCTGTTGATTTGTTGCCTTGGCAATACCGAAATCGATCACCTTGGGTACAGGTTTGCCGTCATGAAGCGTCACCATGACGTTGCTGGGCTTGACGTCGCGGTGGATAATACCTTTCTGGTGCGCGTGCTGTATGGCGTTGCAAACAGGGATGAACAATTCCAAGCGTTTCCGGACTGTCAGCTTGTTCTTTTCACAGTATTCGGTTATTGAGACGCCCTTGACCAGTTCCATTACGAAATAGGGTCGGCCGCTTTCAGTAGCTCCGGCATCAAAAACCTTCGCGATATTGGGATGGTCCATAACCGCCAATGCCTGTCGTTCAGCTTCGAAACGAGCAATGACCTGTCTTGTGTCCATGCCCAATTTGATTATCTTCAGAGCTACTTTTCGGCGAATGGGCTTCTTTTGCTCGGCCATGTAAACGGAGGCCATGCCGCCTTCGCCGATCTTCTCCAACAGTTTGAAGTGGCCGACGGCACTACCCGGGACCTCGGCCATTGGCGAACTGTCCAGCGTCACATCTGAATCCAAAGCCGGTGCTTCAAGAAAGCTATCCTTCACTTCCCTGGCTTTGAGCAGAGCCTCAATACGAGCTAGTAGTTCGCTGTCGTCGCCACAAGCCGCTTCAATGTAGGCTTTTCGTTCTTTCAGCGGCTTCGATATAGCTTTGTAATAGATTCTCTCTTCATTTTTCGCCTGTTTGGCACACATTAGTAACTCCTTTGACCGTAGCTCCGATATAAAGTGCGTAAAATAGGAGTGAATTCCATCAGGAAAAATGGAAAAATCCAAAAAAAAGTCGATCACGCCTGGCTTGACTTGCCTTACTGCGTAATGTCCACCCGCAGCCAAGACCGGGCGTAGTCCCAGTATCGCTCGGCAGTAGCCGATGAAATGCCTAAGACTCTGGCCGCTTGCTCCGAGGTCAGGCCAGCAAAATAGCGAAGTTTGACCAGATCGGCTTTGACTCCGTCATTCTCGGCAAGTCTCTGCAGAGCCTCATCCAGGGCAATCAGGTCATCCATTTGCCCTGACCTACCACTTCTCAGAATCGCCCCATCAAATTCAATTCTCTGGTGACCACCACCACGTTTTAGGCTCTTCTTGCTGCGCGCATTATCAATCAGAATTCGTCGCATAGCTTCAGCCGCTGCCGAATAGAAGTGACCGCGGTTATTCCAATTCTGCACATCAGAGCCTACCAGTCGGATGTAGGCTTCGTGAACTAGAGCCGTCGCTTGGAGTGTGTGGCCAGGCTTCTCCTGCTCCATTTTTTGAGCAGCTAGACAGCGCAATTCCTCATAGACTAAAGGGAGCAGTTTGTCTGTAGCCTTTGCATCGCCTTGTTCAATTGCAGTCAGAATGCGGGTAACATCGCTCATTTTGCCTCTCGAAGTTCAATTCTGTAGTATAAGCAAGAGTATTTTATGAGGGAGCTCGTGGCATTTCAAGTGTTATCAGCCACTTCGCCGATTTCATGGCCGCAAACAATGCCTGAGGGCAACCCTGTGAGATCCTGTCTGTTGACAAAGTCCCATGATTCCATTCTGCATATCTTCGAAACTGATGTCGGCATACACTATAGCGGTTGTGGCCGGCGATTCGTGGCCGAGTTGCATTTGGACGTACCTCAAGTTCCCCGTCTTTTTCAATAGAGCCACCGCTATTGTGTGCCGGGTCGAGTGTATGGCCAGTTTCTTGGGCAGGCGCAAGAGGGAGAAGGCGCCTCATCGTTCTAGAAAAGTTGGACATTCTGATGTCCGAAATGTCCGAAGCGTCCGAAGACGGCTCAAACGACACCGGACGTTGTCCCGGATGTGTCGGACGTTTAGGACAGCAACACTCAACCTTATTCTTGCGAGTCGTCGCTGTCAAATAGTCAACGAGGCACAAACTTATGGCAGACCAGCATCAGCACACAATGCGAGAAATAGCCACTGCAATGTGCGATGGCAACGGACGTTCCACACTTTGCCCGGAACTGCTAACGGAAGACGAACTCACCCTGTTTCTGCGTATACCTGAAGTCAGCAGTTCAAGAGACCACCATAATGTCATCGAGCACCTCAAACGGCACAGAAGACCACCCCGGATACGCATCTGCAACAGGGTTCTGTACCCAAGGGAGGCTATTCGAGAATGGATTGCGAAGGAAACGACCAATGGCAGCCAATTTGTATGGCATCGGCCTGATGTCTGGCTATAATGGTCCGCGGATTAACCTGAGCCTAATCCAGCATCAGACAGGAGGTAGATCATGGCTAAGCAGTTGGTAAGGCTATGGGAAAGACCATCGTATGATGGCAGGAGATTCAGGTATTACTTGCTCTACACAGACGAGCAGGGTAAGCTGTCTTCCCGGCTTGGTTCAAACCAGGGTAACATGCATCTACAGGTCATTATCCAAGACAGGCGGTTTGTAAACCACGCCAAAAGATTGAATATCCAATAATCAGCAAGGAATATCCATCGGATGAAGTAAAAAAGCGGAGCGAAGCGACTTCCTCCCTTGGACATTGGACATTCCGTGTTGGATATTGAGTGTTTAGAAAGAAAATGAAAAAGATTGGCCTGGTTCAAACCAGGGTAACATGTATCTACAGGTTGTTACCCAAGACAGGCGATTTGTGAACCATGCCGTCTTCCCATGATTGGGTGGCAGGGTCAAAGCCGAAGGCTTTGGGGATGGTCAGTGCGGATATTTGAAAGGACAATACATCATGAGTCGAGGTTGCCGGAAGATTCCCGCAGTAGCACTGTTGTTGTTGGTGACATCATCGGCCATCGTTGGCGGGCAGCTTCCGGACTGGACTGCGAAAATCCGCAGTGACCACCCAAGACTCTTCTTCAACGCCGATACATGGCCCGCTGTTCGACAGCGCGCTCTGGGCCCCGAGCGCCAGTGGTACTCGTATATCAAGGGCCGCGTCGATAGACTCAAGGCAGAGTTGGGCGGTGAGATCGAACCCAGAGAGCTTGGGCCCCAGGCCGCGTGGGCTGCATTTGTTTTTCGAATGACCGGCGACGAGCAATATCTGCAACTTGCCAGGAAATGCTTTGAGAGAAGTCTGAGCTTCTACGAGGTTTGTTTCGAGAAGAAGACATCGGTCAACTGGTACTCGACCTCCCGTGTTCACGCCACCTTGGCCTGGGACTGGCTGTACAACGATCTTAGTGAAACCGAGCGCCGAAGCTACATTTCTCGGCTCGTCAGGGTCATTGACAAGGTGGTCAAGGCCAAACCGTCGATCTACCGAGAGAACATGTCCGGATACAACACCGGTTTTTACGGCGTGAGGAACTGCCTCTGGTTCATCGGCTGTACGGCTTACGGCACCGGCGTAGAAACTGAACTGGTCAATGAGTGGCTTGTATGGGGCCGCGATGAGAATACCAAGCTGCTCGAGTATCGCAAGAAGGCCCGCGGAGACGACGGCGGCGGAGCCTCGTCGACACTCGGCTATGTATTCGGCGCCTATCCGTGGGCAGAGCAGAACTTCTTCTATACCTGGCTGTCGGCTACGGGTGAGAATCTCGCCCCGAACTTCCCGGGCAGCGCGATGCTCGCCAACTACATTATCTGGAACCGGATCGCCTCCGATCCGCAGCCCCTGGAGTTCGGCTATGGCGACACACCGCACACAAGCAACAGATTGCCGACGAGCCAGCTCTATACCCACATGGCCAACATCCGGCATTTGCACAGCGACGCAGCCCCTCAAGCCGCCGCTCTGGCCCGGCACGTCCAGCAGATCCTGCCGCAACAATCTTATTCCCGTACTTGGTTCATTTACCCTTTTCTGCTATCGAAGGCCGATAGCTCGCCCGATCCGTTCCTTCCTGAAAACCTCCCCAGCGCACGACACTTTGACAACATGGGCCAGATATTCATGCGATCCGGCACCGGAAAAAACGATACGTACTGTCTCTTCTCCTGTGGCGGAGCCCTGACCCAGCATCGCCACTATGACGCCCTGAATTTCGTGATTTACCATCGCGGTTTCCTGGCTCTTGACTCCGGCACGCGCTACAGCGAATTCGAGAACGGTCAGCACCTGGCAAACTACTTCGCCCAGACGGTCGCGCACAATTGCATGGTCATCCACCAACCGGGCGAACCGGCCGCACGCTACTGGGGCGGTACGGTTCTCGGCAATCACGGCGGCCAGCACAAGCAGCTCGGTTCGGTGGTCAGAGCCTTCGAGACTAACCGCGATTATGTCTATGTAGCCGGTGACGCCACTCGATGTTATCAGCATGGGGGCCGCAACGGTCTACCCGAGAAGTGTCGTCTTGTGACGCGCCAGCTTGTTTTTCTGATCCCGAACCACTTCGTGATTCTCGACCGCGTCGAGGCAACCGACGCCTCATATCGCAAGGATTGGTTAATTCACACCGCACATGTGCCGAAAGTCTCGGGCAAGATCATCCGAGCCGATCACGGCGACGGCCGGTTGTTCTGCCGGACGTTGCTGCCCGCCGATGCGACCCTCACTTCTGTAGGAGGTCCCGGCAATGAATTCCGAGCCGCCGGTCGTAATTGGGACATTAGTCTCAGATGGCCTCAAGGGCGAAAGTCTGGCCCTGATGGGACAGTGGCGCGTCGAGGTCACGCCGGGCAGCCCTCACAAGAGTGACGTGTTCCTTCACGTCATTCAGGTGGGCGACCGGAAGCTCGAAGCAATGGACGAGGTCAGGTTGCTCAAAACGGGTAATACCTGCGGCGTTCGCTTAGGTACCGATAGCAAAACCTGGGAGATCACATTCAACTCCACGGGTGAATTGGGAGGGCATCTCAGGCGGTCCGGCGGCCCCAGAGGCATTGACACGCAACTGGCTACAGCGGTCCAGGAACAGACAGGGATAGACGCCACTGCTGCCGGCACACTGTGAAATTGAATGTAGCTACTGATCCCAGTGTTCCAGGGCGGCGGCTTGTTCCAGCAGGTTGGCGACGTCTTCGTCCAACAAGAACCGCCGGCGTTTGAGATCCAACAGACACTCGGCCACCTTAGCCAGATAGTCCTGCCTGGTGGGATAACGCTCCAGAATTGACAGCCGGGGATCGCCTTCGGAGTGCCAACGCGGTCCGGGATCGAGACGCAACGGCATAAAGAACGACTCCGGAGCCCGAACGCCGGGGATTTTGGGAAAGGCCCTGCGGTATGTATCCAGGCTGACCAACGTGCCGTCCGCGATCCTGGGCAACTGACTCGGCGGCGGCTCGATCCGGTGACTGACCCACTCATCCAGAGCGGTCAACAAGGCACGGCCGACCGGGCCATAGCGCCGGTCGCCGTGGCTCAGGCCGGCAACGAAATACATGCGCACATTCGGATCGATCTCGGCGTCCTTCTTGCCCTCGACATCGGTGTGAATAAGGGAAGCCGAGCGGGTCCAGTACTCGGTGGAAGAGCCGGTGAAGAACACT
>CAZLTY010000018.1:0-32409 GCA_964562575.1 uncultured Pirellulales bacterium
GTAATGATAGGTTTTGATAGAGGACAGCGGGCGCCCTGAATTACTGCGGAGCTTTAGGACGCAAACATCGGCTGGAATTAAGTGTGGTGGCCCGGCGTCCCCGGAATTCGGAATTAAGGGCGCGCAAAACAATAAGTTGCCGAATTATCCGCTCAGATTTAGGTTGGATTTGGTCGTGATCGATTGAGCGAAACCGGAAGCGTAGTGGGCCTACGTTGAGGATTTCGCGATTGAGGAACGGCCGAAGACAGCCTGAAGATGAGATGGAGAATCGGTAAGTTATTGTTTTGCGCGTCCTGAGGAGTGCTTAAGTGAAGTGTATACGGAAAATCCCAGTTAAGGCTTTACCGGTAATACTATTGTTCGCCTTTAGTATTGTTAGTGCCGGGGCATCCGATTCAAATAATGTGGCAGTTCGCCGGGATCGAACCAAGCTGAAGGTTATGATAGATCCACGGGTAGAGCTCATGAGCGTCATATTTCACTTAGCTGGTAATCCGGAGTACAACAAGTGCAAGTCAAAGTCATATATGAGGAACCTCAACGAGCACTTCACCGGGCATCGCAATCATCCGGTAGTGAAAATGGCAAGAAAACTGTGTGAGACTCGCTGGGTCTGCTATGATGCGGTGATGAGCATGGCTATACACATCGAGGACATTAACAACTGTGGCGAGATAGTACCTTTTGAGCCTAGGCCGGGCACGCTTGACGGCAGGTGGCGGATCGATGAGGCTCGTGAATTTCTCGACAATTGTCGTGACTTTGTGAAAGAGACTGATTTCAAGGCGTTTCTCAGGAAGAGCCAATCGCAATATGATACGGCGGTGACAAGGCTCCAGCAACTTATAGACAAGAAGGCGAACCTGGCCTGGTTCGATGAGTTTTTCGGGTCGAGAAATGATGTGGACTTTAACCTTGTAATATCGATACTTAACGGGCCGAGCAGTTACGGCTGTCGGGTAAGGCTCGACGGGCGAACGAAGATATACAGCGTGCTCGGCGCATGGCGGATCGGCTGGTTCGGTTGGGGCAATCCCACGTTCAACCCTAGCGTTGTAAGTACTGTGGTGCACGAGTTTGGCCATTCCTATTGCAATCCGCTCGTTGATGAATATATGGAAAGCCTCAGGACTTTTGGCGAGAAGTACTTTCCGCGAGTCGAAAAACAGATGAAAGACCAGGCGTATGGAAGTTGGCAGACCATGATGCGAGAGTCGCTGGTAAGGGCGTGTGAAGTCCGTTACGCAGTGGCTAACGACGGCAGAGAACGAGCAGAGCGGAGTGCGAATTACCATATCAGTCGCGGATTCCACTGGACGAAAGAGCTTTCAGAATTGCTCAGCCAATATGAAAAGCAGCGGGACAAGTATCAAACGCTCGATGCTTTTATGCCGAAGATCGTCAAGTTGTTCCAAAATTATGACGGTCCGCCGAAAGAATAGGAAACAGATTGACGGGATGGGCAAGCGGGCCTGCCCCGTTCGACAAGCTCAGGGCAAGCTCTGAGCGGAGTCGAATGGGTTGCCCATCCTGCCCACTTTGGGACGCAGACATCGGCTGGAACTGAGTATCATGGCCCCAGCATTGCTGTTGATTCTCTGCCCCGAAGGCTCTACAATCCTCTCGTTACTCGTATGAGAAACTGTGGTGGCGTTATGGACAGGCAGAGGGCATTTACGCTGATAGAACTGCTGGTGGTGATTGCCATCATAGCGTTATTGATGGCGATGTTGATGCCAACTCTCAAGAGAGCCAGAGAGCAGGGCCAGCGTGCCGTTTGCCTCGGCAATCTCAAGCAACTGGGCCTGGCGTCGATTCTCTATGCCGATGACAACGACGACAAGCTGGTCAGCAGTGAAGCAGGCGGTGCGTGGAGGAACCTGTTCGGCGAGCCCTGGGTGGGTGTGACCTGGGCCTCCGGATGGACCCAGGGCGGACAGTTATCCGAGAATGACCAGATAAAAGGGGTCAAAACCGGTGCGTTGTGGCCCTACGTCACAGAAGTAGAGCTGTACAAGTGCCCGGCGGGGTATCGGGGAGAATTGATGACGTACGCCATGATGATAGCCAGCAACGGCAGATCCGTAGAAGGCAGTCCTGTCTTCAAAAAGCGGATCCTCGTACCCCAGCCAGCTCAGAGACTCATCTTCATCGACGAGGGTCTATCGAGCCCTGACGCCTACTCGACGAGGTACAGCGAGCCTAAGTGGTGGGACCAGCCGGTCACGAGACACGGCGACGGCACCAATTTTACCTATGCCGATGGACACGCCGAATACCACAAGTGGAAAGCTATCGAAACGATCAAGCAGGGACGTGATAACGTGCGGACCTGGGTGGGACTCTTCAGCCCTGCGACGGACGAAGGCAAGGAGGATGTGCAGTGGCTGCAGAGGGGCATTTGGGGCAAGCTCGGATACTAGGAGTCTGTCGGAGGACCCCGTCGTTGGGTGCGAGATCGAGCGGTTTCCTGGAGGAGAAGTCTTACGCCATCTCTTGGCCCTCTATTTCGTGGGACCGCGGGATAATAATTGCAGCAAGTAATTGACGCCGGCTTTGGAGGGCGTTAGAATACGGATTTGGCCGGAAATGGGAATTGTCTGGTTTGACAAAATAAGCTGTCATTCCCGCTTTCGCGGGAATGACAGGGCACAGAAGCGCTCATGACAGAATACTGAAGTTATGGCAGGTACAAGAAGGGATCAGGTGGAAAAACCGGCGGCATCGGTTAATGCCCCGCCGAATGCGTCGGGGCCGATGACGCCGGTGCGCAGTATGCCCGAATCGCTGGCGGCTGAGGCGGCGGTTCTCGGCTCGATGCTGATCGACCCGGAATGTATCGGCGACGTGGTCGAATTGCTCGATCGGGACGCCTTCTACCGGATGGAGCATCGGCACATGTTCGACGCTTTGATCTCGCTCTACGAGAAGAACAAGGGCGTCGGGATAGACGGCGTGCTGCTTCGCGACGAGCTTGCGCGGCAAAATACCCTCGAAGACGCCGGCGGAGTCGAGTATATCGCGAGGATTCTGGATTCGGTGCCGTCGTCGGCGAATGTCGTCTATTACGCCGGTGTGATCAAGGACAAGATGCTACTTCGCGAGCTTATTTCCACCGCCGGGGCGATTCTCGATAAGGCATATGACCAGACGGGCGAGCCCGGCGAGGTGCTTGACGACGCCGAGAGCAGGATGTTCGCCATCACCGACAGGAACATCACCACCAGCGCCGCGGCGTTGAAGGACCTGGTCGTTCGCTCGTTCGAGCTTATCGAGGGTCGCCAGGGGACACACGTTACGGGGCTGGGCACAGGTTTCTACGAACTCGACGACATGACCTGCGGGCTGCAAAAAGGAGAGATGATAATCGTCGCCGGCCGGCCGAGCATGGGCAAGACCAGTCTGGCGCTGAATATCGCCGAGCATCTTGGGCTCACCGAGAAAACCCCGCTTGCGATATTCTCTCTGGAAATGGGCAAGCAGCAGTTGGCCGAGAGGTTCCTGTGCAGCATCAGCGGGATCGACAGCCAGAAGGTGCGCAGAGGTCTTCTAAGCGACGAGCATTACAAGAAGCTGGCCGACGCGTGCGCCGAGCTGTCCGAATCGCAGATTTTCATCGACGACGCATCGACGCTGACACCGCTGGAGCTTCGAGCCAGGGCAAGGCGGCTCAAGAGCAAGCACAATATACAATGTATCTTTGTGGATTATCTGCAGTTGATGCATCTCGGCTCCGGACGTGAATCGCGTCAGCAGGAGATTACGGTGATTTCACGATACCTCAAGTCGCTGGCCCGTGAGCTGGATTTGCCGGTCGTGGTTTTGAGCCAGTTGAACCGATCTCCGGAAGGCCGGGAGGGACACAAGCCGAGAATGAGCGACCTGCGAGAGAGCGGCAGTATCGAGCAGGACGCCGATGTCGTGATGCTGTTGCACCGCGACGATTATTACAAACGTGACGAAGCAGACTTCGAGCCTACCAACACGGCCGAGTTAATTATCGCCAAGCAGCGAAACGGTCCGACGGGAACTGTCAAGCTGACATTCATGGAGAAGACAACGCGGTTCGAGAACGCCTCCCACGTAGGGGAAGCGGCGACGCCGTTCTGATCCGGCGTCCAAGACCAGTGCCGAGAAGTTCGATACACGATGTGCAGGAAATGAGACACACAATGCGAAACGTTCTTTGGATTCTTCTTATATCGACCGCGATTTGGTCTCTGGTTGCCTGCGCTGCAGAAAGGGCCGCCGCAACCGGCAGTGACAGCGGTATTGTCGAATCGATCGAATTCGTGGGCAACAAGAAGTTTAAAGACAAGACCCTGACCAAGAAGCTGGACTTCGAGAAGGGCGGCCATCTCGATGCGATCCTGGCCGAGTCGGGCAGAAGGAGCATCGCCGAGTACTATCGAACGAAGGGCTTTGTCAACGTCGATGTGACACTGGACACGGAGAAGCTCACCGACGGCAGGGTGATCTATACGATTGCCGAGGGCGAGAGACTGCGGATCAAGTCGGTAAGGTTCGAGGGCAATGAGGCTATTAAGAGCAGCGATCTCAGAGACACCATCAAGACCAAGGCCAGGAGCTGGGTTTTCTGGCCCGCATATTACACCGAGGAAAAGGTGACGAGAGATCTGGAAAAGCTGCAAGATGTTTATTGGGACAGGGGATACCTTAATCACGTCATAGAGGTCAAGGGC
This sequence comes from uncultured Pirellulales bacterium, assembly GCA_964562575.1. Lineage (GTDB taxonomy): Bacteria > Planctomycetota > Phycisphaerae > Sedimentisphaerales > Anaerobacaceae > SG8-4. The sequence goes on from CAZLTY010000018.1 coordinate 4,707, forward strand.
CAGACGCATATCACTTTTGTGATCGAGGAAGGGCCGCTCTACACAATCAGGAACATTCTTCTGACGGGCAACGCGCACTTCGACAACGCGACGCTGCTGGCCGGTTTGAAATTGCAGTCGCAGCAACCCTATTACCGCCAGCAGGCCCTGGCGCATACAAGGGCTATTCTCAAACTCTACGGTGAGAGCGGGTTTGTGGATGCAGTCGTCAGTCAGCGACCCGTGTTTGTCTCAGAGACAAACGTAGTCGACGTCGAATTCAATATAATCGAGAACAAACAGTTTAGAATCGGCAAGATCGACATTATAGGCAACGAACAGACACAGGACAAGGTCGTCCGGCGAATACTGGACGAATACGATTTCGCGCCGGGTAAGCTTTACAACGCCCACATGGCCCCGAAGCACGGCAACGGACAACTGGAACGATACGTGCAGAGAATGACGATGGCCGAGCAGGCTATCATCAAACCTGTCGCGCCCGCTGACGGATCGGAGGATCGCAAGGATGCAGTTGTGGACATAAGGGAAGGCCTGACCGGAATGTGGAATCCGGGCGTCGCGATCGGCAGCGACAGCGGCGTCATAGGCCAGTTGATCTGGCAACAGCGCAATTTTGACTATTCGGACTGGCCCGAGAGCTTAGGCGAGTTCATCACGATGAAGGCTTTCAAGGGCGCGGGCCAGAGCCTGAGAGTATCGCTGCAACCTGGAACGCACGTCAGCTACTATTCGGTCACGTTTACCGAGCCCTACCTGAACGACAAGCCGACGTCACTCGACGTCGTGGGCTCGAGTTGGGAAAGGTGGCGGGAAAGCTATGACGAGCAAAGGACAAAAGGATACGTGGGCTTAGAGAAGCGATACAAGAGCCGCTGGCGGGGCAGTGTCGGTTTTAGAGTTGAGGGGGTCGACGTTCACAACCTTGACATCGATGCTCCACAGGAAATTGTTGATGTCAGGGGCAACAATTTCCTTACAGGCATGAGGCTTGGCGTGGGCAAGGACATGACTAACGACAGGTTTTTGCCGAGCGAGGGTTCTACTTTCAATGTGGATTACGAGCAGGTTACCGGCGATGAGGATTTCGGGATATTGAAGGGCACGCGCGTACAATACTGGACACTTCATGAGGACCTGGCCGAGCGAAGAACTATTCTGGCGTTCAAGGTGCTGGGGGCGACTACGCTCTCCGACGCTCCCCCATTTGAGAAGTTTTACGCCGGCGGCACGGGTACCTACGGCCTCAGAGGTTTCGAGTATCGAGGTGTGAGCACAAGAGGCCTTCAGAGAAATGTCCCGTCCCCCGTGAAGAAGGACCCCGTGGGCAGTGATTGGATATTCCTGGCCAACGGCGAGATCGCCGTGCCGCTCGTGGGTGAGAACGTCAGTGCACTGTTCTTCATAGACAGCGGAACGATAGATACCGGCAGGTACCGTGCTTCGATCGGAACGGGTATCCAGATACAGATACCTCAGTACTTTGGGCCGGTGCCGATGAGGTTCGAGATTGCGACGCCGTTCAGCAGGGACGGTGACGACGAAACGCAGGTTTTCAGTTTCCGTATGGGAAGTCTGTTTTAGCGTTAACACTCGATTGCCAATCAGAGCATGTTTGACGGAAAGGAAAGTTTAATGAAGATCAAAACGGTCATCTCGGGGTCTCTGATATGTGTTGTCGTTTTGTTTGTCGTCCACGAGCTCAGCCTTGCTCAGCCGACCGCCGCTGCTGCGGCCTCCAAGATCGGCCTGATCAGCGTCTCGCGGACTTTGCGAGACTGCAAGGCGACGGTGACATTCGGGGCAAAAGCAAAGGCTGAAGCCGAGCAAATGGCAGCGGCCGAGAAGGCGCTCGGCGACGAAATCACTGCGCTGACAGGCGGGGTCCGAGCCCTGGTGCGGGGCACGGCCGATTATATGGCGCAATATAAGATGCTGTTGCAGAAACAGGCAGAATTGAAGGCCATGCAGGAGTTCAACAATACACAGAAAGGGTTGAGCCAGCAACGCTGGGCCGAGAAGGTATACAGGCAAGTCCTGCGGATAACCAAAGAGGTAGCTGCCGCCAAAGGCCTGGATCTGGTGCTCGAACGAAGTGAGCCCGAGTTCCCGATACCTAACCCCGATCAGCTCATGATGACTCTCAGCACCCACAAGGTGCTGTACGGCGGCGGATGCATTGATATTACCGCCGAAGTGATAGCCGAGCTGGACAAGATCGAATCGAAATTAACCAATTAAATGCCGGAGCGAAAGGACGGCCCGCCGCAGGCGGGCTCGATATTCATTAGCTTAAATGGAATTGACGGTAGCACAATTAGCAGAGCGGCTTGATGCCGAGTTAGCCGGCAGCACCACCGATGTGGGCAGACAGATAACCGCCGTCTGTCCGATCGAGGCGGCGGACGAGAACGAAGTCACCTTCATCACGGATGACAAGCATAAGGCCGCACTCGAAAAGTCACGCGCGGGCGCAGTTATTGTTTCGGCTCACATCGAAGGATTGGACAAACCGCAGTTGATTGTCAAGGATGTCAATTCCGCTCTGATTGAGGCCCTGAGCACTTTCGCACCTCGACTCAAAGCCGCGACCGAAGGTCTCGACCAGACGGCCAGAATCGCCGACAGCGCCAGGATAGCCGAAGGTGTATCTATCGGTGCCTGCGTAGTGGTTGACGAGAAGGTCGAGATCGGGCCAAACAGCATCATCGCCGCCGGTTGTAAGATTGGCGAGAATTCAAAGATCGGCGCAAATAGCCGCATCGACAGCAACGTGGTTATCTACCACAACTGCCGCTTGGGCGAGCATGTAGTCGTTCAGGCGAACAGCACTATCGGCTCTACAGGTTTTGGGTATTCGTTTATCGACGGCGATCACAAACTGATTCCGCACAACGGCGGCGTGGTGATCGAAGACTTTGTCCACATCGGGAGCAATTGCTGCGTTGACAGGGCCAAGTTCGGAAATACAATAATCGGCGCCGGGACCAAGATAGACAATCTGGTGCAGATCGCTCACAACGTGGTCATCGGCAAATGCTGTTTGATCGCAGCGCTAGCAGGCCTTTCCGGCAGTTGCAGGCTGGGCGACGGTGTTGTTCTGGCCGGCCAGGTCGGCCTGGCCGACAACATAGAAATAGGTGACGGCGTGATGGTGGCCGCCCAGGCCGGGGTGATGAACAGCATTCCAGCCGGCCAAAAAGTGGCCTGGACACCGGCCATTAAGGCAAAAGAGGCGTTTAGGATAGTGACCATGGTCATGCGTTTGCCGAAGATGGCTGAGCAGTTGAAGAAGCTCACCAAAAGGACAGAAAGACTTGAAGCTGCAGAAGACGATAAGAAGTGAAGGCAGGATGCGCGGTCGCGGTATGTTCGGAGGTAAAGAGGCGAAGGTTGTCTTTCGCCCGGCGCCCGTCGATTCCGGCGTAGCTTTCATCCGGACCGATACCCCGGAGCCCGTGCGGATTTCCGCCGTCGCGTCCAATCTCGCCGAGCGCAGTCGTCGAACGACGCTGAAGAAAGGTTCTGTCAGTATTGAGACCATCGAGCACTGCATGGCCGCGATGAATGCTCTCGAGATCGACAATATAACTGTAGAAGTGAACGGCCCGGAGCTGCCCGCTTCGGATTGCAGTTGCTCGGAGTATTTCAAGCTCCTTCGGCGCGCCGGTCTGCTGGAACAGAACGCCGGCCGCAAGGAGTACGTTATCGACAAGCCGGTCACCGTCACCAGCGGCGACGCCTGCATCTACGCCCTGCCTTATTCCGACGACGGATTGAGCCTCACCTATGATCTCGATTACGGCGGACACACCGGCATCGGCAGACAGATCTTCAGTTGCCGGCTGACACCGGAGAGTTTCGAGAGGCATCTGGCGCCGGCGCGAACGTTTCTGCTCGAAGCAGAGGCAAGGCAGTTCCAGGCCCGCGGAATGGGCGCCCATATCAGCCCCAGGGACATCCTGATCATCAACTCGGACGGGCCCATCAAGAACAGCTACAGATTCCCCAACGAATGCGTTAGACATAAGATTGTCGATTTGGTCGGAGATCTGTCGCTGGTGGGCCGGGCGATCAAGGGCAGAATCGTGGCCTACAAGAGCGGCCACGCCTTGAACCAACAGCTTTCGAGAAAACTATACGAAGCGGCCCAACAGCAGGAACATATTGCCAGGTTCGGCACCGATGCGCTTTTGGATATTCGGCAGATTGCCAAGATCCTGCCGCACAGATATCCCTTCCTGCTGGTCGACAAAGTGATCGAGATCGACGGGGACACGCGAATCAAGGGCATAAAGAACGTCACCTTCAACGAGCAATTCTTCCAAGGGCACTTCCCCGGGACGCCCATCATGCCCGGCGTTCTTATCGTCGAGGCGATGGCACAGGTTTCCGGCCTGTTGTTTGCACAAAGACTGGAACATACCGGTAAGCTCGCCGTGCTGCTGAGCATGGATAACGTAAAACTACGCAAATCAGTCGTCCCTGGCGACCAGCTCATTCTAACATCTGAGACGATGAGACTGAGGAAAAGGACGGCACAATGTCGTTGCAAGGCGATGATTGGCGATGCAGTCGTTGCTGAGGCGCAAATCAAGTTTATGCTCATCGACGATGAAAAGGTATAAAAGAACTTTCTTTCAAGAGGTAACATGACTCAGATACATCCCAGTGCGGTAGTCCACAAGGATGCCCGGTTGGCCGATGACGTAGTAGTCGGGCCCAATTGTACCATCGACAGTGGCGTCTCGATCGCCTCCGGTACGATACTCGAGGCGAACGTAGTCATTTGCAGGAATGTCACGATCGGTCGTGAGAACCACTTCTTTCCCGGCTGTGTGATCGGCAGCAAACCGCAGGTTATGCGTCTGGAAAAAGACTCCGAAATCGGGCGGCTCGTAATAGGTGATAGGAACAAGATGCACGAATATGTGACTATCCATCCGGGCATGCACCCGGAGACAACTACGAAAATTGGCAATGACAATTTCTTTATGATCAGCGTGCACATCGGACACGACTGCACGGTGGAAGATGACACCGTTTTGAGCAATCTTGTGCAGATTGGCGGCCATGGCAAGATCGAAACCGGGGCCTGGTTCAGCGGCCTGGCCGGCTCGCACCAGTTTGTTACCGTAGGCAAATGGTGTTTTGTCGCCGGTCTTGCCGGACTTACGCGGGATGTCCCGCCGTTTCTGACTGTAAGCGGGCATTATCCACCGAAGGTTCGAAATGTCAATAAGCGAGGCTTGGATCGGGCCGGCCTGGACGAATCGCAGCAGGAGCGAATATTCAAGGCATACAAAAAGTTGTACAGGCAGGAAGGCACGTTACTTGAAAATGCAAATGCATTGGCGGCCCAGGACGGACTGGATGAAAATGTCCGAGCCATAATTGATTCGATAACCAAAAGTAGCAAGCATCAATTCTGCAGGTATCTGGAGACATTCAGATAACGTTGGCTTTGTTGTGCGTTAGATGTATCGCACAGAAGGGGTTTTGTTGCTGCGCAACATGATCTGCGCAGTTCGCAACATGAGAGACACAATGCGCAACGCAAGGATACGAACGGCTGTCGTCGGCGCCGGCAAGATGGGCACGATACATGCGAAGGTTTATGACCAGTTGCCGCAGAGCGAACTCGTCGCCGTGGTAGTCATCTACGCCAACTAGGCTCAGAGGCTCGCCGATCAGTACAACTGCCCGGCATCTGCCGAATGCGGCGATATCCTGGACAAGGTCGATGCGGTAACGATAGCGACTCCGACTGTGACACATCTGAAACTGGCAAAGATCTTCATAAAGAATAAGATTGCGGTGCTGATTGAAAAACCGCTGGCGGCCAATGTCAGAGAAGGCAAGAAGATTGCCGCCCTTGCGAGAAAACACAACACTGTCGTAGCCGTGGGCCATTCCGAACGATGTAATCCGGTCGCTCAGGCAATCAAGAGACTCGACATCGAGCCGAAGTTCATCGAGGCCAACCGCATCAGTCCCTATCCGTTCCGTTCGACCGACGTCGGAGTAGTCCTGGATGTGATGATTCACGATATAGATATTATCCTGTCTCTGGCGGCGAGTAAAATCAAGAGAGTCGATGCCGTCGGCGTCAACGTCATCGGAGAAGAGGAAGATATCTGCAATGCGAGGATCGTCTTCGAGAGTGGCTGTATAGCAAACATTACCGCATCGAGACTTGGCTTGAAAACCGACAGAAGGGTGAGAGTCTTCAGCCGGCAGGCCTATCTGAGCGTGGATTATCTCAAGAAGAGCGGGATCATCGTTAAAGCCGACCCCAATATCAATGTTGTCAAGTGCATACAGGAGCATAAAGAGGCCGGGACTTTCGACTTGGCGACGATGAACTGGCCCGACCTGCTGCACGTAGAGCAGCTTGACGTAGACGACAAAGAACCTATCCGCCTGGAGCAGGAGGCGTTCCTGCAAGCGGTCACAAACAGAGAGCTTACGCCCGAGGTCAGCGCCCAGGAGGCTCTGGCGGCGCTGGAGTGCGCGAAGAAAATCCTCAACTCTGTTAAGAAGAACAGATGGCGTGAGAAGATTGACGGCGACATGTAGCCAAGGCCGCTCTTTTCGCCTGCGGCCATGATGAGAAAACAAGAAAGGCAAAGGTGCAGAAAGTAATGGTAAAACTTCAAACAAGTATGGGAGATGTTGTCATTGAGCTTAACGAACAGGCCGCCCCTGTCACGGTCAAGAATTTTCTCAAATATGTGGAGGACGGTTTCTTCGACGGCAAGATCTTCCACAGGGTCATACCGAACTTCATGATACAAGGCGGTGGTTTCACCGAGGAGATGACCCAGGGGCAAACGCGTGATCCAATCGTAAATGAAGCCGCCAATGGCTTGAAAAATGAGCGGGGCACCGTCGCAATGGCCCGGACAAACGACCCTGACAGCGCGACCGCTCAGTTCTTCATCAATCACAATAACAATGACTTTCTAAACTACGCCGGCAGTGGCAATCCGGGATACGCGGTTTTCGGCAAGACCGTCGAAGGAATGGACGTTGTCGATGCAATCGCATCGGTAGAGACAACGACGAAGCAGGGCATGGACGATGTTCCCGCCGAACCTATCTTGATAATATCCGCAAGCGTTGTTTCACAATAGACGCGATGCGAGACCGCATGCCTGTCAACGAAGTCAATTTTTTGGAGACGCATATTATGATTAACAGATCCTGGTTCTGTGGATTGTTGGCCGTTGCGATTATGCTTTGTGGGTGCGGCGAGCAAACGAGAACAACGACGGTCAAGAATGAAACAATCAAGCCGCAACGCAACCTCGTGAAGCTTCAGACTAGCGCCGGCGATATCGTCATCGAACTCAATGCCCACGCGGCGCCGGTTACGGTGAAGAACTTCCTCGGCTATGTGCAGGCGGATTTCTATAACGGAACGATATTCCACAGGGTCATACACGGCTTCATGATACAAGGAGGCGGCTTCACGACGGAGATGGCCAGGAAAGAAACGCACGACCCGATCACCAATGAAGCCGGTAACGGATTAAGGAATGTGCGAGGCACGATAGCGATGGCCCGCAGCAACGACCCTGATAGCGCTACTTGCCAGTTCTTCATCAATCATGTGGACAATCCGCCCCTGGATTACGTCGCAAATGCCAGGCCCGGTTATGCCGTTTTTGGCAAGGTGGCAGAAGGCATGAATGTTGTCGACACCATCGCCGGGACCGAAACGACGACGCGTGAGGGCATGGCCAATGTACCGGTCGAGCCAATAGTGATTGACTCGGCAGTAGTCGTCTCACAATAAGCACGCGGTCTCGCCGCCGATTCGACAGGCTCTCTAAGTTTCCAGTTTCAGCTTTCCCACCGTTTGGTGGGCAAGCCGGGTCGGTTCGGGCAGGCGATACTTGAGGGCGCAAGCGAGAACGATTCTGATCGCATCGTCCAGAACACACTTGTTACCCACCGAGACAAAGACCGGCTTGACACGGCTGCGAGTCCTGACCACTGCGCCAATTGTCTCGGATTGTGCTTTCAAGAACGTATGGGCCCCCTTTTCCAGAGGAGGCTCTTCGAAGTCGCCGGTCAGTCGGCTCTTTGCGCAACCGACAGTCGGCTCATCGAAGAACAGCCCCAGATGCGCCGCCAGACCGAGCCGGCGAGGATGGGCGATCCCCTGGCCGTCAATGATAAACACATCGGGCCAGCTTCGCAGCTTCTCGACCGCAGCGATACAGACTGGAGCCTCCCGAAAGGAAAGTAGCCCCGGTATGTAGGGAAATGTGACTTCTCGGACAGCGCTAGCTGTTTCGACAAGCTCCAATTCGGGCAGCCTCAGGACAACGACGGCAGCAAGAATCCTCTGGCCGTCTTTGCTGAAGGCACAGTCAATGCCTGCAATCACCTTCGGACTTCTCGCGAGCGGCGTAAACTGCACCTTGCCCGCAAGGCTCGTCTGCACATCTCTCGCCTGGGAATACGACAAGTTCCAGTCATGCAGATTCTTTATCTTCATGCAATACTCAGTCTAACGTGGTCAGTTTCTTTTCAAGATCACTGGCTGGTGTGAAATACCAAGTCTTGCCGATCTTATTGTTTTCGAGCAGGGCTCGATCCTGTAGATCAAGCAGATCGGTCCTCGCTGTTTGATAGACTACATTGTGGCTGATCTGGTGAGACTTAAACGTGTACCGCTGGTGAGAATGACGCAGCGCGTGGCTGATTAGCGCCCGCTGTCGATGGTTGAGCACTTGAATTCCCCGTAACCGATTCTCAATCGACTGGAGCCTCTTGGCTTTCCACTCTATGTACTCGCAAAGTGCCCTCATCGCCTGCCGGATAACCTCGAGATGGTAGATAATAAAATAAGTCAAGTCGTTGTCGTCTGTCTCAGTGTAAAGAAAGGCCCGAGCATATTTAGCCGGTGCCTTGACAATGATCTGTGAAATGGATACGAACTCGAAAAGCCAATATCTATCTCGCAACATCAACCAGTAGAACAAAGCTCTGGCTGTTCTGCCGTTGCCGTCGACAAATGGATGATCATGGGCCAGCCAGAAATGCAAGACTATTGCTCTGGTCACCGGATGAACAAAACGCTCAGGTGTCCGGCCATTGGCAAAAGCGCACATGGCTGCCATTCTTTCTTCAAGTTGGATTGCAGGCGGCGGATCGTGAAAGGTCTCATTATACATGTCGGTGACACGCACTTTCTCATCGGCCGTGCGGAATCGTCCCACTGCTGACGAGTCATCCAATGTTTTCGCCGTCACAAGCTGATGAATGTCGAAAACCAATTCTTTGGACAGCGACTCGTCTTTGAGCTTGTATATGCGCTTCATGACAGCAAAATTGTTGAGAATCATCTGCTCACTCTTGTCACAAGGCAGACGTCCCGTCCGGATCATTTCCTTTGCGACGATGCGCGTGGTTGCTGCGCCTTCGAGTTGACTGGAAGTAAATGCCTCCTGGATCAAAGAATCTACGTAGTACCGGTTCCTTGTTTCGGTGTTCTTGATCTGTTCGGGCATCTGATTAAATGTGGCCACAGCCTGATCAATCTGGTGCAATGTTTCGTCAACAAAATCGTTCCTCAGATACTGAAATGGCCTTTGGCCACTATCGGCCAGTGGTACTTGCTTGAACAGACTCTGTCGCTGTTTCTTTATGGCCAGCCACCACTGCTCATTCGAAACACCCTCGGGAGGTGTGTGATATCGCAACTTGTCCCAATGGAGATACTTGTCCACCAATCGGCTCGAAATCATTTCAAAAAACTTCGCGGTCTGTTCCGGATCAGCTTTCGCTCGTTGCTGTAATACTTCAAGCTTTGGCGGCGCTTTTGGCTTTCTCATCGCACTAACACCTGTGATATCAAAATCTTAAACACCTGCTAATCTTATACTATTCTTGAGAATTTAGTATATGCAAACATATCGGCCCTGTCAAATACTAACTCCATAAATTTAGTACAAAATCAGTACAATGGCGCACAGGACTTGCTTGTACCGATAATATCGCCCGCTCCGCCCGACAGCAGGGAACTTCAATTGACTTAAAAACACCTTTTACGTCTTTGCCATGTCTTGTTACAATGATCCGTTTGTGTTGTCGTAGAAATACTAAGAGGTGTTATTGATCTGAAGCAAGCAAGGCAGGATGGCCGGTCAAATAGAAAAAGCGATTAAGATTACGGGTGCCGCCGAGCACAACCTCAAGAATGTCAGTCTTAGCATCCCTCGAGATAAACTGGTTGTAATCACCGGAATAAGCGGCTCGGGAAAGAGTTCGCTGGCCTTCGATACTATTTATGCCGAAGGGCGCAGGAAATATGTCGAGTCGCTAAGCGCGTACGCCCGACAATTTCTCGAACAGATGCAGAAACCGGCGGTCTCCGAGATCACGGGGCTGCCGCCTACTATCGCGATCGAACAGCGAAGCGCCAGCCACAATCCCCGCTCGACGGTGGCGACAACTACCGAAATATACGACTACTTCCGGCTGCTCTTCGCCCGCGCCGGCCAGCCGCACTGCTGGGTGTGCGGCAAGGAGATCACAAGCCAGCACCCCTCACAGATAGTCGAATCGATTCTCAGCCGGCCAGAGGGCACGAAAATTCAGATCTGCGCCCCGCTGGTTCGCGGCAAGAAAGGCGAGCACAAGGACATTTTCACCGCCATACAACGCGAGGGCTTCGTCCGCGCCCGGGTTGACGGAGGCATTTACGATGTCCGCAACGTCCCCGATCTCAGCAAGAACAAGAAGCACGATATCGCAGCGCTCGTCGACAGGTTGATCTTAAAGGATACGATTCGCGTTCGCCTGGCCGATTCCGTCGAGACGGCGCTGAAATTAGCCGACGGCGTGCTCCTGGCCCTGCTGCAAGAGCCCGATGCGGCCAAAACAAAGGAGGGTAACGGCAAGTGGAAAGAAATCATCTACAGCGAGAAGTTTGCCTGCCCCAAACATCCGCAGGCCAGTCTCGAAGAACTCTCGCCCCGACTGTTCAGCTTCAACAGCCCCCACGGCGCCTGCAAGAGCTGTGACGGCCTGGGGACAATACTTGAGTTTGACCCCGACCTGATCGTGCCTGATAAAACCGTCTCGCTGGAAAGCGGCGCTATCGACGCTTGGCGCAAAGGCGGCAAGAGGATGAACATCTTCTACAACAGGCTTGTCAAGAGATTCTGCCGGAAGATGGGTACCAGTAAGGCGATACCGTTCAAGCAAATACCAGCCGAGCATGCAAGGATTCTTATGCACGGCACAAGCCCGGCCGATCAGAAGAAATACGGCATGTCCTTCGAGGGCGTGATCCCAAACCTCATCCGGCGATGGGAGAACACAACCAGCGAATACGTCAAAACCAGACTGACCAGTTATCTTTCTCAACAGCCCTGCCAGAGCTGTCATGGCGCCAGGCTCAGGCCCGAGGCTATCGCAGTCAAAGTCGGAGGCAAGAGCATAGACGAACTGGCTGGCCTCAACATCGAAGAGGCACAAAGGTCTTTCAGCAGGCTGAAACTGGACAAGGAAAAAACTATCATCGCCGCTGCGGTGCTGAAAGAGATAAAGGCCCGGCTCAAATTCATGGCCGACGTCGGGCTCGGCTACCTGACCCTGGATCGGATGAGCAGTACGCTCGCCGGCGGTGAAGCACAGCGAATCCGCCTGGCCACACAGGTCGGCAGCGGCCTGGTCGGAGTCTGTTACGTGCTCGACGAGCCGACAATAGGCCTGCACAAACGCGACAACGACAGATTGCTGGGGATATTACAGCGACTGAGCAAGTCAGGTAACACGGTTCTCGTGGTCGAACACGATGAGGATATCATCAAATGTGCCGACCACATCGTCGATATCGGCCCGGCCGCCGGTGCGCACGGTGGCGAAGTCCTGGCCCAGGGCAGTCTCAGCGATATCACCGGCTGCCAGCGGTCGCTGACGGGCGACTATCTGAGCGGCAGAAAGAACATTGAGCTGCCTGTAAAGAGACGACGCTACAATCTGCGAAAGTGCATCGAAGTCAAGGCGGCGGCCGAGAACAATCTCAAGAACATCGACGTCAAATTCCCGCTTGGGGTCTTCACCTGTGTGACAGGCGTCTCCGGCTCAGGCAAGAGTACGCTCGTCAGCGAGATTCTGCTCAAGGCCCTCAAACGCCGCTTGTATCAATCTCGCGGCAAACCCGGCGCGCACAGGACCGTCCTGGGCACTTCGCAGATCGACAAGGTCATAGAGATCGACCAGTCGCCCATCGGAAAGACGCCGAGGAGCAACCCGGCGACATATACCGGCGCGTTCGACGTAATCAGAAAGCTGTTCAGCATGACCAGAGAAGCGAAGATTCGAGGCTACAAGCCCGGACGGTTCAGCTTCAACGTCAAAGGCGGCCGATGCGAATACTGCAAAGGCCAGGGAACGAAGAAGATCGAGATGCACTTTTTGCCCGACGTGTACGTGAGATGCCAGAGCTGCAAGGGCACCAGGTACAATCCGGAGACTCTCACGGTTACGTACAAAGGCAAGAACATCGCCGACGTGCTCAAAATGCAGATTGAGGAATCACTCGATTTCTTCGCGAATTTCCCGACCATTATTCGGATATTGCGTACGTTGGCCGACGTCGGAATGGGCTATATGCAACTGGGCCAGGCCTCTACGACCCTCTCCGGCGGCGAAGCACAGCGGGTGAAACTCTCGGCCGAGCTGGGCAAAGCGGCCACGGGACACACCCTGTATCTTCTCGACGAACCGACCACCGGGCTGCACTTCGCCGACATTCACAACCTCCTGAACGTGCTGCAGCGGCTGACCGATTGCGGCAACACCGTAGTCGTAATCGAGCACAACCTTGATGTAATCAAGATGGCGGATTATATTATAGACCTCGGCCCCGAAGGCGGCGACGGAGGCGGCGAGGTTGTCGCCGCGGGCAAGCCTGAGGATATTGTCAAAAATAGCAATAGTTATACGGCCAGGTTCCTGAGAGAAAAACTTGACAGATAGCAAACCATGAGGTGAACGACAAAATGTGGGAATTCCGGTTACGTGAAATTGACGATCTGAAACGGTTGAGTGAGCAATTGAATGTTTCGGTCGAGGCGATAGAGGACGTTTCGATTCTTGCCAAGCCCGTGCGGGCCGGCGGACTTCTCATACCGAATTCGTTGGCGGTTCATCCGATGGAGGGCTGCGACGGCGATGCGCAGGGCAGACCCGGGAGACTCACGCTCAGACGATACGAAAGATTCGCCGCAGGCGGCGCGGGACTGATCTGGGGCGAGGCAACGGCGGTCGCGCCCGAAGCCAGGGCCAATCCCAGACAACTGTGGATTCATGAAGGAAGTAAAGACAGTTTTGCCGCGATGGTAAAGATGATGCGCCGGGCAGCGGCCAAGAGTATGGGGCCGGACCACAAGCCTGTGCTCGTGCTCCAGTTGACGCATTCGGGCAGGTACAGCAAACCCGAAGGCGCAGCGCATCCGATCATTCCTCAACGCGATCCGTACCGCGATCCGCTGATCCCTCAGCAAGTACCCAACCCAGATGCCAAGAGCAAGATACCGGATGACTGGCCGCTCGTAACCGATGACTTTCTGGATGAACTCCAGAATGCTTATGTCGAAGCGGCGAGGATGGCATTTGACGTCGGATTTGACGCCGTCGATATAAAGTCATGTCACGGGTACCTGATCAACGAACTTTTTGCATGCCATAACAGAGAAGGAAAGTACGGAGGCTCCTTCGAGAACCGAACGCGATTTGTGCTGGAGACAATCGACAAGATTCATGCCGAACTCGGCGAAGATGCCGCGGTCACAGCCCGCCTTGGGGTTTACGACGCGATTCCCTACCCTTACGGCTGGGCGGTCGACAAAGACGATTACACAAAACCCGACTTGACAGAGCCCAAAAAGCTGATCGGGCTTTTGCAGCAGCGTGGTGTCAAACTGATTAACATCACCATCGCAAATCCGTATTTCAATCCGCACGTCGGCAGACCTTTCAATGAGACAATTGTGGGTGGATACGAAGAGCCCGAACATCCGCTCACAGGCGTCAATCGGCTCGCCGGCCTGACGGCCGAAATTCAGAGGGAATTTCCTGATATCGCAATCGTAGGCACCGGCTATAGCTGGCTGCGAACCATGTTCGCCAACGTCGCGGCGGCAAACAAGGCAAACGGTCGGACCACTCTAATCGGCGCCGGACGCATGGCGTTTGCATACCCGGATTTCGCCAAAGACATTCTCACCACCGGACGAATGTCACCGGAGAAAGTCTGTGTGGCCTGCAGCGCCTGCACGCAGATAATGCGCGACGCCGGCACGGCCGGCTGCGTCGTGAGAGACAATAAAGTGTATGGCCCAATATTCGAACGGGGCCGCATGAGCGACAGGGACAACCTCGCCCGGCTCGGATCGGCGTGCCGCAAGTGCCAGGAGCCGACATGTCAGTTGGGGTGCCCCGCCGGCATCGATATACCGGGATTCATAGGCCTGTTCCTGGACGGCGAAGAAAGGGCCGCCTACGAAGTTCTGAGGAAAGCCAATATTTTCCCTGAAATCTGTGCCTGGTTGTGCCCGGTTGAGCAGCAATGTGAAGGTCATTGTTTGCAGAGCTTCATTGGCGACGGTCCCCTGCCGATCGCCGAGATACAAATGTTCCTCGCGCGGCAGGCCAACCGAAACGGCTGGTCAAAGCTGAAATTGCCGGCCGAAGCGACGGGAAAGAACATAGCCGTAATCGGCGCCGGGCCTGCGGGTCTGTCCTGCATGGCGAAACTACTCGAAGCAGGACATAAAGTGACGCTGTTCGACTCAGGCACCGAATTCGGCGGAATGATCTCATCGGTCATACCGCAGGACAGGCAGAGCGATTCTCTTAAGAACGAAATCTCAGCGGTCTTCGCCGACGTACCCAAGGATCGAATGAACTTACGCCTGGGCAAGAAATTGAACGCCGATCTCAATCTGGACACCATCGTCAAAGAGGAATTCGACGCGACATTTATCGGCATGGGTCTGTCCGAATCGGTCAGCGTCGGAGACGAACAGATAGACGGCTTGTGGAACGCGATGGAGTTTCTTTCGAGAGCCAAGAAGCCGGGCAGTCTCGATCTTGAAGGTCGATTCGTCGCCGTGATAGGCGGTGGCAATACCGCAATGGATGCGGCGGTCACTGCCAAGCAGCTCGGCGCAAAGGACGTTTTTGTGATCTATCGTCGCTCTTTCAAGGAGATGCCCGCCTGGAGTGGCGAGCGCGACAGGGCCGTGAACCAGGGAGTGCATTTTCTGATTTTGACACAACCGACCGGGTATACCTCCCTCGCCGGAAAACTGACGGGGATCAAACTCTGTGTAACCAGACTCGGTGAGCCGGACGAGAGCGGGCGGCGCAGACCCGAACTGGTCAAATCCAGCGCTTACGAGCTTGATATGGACGTAGTCGTAGAGGCGATTGGCCAGGGTCCGCCGGAAGATATCGGAGAAATCCTGCCGGGCATCGAGCTGAAGGGCGGCCTGATCCGGACAGAAGAAGGGACGCTGGCGACATCCAGGCCGGGGGTATTCGCCGGTGGTGATCTTGTCAGAGGCGCATCGACAGTGGTCTCAGCCGTTGCCGACGGAATGGCGGCTGCGAACGAAATAGACGAATTTCTCAGACAACAGGTTTAAGAGAGGATTGTACAAATGGCAGACAGACCTGCAGCAATTGTCACAGGAGCAAGTCGCGGCATCGGAAAAGGGATCGCCGTGGAATTGGCCTCCCTCGGTTATGATCTGGTGATCAATTTCTTTGACTTCACAACTGAAGGCGAGCCGGACCAATCGCGTGCGGCCCAGACGCAAGACCAGATTAGGGCACTCGGCGCCGAATGTGAGATTCTTCGCGGTGATGTCAGCAGCGCCGCCGACCGTGACAGTCTGGTGGCTCTTGCTAAGTCGAAATTCGGCAGATGCGATATGTTGGTGAACAATGCAGGCGTCGCGCCTTCAAAACGGTTGGATCTGCTCGAAGCGACTGAGGAGAGCTTCGACAGGGTGATGGGAATAAACCTAAAAGGGCCCTACTTCCTGACGCAGCAGGTGGCAAACTGGATGGTTCAGCAGAGGCAGGCACATCCCGAGCGCGACTATCGGATCGTAAGCACAGGGTCGATCTCGTCGTACACGAGCTCGCCGGCACGGGGGGAATATTGCCTGAGCAAAGCCGGGATAGCGATGATGACCAAGCTCTATGCCGATAGACTGGCCGAATACGGCATCGGCGTGTTCGAGATCAGCCCCGGCATCATTGCGACCGACATGACCAGTGTGGTCAAAGACAAATACGACAAGCTGATCGCAGAGGGCCTGACGCCGATCAAACGATGGGGCAAGCCTGAGGATATCGCAAAGGCGGTTGGCGCCATCGCAGAAGGCAGGCTCGATTTCTCGACGGGCCAGGTGATTAACGTCGATGGTGGCTTTCATTTGAGAAGACTGTAGGGAGTGACAATGGATATCACAAGTGCAATTACGACACTGTTAAGAGACGGCTTCATTCTCGTTTTTAACCAGGACAAGCTCGACATCGTCAAGACCGCCGAGGCCCTCATCAAGGCGGGCGTCAACAACATGGAAGTGACCTGCCGGATAAGCAGGCCGCTTGAGAAGCTTTCGCGGTTGCGCAAGGAGCTTGGCGATTTCGTGACAGGCGCCGCGAGTCTGATCGATTGGCCCGGAATGCTGGACGTCTACAACAGGGCCAATCCCGAAGATCCGCTGCCCTCTCTCGCTCAGGTTGTCGAGGCCGGCGCGTGCTATCTCGTCTCAGCGGTCAATTTCAGCAACGCCGGCTACGAGAAGTTTGCCGGGGAGATTGCGATGATACCGGGATGCGGAAGCGCCACCGAAATCGTGAGTCAATTTTCCAAGGGAGCGAATCTCTGCAAGGTTTTCCCCGCCAAGCAGCTTGGCGGCCCGGCGTTTGTCAAGGCAATCGACCCGGCGATTCACAAGACCATCAGTCTTGTCCCCACGGGCGGAACGAATGCAGGCAACATTGGCGACTATATTGACGCCGGAGTCCTTGTCCTGGGCGGCTCGTTCAGCATGATTGACAAAGCCTCAATGAAGAGAATCATCGACGAGCAAGACTATCGTTTGCTGGCAGAGGAACTGACGAAGGTCAAGGAACTGATAGATAAGCTGCGAGCGGACAAGTATCCCGACGTCGATTTTGCATCAGCTTCGCTCGAACAGATAAGTCAGGCTACAGGTAGGAATTTCAACCCGTATTTCCCAAATATTGGGTGACAAATGCAGTGGGATTTGGAAGCATGGAGCCTATGGAGACCACTCAAGCCAGCCTTGCAGCATTCCTCGGACAGTCGATCTACAGCAGATTGCCGGTTACGACGACACCAATCATGCAGAGTGTCTATGTGTTGATCCTGCGGCGAGAAATGAAATTGGGTGTCCGTTCAAAACAACAACAGTGCTGGCCTATAGCCAGGCAAAACTATAATTGCGGTCTATTTTTCTGAGGAGGTGTACTATGTATAAGAAATCGTGGTGGTTAGTTTTTGTTGTTGTGGTGTCGGGCCTGGTTGGTAACGCCTCGGCGGCGGATATTAGCTGGGATGGTGGCGGAACAGATAGCCTATGGAGTACGGCGGCAAACTGGGCCGGCGATGCAATTCCCGGCGCAGGCGACGACGCGATCATCGAGATGGATCCTAGTGCGACTATTGATGATTCAGTAACGACGGATGCCGATAACGTCAGGATAGCGGATGCTGCCGGTTCCACCGGGAGAGTTGTTATGACCGGCGGAACTCTAACTGTTCATCAAACAGGAGGTGGTGGTCCTGGTTTGTGGATTGCCAACCGAGGGACCGGGTATTTCGATATGAGTGGAGGTACGATCACCGCCGAGCATGTGTACCTCCCCCGAAACAATCCTGGAATAGGTTACATGACGATGACCGGCGGGACTGTAACGACAGGGCAGTCTTTCACATTGGGGCTTCATAATGGTGAGTACGGCGAACTCAATATAAGTGGCGGCACAATAAACGTCGGCACGATGTTTAGATGTCCGGACAATGGGCAGGCTGTGCTGAATATGACCGGAGGCACGATTAACATCAGCGGCACGTTCTTTATCGTAAGGAGGGGCAGCAGTGGTGGCAGTACTTCCGGCCATGTCCAACTGGATGGCGGAACCATCACCGCCGATGATTTCGAGATGGACGCTCAAAACATCGGCAGACCGGCCACCATGGATATTACCGGCGGCACGTTGGTGATAAATGGCGATAAAGTCGATAGAATCAAGAATTACATCGCCAATGGCTGGATTACCGCCTTTGGCAGCAGCGGGGACGGAGTAAACGTAGGACTCTCCGGTTCCAACACGGTAGTAAGTGCGGGACTTTCGTGGAATCCCAGCCCGAAGGATGGTGCGACAGACGTTTCAGTGGATGCGACCCTTAGCTGGTCGCCGGGACTCCATGCCGTCAGGCACAATGTGTACTTCGGTACCAGCTTCGATGACGTGAATAATGCGACTGCGACAATCGATCCTGCGGGTGTCTATAAAGGTTCGCAAAGTACCAACACCTATCAGACCGCTCATTTAGAAATGGATCAAACCTACTACTGGCGCGTAGATGATATCGGTGCCGACAATACGATATCCAAAGGCAGTGTATGGCAATTTACGACAGAGCCCTTCGCTTATCCTGTCGCCGGTGCGAGTGTCATCGCCACTGCTTCCAGCTCGAATAGTGCAGATGAAGGTCCTGAGAATACCGTGAATGTTTCAGGTTTGTCTGACGGCAAGCACTCATCCACGCTTGAACATATGTGGCTCAGCGCCCCTGGCAAACCGGGATCGGCCTGGATCCAATATGAGTTCGATAGACCCTATAACCTGTATCAGATGCAGGTATGGAACTATAACGGAAGTACAATTCTTGTCAATTACGGCCTGAAGGAAGTCACTATAGAATACTCAACCGATGCGGCCAACTGGACACAATTGGGCGGTGTCACCGAGTTGGCTCAGGCTGACGGGTCGGAGGTTTATGCCCACAACACAACCGTTGATTTTGATGGTGCCCAGGCGAAATACGTCAAGATTACCACCAACAGCAATTGGGGTGGCGGTATCTTTGACCGATACGGTCTGAGCGAGGTGCGTTTTCTTTATATACCTCTGCGTGCAAGAGAACCACAGCCGAACTCCGGTGCGACAAACGTGGATCCGGATGTAACCCTCAGTTGGAGAGCCGGAAGAAAAGCGGCCGAGCACCATGTCTACATCAGCACCGATGAGCAGGAAGTTGTAAATGATATTGCCCCCGTCAATGTTGTTATCGAGGCCAGAGACTTCAGATCGCTCGATCTGGACCAGACATATTACTGGAAGGTAAGCGAGGTTAATATGGCTGAGACTCCTTCGATGTTCGAAGGCGATATCTGGAACTTTGCGACACGTGATTTCCTGGCAGTGGATGATTTCGAGTCCTACAATGATATCCCTGTCGAAGAGGGAGGTAATCCGGTATATCTGACCTGGGTGGACGGAATTGATAGTCCGAACGTAAACGGTTCGACAATTGGTTATTTCATCCCGTTTGAGCCAACGATGGAGAACCGAATAATCCACAGCGGCGGTCTGTCGGTACCATTCTTGTACGATAACAACATGAAGATCTCGGAGGCCGTGCGGACATTTGACCCACCTCAGGATTGGACAAAGAACGGTATCAAAGTACTGTCACTTTACTTTCACGGCGATCCGCAAAACAGTGTTGAGCAGATGTACGCAAAGGTCAACGGTTCCAGAGTAGTATATGACGGCGATCCGGCCGACATAAAACCGACCGACATAGAGTTCATGGAGCGGGGAATGTGGAAGCTGTGGAACATCGACCTTGCTGTGTTGGGTGTGGATTTGCAGAATATCACGCAGCTTGCTATCGGTTTTGGAGACGAGAATAATCTGAAGGCCGGTGGTTCAGGAGTAGCGTTCTTTGACGATATCCG
Source organism: uncultured Pirellulales bacterium (assembly GCA_964562575.1). GTDB lineage: Bacteria > Planctomycetota > Phycisphaerae > Sedimentisphaerales > Anaerobacaceae > SG8-4. Next base: position 24,743 of record CAZLTY010000018.1, read on the forward strand.
GCTGTATTCATCGGCTCCTGAGCCTCCTGAGGAAATATGGTTGGAAGCGGAAGCTGCCACCATGGGAGCGAACTGGAAGATTTATGATGATCCGACCTCATCGGGCGGACGTCACATCGGCTCGGATGATGGAGACGGCGATGACAATAGCACACCACCGGGAGTGGAATGGGTCGCTTCTTATGATTTTGAAGTAGCCGGCGGTACCTATAAGATGCTGTTTAGAGCACAAAAAGCCAACAGCGACTCATTCTGGGTTCGCATACCGACTGCTACGAGCCAGAACCTTGAAGATCAGGATCTGCCCGGCACCGGCTGGGTAAGATTCGATGCAATTGATGTCCCAAGAGGCGAATGGGGCTGGGACGAGGCTTACAGTGAGTTGAGTCACAGCATGCAGGTTTTCGAGGTTATGAATTATGCGCTGCCGGCTGGAACGCACCGGCTGGAGATTGCCAAGCGTGAAGATGGTGTGTTCCTTGACGCTATCTTGATTAGTAATGACGTTGAGTGAACTCCGTTGGCTGATGTGCCTGCTGTGGAGCCTGCCGAATTGGGCGCCAATGTGCAGAAAATGACTCATGATATCCTCAGTGTTCCTGTTTCGGTGAAAATTCGCCGAAACAGGAACACAGGAGTAATAATATGCACAAATCAAGAGGTTTCACACTAATAGAACTACTATTGGTGATTTCTATCATAGCATTATTGATGGCGCTATTGATGCCGGCACTACAGCGGGTGAGGAAACAGGCACAGGCAGTTGCCTGTCAGTCAAACCTGAAACAATGGGGTCTTTACTTTTCGATGTACACGCAAGATAACGATGGTAATTTCCAGCGAGGCTGGTGGCCGGGACAGGATTATCGAGGCACTTGGGTGGCGATATTGCGGCCGTACTACAAGGACAGTAACCTACTCTTATGCCCGGTCGCCACCAAACCTCGGACCGAAGAAGGCCAGTATCCGTTCGCAGCCTGGGGCGTCTATGGGAGTGAGCGTCCGTCTTTTGAAGGTCTTTCCGGCAGCTACGGAATAAATGCATGGGTCCGTAATCCACCGATAGAACAGAAAGCGATGCCGAGTCGTTCAGATCGGCCGACTATTAACAACTGGAGGAGTCCTAATGTTAGAGGTGCAAGTAGGGTGCCTCTTCTTTTGGGTGGACAGTATTATGCCGGCTATCCACTGATGTCCAATGAACCTCCGGTTTATGATGGTCAGCCATACCTCGGTATCTCAGACTATATGACGGCTTACTGCCTCAACCGGCATAGCGGATATGTAAACGGCACCTTTTTGGATTGGTCTGCCAGAAAGATCGGACTCAAGGAGTTGTGGAGCTTGAAGTGGCATCGAAATTATGACACAAGTGCCCCATTGCCGGTCTGGCCGAAATGGATGAAAAGGTTCAGAGACTAGTGAGAAAACCGACCTTATGCACAAGATTGACAACAAAGTGGACACGGTTGTTCGGATGGACAAGCTGATCTTGACCGTTCGACAACAAGTTTTCATGGAGAATTGAGGACTCTTTAATTATGAACTACAAAAGCTTGACACAAGGTTTGACGCTGCGAACATTGTTCGCAGTCATTGTCATCTCGGCGTTGTACGGGAATGCCGAGGCATCTGTCAATACGCTCACAATCAATACCAAGGACACCGGCTATCGCGGCATTTGGTATATGAATCAGCCGTCGGACGATGAATATGTCTACAAATACAGCGGCGGACTTGGAACTTACTGTGCGAAACATAAGCCGTTCGCCGTCTACTGTGACAAAGTCAAAAGGACTTTCTTCTGCTACGGCGGAACAACCACGATGAGCAACCGAAGGCTAATCCACATGGTCTCGTATTTTGACCACGGGACGTCGACGGTCCCGCGGCCGACCATGCTGCTCGATAAGAAGACCAGCGACGCCCACGACAATCCCGTTATATCCGTCGACGATGAGGGGTACATCTGGATATTCTCGACGTCCCACGGAACGTCCAGACCTTCGTATGTCCACAGGAGCACGCGACCCTATGACGTAAACGAATTCGAACTGATCAACGCCACGAAGATCGAAGCCGGGCAACAGGTCCCGATGACGAATTTTTCGTATATGCAGCCCTGGTATCTCGAGGACCGGGGATTCGCCTGCTTTTTTACCCGCTATAACTACCCCGCCGCTCGCACGATTTGCTTTATGACCAGCCCGGACGGCGTGAAATGGTCGAAGTGGCATAGGCTCGCCGCGATAGATCAGGGACACTACCAGATCAGCGCCGCGGGCAAGACCAAGGCGGCCTCGGCGTTCAATTTCCATCCGGCCGGCAAGGGTCTGAATTGGCGCACGAATCTTTACTATATCGAAACCGATGACCTCGGCAAGACATGGCGCAGCGTCGATGGGCAGCACCTGACTCTGCCGCTCACCAAGCCGGACAGCCCGGCCCTTGTCCACGACTACCAAAAGGAAGGGTTGAACGTTTACCTCAAGGATATCCGTTTCGACGCACAGGACAGACCGGTGATTCTGTTCATAACGAGCAAGGGATACGAGTCGGGCCCCAAGAACGATCCGCGCACATGGACGATCGCCCGCTGGACGGGGGCGCAGTGGCAATTGCGACCGGCTTTTGTCTCGGATAACAACTACGATATGGGATCGCTCTATATCGAGGACGACCGGACGTGGCGAGTCATCGCGCCCGCTGAGACGGGGCCGCAACCGTATAACCCGGGCGGCGAGATCGCAATGTGGGTCACCAGGGACTTGGGGCTGACCTGGAAGAAAGTCAGACAACTCACAGAGAAAAGCGAGCGCAATCATACATACGCACGACGACCGGTGAACGCCCATCCTGATTTCTACGCCATCTGGGCCGACGGCCACGGCAGAAAACCGTCTCTGTCGTCACTGTACTTTTGCGACAAGCAGGGAAATGTCCGCGTCCTGCCGAGAGAGATGAACGAGGACTTTGCAAAGCCGAAACTGTTAGAGAACAAGTATTGAATTGTAAGATCACCATTTGTCCGTTTGGAGACTTCGAGTTATGGAAACAAAGAAGATTTCAGATCAAACCGTCACATTTCACCGCTACAACACGGTAATCGTGGGCGCAGGCGCCGCGGGTATGAATTGTGCGGTACACCTGTGCGAGTTCATGGAACAAAAAGGCGTTGAGAATCCCGCCGAGAGACTCGCCGTGGTGACCGCGGGTATCGGATTGGGTGCCTCGCGGATGAGCGGCTCGGACAAGCAGACCTACTATAAGATGGGCACCAGTCCGGACGTCGCCGACAGCGCCGAGGATTTTGCCAAGAGTCTGACCGCCGCCGGCTGCTGCCACGGCGACACCGCACTTATAGAAGGAATCGGCTCGCTTCGCGAATTCTACCATCTGGTCCAGGTCGGAGTTCCCTTTCCGACCGACCCGATGGGAAGCTTCATCGGATACAAGACCGATCACGACCCTTACGAACGCGCCACCTCGGCCGGCCCCAAGACGAGCAGGTTCATGAGCCAGTGTCTGCAGAAACAGCTCCAACGCTGCGCTGTCAATATTCACGACAAGCAGGAAATGGCCCACTTGCTGACGGTTGGCTCGGGACAATCCAAACGAATCGCCGGTCTTGTTACTATTGACAAAAAGAGTCTCGACGAAACGAACCTCGCCATAAACGTATTTCTTGCCGCGAACATCGTTCTCGCCGCCGGCGGTCCGGGTGAATTGTTCAAAACCACCGTTTACCCTAAAGGCCAGCTCGGCATGCACGGACTCGCATTCAAGGCCGGTCTAGCCGGAGCAAATCTCACCGAATCACAGTTCGGACTGGCGAGCATCAAGTTTCGCTGGAACGTCTCTGGGACATACATGCAGGCACTGCCGAGACTGTTCAGCACCGACGCCGAGGGCAATGACGAGAAGGAATTCTTGACGGGTTTCTTCCCATCTATGAGCAAGATGGCAACGAACATCTTTCTCAAGGGCTATCAATGGCCCTTCGATCCACAACGAATAGAGAATATGCAATCGTCACTCGTCGACATTCTCGTTTTCAACGAAACGCAAAAAGGCAGACGGGTATACATGGACTTTCTGCGCAACCCCGTCGGCAGCGATTCCATGGACAAGTTCGACATCAACGCTCTCGAACCGGAAGCGAAAGAGTACCTGCAGAAGGCCGGGGCACTTCAGGCCACTCCGATTGAACGGCTGGCTCACATGAATCCGCTCGCTATCGATATCTATAAGGAGAACGGGATAGACTTGTATTCGGAGCCGCTGGAGATTGCGGTCTGTGCCCAGCACAACAACGGAGGGCTCGCCGTGGACAAGCGGTGGCAGTCCAATATAGAGGGGACTTTCGTGATCGGCGAGATGGCCGGCTCCCACGGTGTCAAGCGACCGGGCGGCTCGGCCCTCAACGCCGGGCAGACCGGCGGATTGCGGGCGGCAGAATACCTCGTCAATGTCCGCGGCTGCGATCTGGTTGACTATTCGGACAAACAGTCCGAAATCGACAGCCAGATCAGTGACGTCATCACCGCCCTGACAGCCGGCAACGGTTCATCCGGCCTGGACCCCAAAGAAGTGTTGGAGCAGATTCGAAATCGCATGACTACATCGGCGGGACACATCAGGGAACTGAACGATGCGCGAAAAGCCCTGGCCGAAGCTGTGGAACTCTACAAGAACATAAAGCAGAAGGGCTTCAAGCTAAAAGACGCAAAGGTTGTAGTCAAGGCGATACAGGCCGAGCACCTGGCACTGACCAGCGTAGCGTTCATCAAGGCCGTTGTCGAATTGCTCGAACAGGACAGCGGGTCGCGAGGCTCGCATCTGGTACTCATCGAAGACGGCGTCGAAATACATCCCGATGTTATTAACAAGGCGACCGGGGATGCTCTGAGGTTCAAACCCGAGAATGAGTCACTGAGAAAGTCCGTATTGCAGGTCGAATACGATGAGAGTTCGCCCGATCTGTTCACGTGCAACAATGTCGAATTGAGACCTGCGCCGACCGACCGCAAGGCGTTCGAGCCGGCATGGCAGGATTATAGAGAAGGGAAGATTTACGGCAGTTGACATACAAGGCCAATAAGGAGGTTCTCCATGGCAGTTATAGATGTAAAGCCCGAGTCACAGTGCAAGTATGATATCGTCTCGCTTGGCGAGATCATGATTCGGCTGGACCCGGGCGCCGAACGAATCCACACAACCCGGCACTTCAAGGCCTGGGAGGGCGGCGGAGAGTACAATGTCGCCAGAGGCCTCAATCGCTGTTTCGGCAAAAGAGCCGCGGTTGTCACCGCCATCACCGACAATCCAATAGGAAGATTGCTCGAGGATTTGATCTATCAGGGCGGCGTCGACGCCCGGTACGTCAAGTGGGTCGGTTACGACGGGATCGGCAGGAAAGTAAGGGTCGGCCTGAATTTTACTGAGCGAGGCTTCGGCGTGCGAGCCGCCGTGGGCTGTTCGGACAGAGCGAACAGCGCCGCATCTCAATTGAAAAAAGGAGATGTCGACTGGGAGAAGATATTCGGACAAGACCAAAGCTGCTGGTTCCATACCGGCGGCATATTCGCAGGCCTTTCCGAGACGACACCCGATGTTATTATAGAGGCGGTGACGGCCGCGAAGGGGCACGGCACGATCGTCTCTTATGATCTGAATTTCCGCAACTCGCTCTGGCGGGACATCGGCGGGCAGGAAAAGGCAATGCAGGTCAATCGCGCGATCGCTCCTTATGTTGACGTGATGTTGGGCAACGAAGAGGATTTCACGGCGGCACTCGGCTTCAAGGTCAAGGGGATGGGCAAAGGTCATTCCAAGCTGGACCCGGCGAACTTCAAGAAGATGATTTACGAGGTGACCGATAAGTTTCCGAATCTGAAGGCCGTAGCCACGACGCTGCGCAACGCCAAAACTGCATCGGAGAACGACTGGGGCGCAATCCTATATACCGAGGGCCAATTCTACGAAGCGACACTGCGATCCGACCTTGAAATATATGACCGGGTTGGCGGCGGTGACAGTTTCGCATCGGGTCTGATATATGGTCTAATGGAAAGCGACGATCCCCAAGAGGCGGTTAACTACGGGGCCGCCCACGGCGCTCTGGCGATGACGACGCCGGGCGACACGACTACGGCAAGCCTCGCCGAAGTTAAAAAAGTAATGGGCGGCGGTGGTGCAAGAGTCGACAGATAGTCCAAACGAAACATACTGCTCCAGATTGAAATTTTGCGTTTTTGCGCGGGTAAGTAGCTTTACAATAACAGCTTATGATCTTGCTCGCGGGAATTTACTACCCTGAAGGGTATTCGAGGAAGGATTGTCATGATTGTCCAGGCGATAAAATGGATTGGCGGCGTTGACGGTTATCTGGAGCTTGTGGATCAGAGGCGGTTGCCTGTGGAATTCATCAAGCTGCAATGCCGGGATACGAAGGTTCTTTTCGATGCGATCAAGACGCTGGCCGTTCGCGGGGCCCCGGCCATAGGGGTCGCGGCGGCTTACGGTCTTGTTCTTGCTCTGCAGGAGTCCGGGGCAAATGACAGCCTTGAAAGAGCCCTCGAATCTCTGGCTCGGCAGCGAGAATATCTGGCATCTTCCAGACCTACTGCCGTAAACCTGTTCTGGGCATTGGACAGAATGCGGCGAAGAGCCGAGGAGTTTGTCGCCAGCGACGCCGGGACTACTGTTCAGGCCCTGCGCGACGCCGTTCTGGCCGAGGCAAATGCTATCGGCGCCGAAGATGTGGACATGTGCCGGCAGATCGGCCAACATGGCGAAGAGTTCATCGCCGAAGGCGCCGCGATTCTCACACACTGCAACGCCGGGGCGCTGGCCACCGCCGGACAGGGGACCGCTCTATCGCCGATGTTCGAGGCCCACCGGAAAGGACGCAGGTTCAATGTCTATGCGGATGAGACCAGACCCCTGCTCCAGGGCGCCCGATTGACAGCCTGGGAATTAAAACAGGCGGGAATTGAGGTGGCGGTAATTTGTGACAACATGGCCGGCTGGCTGATGAAGCAAGGGAAGGTCAACGCCGTCATAACGGGCGCCGATCGAATTGCGGCAAACGGCGACGCGGCCAACAAGATCGGCACTTACAGCGTGAGCATTCTCGCCCGAGAGCACGGGGTGCCTTTCTACATCGCGGCGCCGTCGAGCACGTTCGATTTGAGCATAAAGGGCGGAGCCGAGATACCTATCGAGCAAAGAGCCGCCGAAGAGGTAACGGCGTTTGCCGGCAAACAGACTGCGCCGACCGGCGTGGATGTCTGGAATCCGGCTTTCGACGTCACTGAGGCGCGCGACATCACCGCTATCATCACCGAAAGAGGTGTAATTGAAAGACCCACCACCGAGAGCGTATCAGAGCATATAGGCTCTGTCTGAAAACTCGATCTGGCTTCGAGCGGCCTATTCTTCGCCTGACTGTCCCGGCGCGCGGGGAACTCCATCGACGATAGAACCAATATCGCCTGCTTCGCCGTCTTTGCCAGGCGAAAAACCGCTCGCTCTCGCACCCGACGACGGAGTTTTCAGACAGAGCCTCGCGGCCCGCGTCACATGACTGATAAGGCTGTCACAGACAGCCAGTGCTGTGTCACCCTTAAACTTACGTATTCTTGCTTGTAGCCAACGGGCATCTA
>CAZLTY010000019.1:0-32351 GCA_964562575.1 uncultured Pirellulales bacterium
CTTCGTCAGTTCGGCGACCTGCTTTTCCAGCGCAGTGCGAGATCTGCTGAGTCCGTCAACCTGATTTTGAAGTTCCTCGCGCGAGCTGCTCAACTCCTCGCGCGAACTTCTCAGCTCGGCGAGTTGCTCCTGCAACTGTGTGCGCGAGCCGCCAAGCTCATCGACCTGTTTCTGCAACTGGTCGCGACTCTCTGTCACGGCGCTCACTTGTGCCCTGAGGTCGTCTCTCTCGATCTCGGTTTGTTCCAAGGTGGCTTTGAGACTTGCCCGCTCGTTTCTATTGCAACCTGCCGGGGCCAGGGCAAAAGCCAACACCATCACACCTGCAAGAATCCACATTTGTCTCATCTTTTTGCTACTCCTTTTCTCTGGTCCACGTTTGCACGATTAGGAATAATGATCCTTCACACCATCGTTTTCTGATTACCAGTATCGTAATTATAGGACGAATACCAACTGGACTTTACCTCTTCTGCAGAAGTTGTCAAGTATTTTTCAGCCCTTTTTTCGGGCAGGTCCGCTTACGTCACATCGAGCCCGTCTAGCCCTGCTCGACGGGTCGATCCGGTTCGGACAACTAGAATCCATGAAAGCCTAAAGTCGATGATAGATCGATGAATTGGCTTTGTTCTGCATTTTTCATTAACCGCGGAGACCGCAGAGAGCGCAGAGAGGACAGCGTTTTTGATTCTTCGGTCTCTACCCAGTTGCACTCACATGAGTCTTTACACATCAAAAACCTCCGCGCACTCGGCGTTCTCGGCGGTAAAATAACCGAATTGGCTTTGTTCTGTATATCTCATTAACCGCGGATTTCACTGAGGACAAGAAGAAAGACGAAGAACCGACAAAATCAGATAGGATTGCAGGATAGAGGCGGGATTATATAGAAAGGAACCACGAATGAGAACAGAGAGAGTCAAAAGTAAAGAGGACAAAGGCAAAGGAACCGCGGATTTCGCGGATTCTTGTTCACCACGAAGAAAGACAATATCGAAGATCCCGACCCCTCAGGAATCAATTGCAGGGGCCACGAAAGCACCAAGCATGCCCCATTCGGCTTCGCTCAGGGCAGGCTCTGAGCGTAGTCGATGGGACACATAAGTTACACTTCGACATTGGACATTCCTTGTTCGGTATTCGAGATTCAAATCCTCCTTGCTCCCTGGTTCCCCGCTGTCCGAATCACCTATCCTCTGTTATTCTGGTTTCCTGTTGGCCTGTCCACCCTGTTGCCGGCTTTACGGGTTTTGGCACCGGGAATCTGGTTGATCTTGTGTAGCTGGGATGTTAGATTTGGGTATTTGAGAGGTTTGTGCTGCGTAGAGATAGTTTTGGACATGGTGAAATAACGGAGATTGCACCGTAGGGAGAGCATGAAGTGAAGCAGGTTGTTATTGAGAATCCGATTCTGAACTCGCCTTTCAAGGAGCCGCGCAGGCACTGGCGATTCACCGACGAGGGCATCACTAATGAGGTTGTGGAAACTCGCCGGATCAGTTCTTATTTTGTTCCCATTGCCAAACCAAGAAAGCGGGGCAAAGACAAGCAGTTGGTCTTTGACACCGAATGGACACAAGACCGTGTCGAGGAAAACAAGTTCATCAACCAAGTTCGAACTCGCGTGGCGTTGTGGCGTGAAGGCGGCTACGTACATGCTACCAAGACGACACGGCGCTTGCTTGAGTATTGGGCCAATCCACAGCGAGACAACAAGCTGTTTTTCTGTCAGATCGAAGCACTCGAAACCGCTATCTATATTACGGAGGCGGCGCGAAAGTGTGGGGACACCTGGATCGAGAACGATATTCGAGATGCCAATGACAGCGCAAATCCAGGCCTCTACAGACTCGCATTCAAGATGGCGACCGGCAGCGGCAAGACAGTGGTTATGGGCATGTTGATAGCCTGGCAAGCACTGAACAAACTCGCCAACTCCCAGGATGGTCGATTTTCAGACACCTTCTTGTTCGTTACGCCAGGAATTACGATCCGGGATCGACTGCGAGTTTTGCTACCCAATGACCCCAACAATTACTATCGCCAGCGCGATCTGCTGCCTCCCGACATGATGGCGCAACTCGGACGAGCTAAGATCATCATCACTAATTTTCATGCCTTCATGCTGCGAGAGAAAGTCGCTGCCGGAAGACTAACCAAGACCATCTTGTCAAAAGGAGATTCCGGAGCATTCCGGGAAACGCCTGACCAAATGGTGCGCCGAGTCTGCCGTGAGTTGGGCAATAAGAAGAACATTGTCGTCATCAATGACGAAGCACATCATTGCTACCGCCACAAACCAGACGGCGAGGAAGTGAAACTTAAAGGCGACGACCGCAAGGACGCAGAGAAGCGAGAGAAAGCTGCCCACACATGGATTTCCGGTCTTGAAGCTGTAAAGAACAAGATCGGCGTCAAGGCAATCTATGACCTCTCAGCAACGCCATTCTTCCTGCGCGGTTCCGGTTATGGCGAAGGGAAGCTCTTCCCTTGGGTGGTCTCGGACTTCTCTCTCATCGACGCTATCGAGTGCGGAATAGTGAAGGTGCCGAGAGTACCTGTCTCAGATGACTCAATGACAGGCGAGCAACCTACCTATCGGGATTTGTGGCTGCGCATTCGTGAGGAATTACCCAAGAAAAGTAGCAAGACTACCGGCCAGCCAAATCTGCCGGTGGAGCTTGAGGGCGCCTTGCGCAGCCTATACAGCAATTATGAGAAGTACTATCACAGTTGGGAGCAAAGTGACGAAGCCCAAGCTAAAGGTATGACGCCGCCGGTCTTTATCGTTGTGTGCAATAACTGTAATGTTTCTAAGCTGGTCTTTGATTACATTGCCGGTTGGGAGAAGCCTCTATCCGAAGACTCCACAGTGGTCGTTCCGGGCCAGCTATCCATTTTCAGCAACGAGGAAAACGGTGGCTGGACGGACCGTCCGAACACGATTCTCATAGACAGCGAACAATTGGAGTCCGGCGAGGCAATGAGCAGGGAATTCAAGAAGATCGCCAGCCGCGAAATTGAGGAGTTCAAATCGGAATATCGAATCCGTTTTCCCGGACGCGATCCCGACAAGCTTACCGATGAAGACCTGTTGCGAGAAGTAATGAACACTGTCGGTAAGAAAGGCAAGCTCGGCGAGAACGTAAAGTGTGTAGTATCCGTTTCCATGCTTACGGAAGGTTGGGATGCGAATACCGTCACTCACATCCTGGGGGTGCGAGCGTTCAGCACACAGCTTCTCTGCGAGCAGGTTGTAGGTCGCGGGCTGCGGCGCATGAACTACGTCCCCAACGCCGACGGCAATTTCAATGCTGAATACGCTGAGGTCTACGGCGTGCCGTTTTCCTTCATCCCATGTTCAGGCTCGTCCTCAGGGCCAAAGCCCGGTCCTATTCCCACAAGGGTCCGCGCCCTAGAAGATCGCATAGACTGCGAGATCACATTCCCCAGAGTTTCGGGTTACCGTTATGATCTGCCCGGCGATAAACTCGCGGCCAAGTTCACGGAGGATTCTCGCTTGTCGCTTTCAACGGCAGATGTCCCGTACAAGACTGAGAATGCGCCCATTGTAGGCCAAACCAGCATCCACACTCTGGAGGACCTCAAGAAACGTCGCCCGCAGGAAGTGGTTTTTTTGCTGGCCAAACTCATACTGGAGAAATACTTTCGCTACGATGGTCAAGAGAAAACCGACCGTCCCAAGGAACACCGTTTCGACTCCGAAGTGCAAATGTGGCTTTTCCCGCAGGTTCTCGATATCACAAAACGGTGGTTGGGTGAGTGCGTAGTCTGCAAAGACAATACATTCCCCCAGATGCTGCTGTTGATCGAGTTCGCCCATGATGCGACGGACAGAATATACAAAGCCATTGTCGCTTCCACAGAAGGTGAGAAAGCTCTCAAACCGATTCTACAACCTTACAACACAGTCGGTTCGACACGATACGTGGACTTCGATACGACGCGAGCGATCTATCCGACCGACCCGGCATTCTGCCACATCTCCCATGTCGTAGCCGATACGGAGTCCTGGGAGCAGAAAATGGCTCAGGCCCTTGAGGAACTTGGCGAAGATGGATTGCTCATCTCTTACGTCAAGAACCAGAGCCTCGGCTTCTCAATTCCCTATACCATCAATGGCCAGCAACACAATTACAATCCCGATTTCATCGCCCGGCTTGACGATGGCTGTGGAAAAGACGATCCGCTGAACCTGATCATAGAAGTCACCGGTGCAAAGGATAAGAAGAAGGCCGCCAAGGTTTCGACAGCCCGTGATTTCTGGGTTCCTGCCGTAAACAACCACGGGGGATTTGGCAAATGGAGTTTTATTGAGATTTCCGACCCTTGGGATGCTAAGAATACGATCAGTGCCTTTCTGGCCGGTAAGGAGGCCCCATGACGGAAGAATCGACACATATCGTGCTGTTCAAAGACAAAAAGATCAGACGGACGCTGCATGAGAACCGGTGGTTCTTCTCGGTCGTTGACATTATTGCCGTCCTGACCGACAGCAAGAACCCCGCTGTCTACTGGAGGGTGCTCAAGAAACGTCTCTCAGACGAGGGCTCCGACCAAACCGTTACAAAATGTAACGCTTTGAAAATGCCCGCGGCGGACGGAAAAATGCGGTTAACGGACATGGCCGACACCCAGACCATGTTCAGGATCATCCAGTCCGTCCCCTCCGCCAAGGCCGAACCCTTCAAACGCTGGCTGGCGAAGGTGGGATACGAGCGAATCCAGGAAATCGAAGACCCTGAACTGGCGACTCAGCGCACCCGCGCGCTGTACAAGGCTAAGGGCTATCCCGACGACTGGATCGAAAAACGTATGCGTTCGATTGCGATTCGGGAAGAACTTACCGACGAATGGAAAGACCGCAGCATTTCCGAACAGAAGGACTACGCGATCCTCACTGCGGAAATATCCAAGGCAGCCTTCGGGATAACCCCCTCACAGTACAAGAAACTCAAGGGCCTGGGGCGGCAGAATCTGCGAGACCATATGAATGACCTCGAACTGATCTTCTCGATGCTGGGCGAGGCCGCCACGACGGAAATCACCCGCAACCGCGATGCGCAGGGATTCGGCGAGAACAAAGAGGCCGCGATTGACGGCGGTTCGGTCGCTGGAACCGCGAGAAGAGATCTGGAGACGAAGTCCGGAAAGAAGGTAGTATCCCGGAAAAACTATCTGCCTGACAAACCCGATTCCCGCAGGCTCCCCAAGTCATAAACGCTGCGGATACCGAGGCAATGAGATATGGCGAAAAAGAAGAGCAGCAAGAGAACTGCCAAGAAAATAGATTCAGTAAGACATAAAGACAAACGCAGGAATATCCCCACAGAGGAACTAAGAGGATTTGTTGCTGAAGATGAATTGAAGCCTAAGGAAGTGAAGTACCCCGGTCTGCTCTACGCCCGCGATCCATCCCTTGACCCGCAATTGGTTTGGAAGGGCAAGGACGAGCAGGATCAAGAAGAGTTGACCGTCCCGGCCGTGCCGATCTATATCCAGGAGAAGATTCACCCGCACGCGATCATCGAAGACGTCCGCGCCCAAGCTAAGAAAGGCAAAGGCGAGCAGCTTGATTTCTTCGCCGACTTCAACGGCATCGAATTTGAAGAGTTGATCGAGTTCTACCAGCACGAGTCCAACTGGTCCAACCGTATGATCTTGGGCGATTCTCAACTGGTGATGACAAGTCTTGCCGAAAAAGAGGGCCTCAAAGGCAGAGTCCAAATGATCTATATCGACCCGCCCTACGGCATCAAGTTTGGCTCCAACTGGCAGGTCTCCACACGAAAACGCGATGTCAAAGATGGCAAGGCCGCCGATGCTACACGCCAGCCCGAACAAATCCGCGCTTTCCGCGACACTTGGGAACTTGGCATTCATTCCTACCTCACCTACTGGCGGGATAGGCTGATAGTTGCACGAGAGTTGCTTACTGAAACCGGGAGTGTTTTCATTCAGATAGGGGATGAGAATGTTCACCTTGTCAGAGGATTGTTAGATGAAGTTTTCGGGGCAGAGAACTGCTGTGGGATGATCGTTGTCCAAAAAACGAGCGCACCGACTGACAAGTACATTCCTTGCGTGGCTGACTTCTTGCTCTGGTACGCAACAGATTCGCAGCAGGCGCGGTACCGCCAACTCAATCTCATGAAAAGTGTCGGTGGATCTGGTGGTAGCCAGTATACTTGGGCAGACAGGACAGACGGACAGGAGAGGAAACTGACAAAGGAAGAACGGCGTGATCCATCCTCCATACCGGCGGATGAAGGAATCTTTGCCGCTAGTGACGCCAGTTCGAGCCATGAATACAGTCTTGGCAAGATTCCTGTTCCGTTCAGGGGGCAGGAGTACTCACCAAGGGGAAGATACTGGTCAACCAGTCCAGAGGGTATGACGCGGCTCAACCGAGCAAACCGTCTTGTTGTCAGCGGAAGGACCCTTTTCTACAAAAGGTACTTAGACGACTTCCCACTCTATCCTCTTTCCAACATCTGGACTGACACGAGCAGCAGCTTTGGAGAACGCATATACGTTGTCCAAACCGTCTCAAGAATATTGGAGCGCTGCCTCCTAATGACAACCGACCCTGGTGATTTGGTACTCGACCCGACTTGTGGAAGTGGTTCGACAGCCTATGTCGCCGAGCAGTGGGGCAGGAGGTGGATTACGATTGATACGAGTCGTGTGGCGCTTGCTCTGGCGAGAACACGACTGATGACGGCCAGATACCCATACTACTTCTTGGCAGACTCCCAGGAAGGGATCAAGAAAGAATCTGAGATTACCGGACAGATACCGCTGCCATACAAGACGGCAGGTGACGTAAAGAAGGGATTTGTCTATGAGCGTGTCCCGCACATTATGCTCAAGGACATTGCGAATAATGAGGAGATCGACGTCATCCACGCGAAGTGGCACGAGAAGCTTGAGCCAACTCGGGAGAAGTTGAACAAGCTGGTCAAGATGTCTTTTGAGGAGTGGGAGATACCACGCGAGCCGGATAAGGATTGGCCGAAAGAAGCGAAAGATCTTCTCAATGAATGGTGGGAATTGCGGCAGCGGAGGCAGAAAGAGATTGACGCAAGTATCGCCCGAAATTCCGAGACTGAGATGCTGTACGACAGACCATACGTGGACAGCAAGCGGATTCGCGTGACAGGACCTCTCACAGTCGAGAGCTTATCCCCCCATCGAACTATCAGCGTGGAAGAAAAGAAAGACTTGGCCGAGACCGGCAAAGACGGCTGGACCATGAAGATGGTCGGCGCTGGCCAATTCGGCAACATCATGATCGAGAACCTGAAAAAGGCTGGCGTTCAGAACACCATAAAGAATGAGCGACTGAAATTCGACCGGCTGGAAGTCCATCCCGGTGTATGGATTCACGCCGAGGGCGAGTACACTGAGAAAGATGGGAAGAGTCGCCGAGCAGCAGTATGTATCGGCCCCGAACATGGAACCGTAGGACCTGAACTGGTTAAAGAGGCCGCCAAAGAAGCTGTGCAGGGCATAGGTTATGACGTGTTGATCGTCTGTGGCTTCGCATTTGACCCGCATGTGTCTGAGGAAGCCAAGCGGTATGGTGAGCTTACTGTGCTCCCAACACGGATAAACGCCGATCTGCAAATGGGCGATGAGTTTCTCAAGAAGACCGGTTCCGGCAATTTGTTCATGGTATTCGGCGAGCCGGATTTGGAGGTAGACAATACCGCAGACGGCAAGATCGAGGTGGAAATCAAAGGCTTGGACATATACGACCCGACAACGGGCGAAATCCGAAGCAACACCACCGATGACATTGCCTGCTGGTTCATCGACACCAACTACAACGGCGAGAGCTTCTTCGTCCGCCACGCTTATTTCACAGGAGCGGACAAACCCTACGAGAAACTAAAGAGAGCCTTGCGGGCAGAGATCAACGAAGAAGCCTGGTCCATGCTGTACTCGACAAGAAGCCGCCCGTTCGATCCGCCAGAGACAGGCAAAATCGCCATCAAAGTAATCAACCACTACGGCGACGAAGTTCTGAAGGTCTATGAGGTGAAACGGAAATAGAACAGTCAATCCTTCTTTCAAGTGGAATCTGGCTGCCGCAATGAAGCCCTGAATAAGCGGTCAGCTTCGCAGCCCTTATCAAACAAGTTTAGGATTGGCTATAGTCCAAGAGTCAACGTCTCCGGTGGAGGGCTTATGATTTAGTTGCCACGACACAAAGACGGCTATTGATTCCCGATGAATCGGGATCTTCGATATTGATCTTCTTCGTGGTGAATAGAAATCCGCGTAATCCGCGCAATCCGCGGTTCCTAATATCCCTCGATCATGATGATCGCTCGGTAGGCGGCCTGGCGAACGCCTCTGTCAGGGTCTTTTGCTTTGGCCATTTTCAAAGCTGCGGTGACATTCGGGTTTTCAGTCTTGCCGAGTGATGTTGCGACCTGCTTTCTCAACTGCGCGTCGGGATCCGACAGCAGGACCTTTTCGAGAGCGGCTCGCACACTGGGATCGAAAGAGAACGGCGCTAACTCGATAATCGCGCCGAGGCGGTCTTCTTTATCGCCGATCTTGAGTCGCTTGAGCAGTTCGCTCTGTTGCTCCCGCATCCTTTGAGAGATTTGAGGCTTTGGTCTGGGATTTTCTGCCGGAGCTTTCACGCGAAGTGGCCGGTTAATGACGATCGGAAAGGATTGGTGAATCCAGAAACTCGATCCCGATGAGTATCGATGGCCCGGCCAATATGAATGGCTCCGCCACGGACTATAGTGGCCGCCATACCATCGGTGGCGTGGGTAGCCGTGTCCGTAATAGTGTGGATAGTGGTGGCCGAACGAACTGCCGAGACCGATGCTGATACGTACGCGTGCCGTGGCTGTGCCTGTCAAAAGAATCAGCAGGCAAATCAACCCTCCTGCTGCTAAGCGAAACTTTATGGCTCTCATCTTTGCCTCAGAATTAAGTAGCCGTCTATTCTGCCGCACTTATACCCTTGAAGGGTAATAAATTCCCGCGAGCAAAACCATAACTTGTTATTGTAAAGCCACGTACCCGCGCAAGAACGGGAATTTGCAATCAGGAGCATCATAATTATTCGTCAAGAAAACGCAACCGTTCAAATATTCTATCAGATATGTGGAATTTTGTCAAATTTTCGGGTAGGCGGGGTGAAAATTTGTTGGTTGTGGTAAAGGAGATTCCGCTACGCTGCTCATAAGCGTTTGACCAAACAGAGGTTATGTTTTGTGTAGAATTATTTGAAGGATTTCTCTTTTCTTCTTGCGTACATGGTTGTTTGACCATATTATGTAAAATGGTTGAACCATGGAACTTCTAACAGAAAAGCAGCAGAAGGTATTTGCGTTCATAGAGGCTCGGCTGCGAGCCGGAGATCCGCCGAGCCAGAGGGAGATTGCCCGGCATTTCAAGCTGGCTCAAAACGCGGTGTATCAACTGGTGGGATACCTCAAAAGAAAAGGTTATCTGTCGGATTCAGGGGGCCACCGTGGACTAAGGCTGTCTAAGGAATACCTCGATGAGAAGAGACGAACAGAAGGCATCCCCGTTGTGGGTAGAGTTGCAGCGGGCGAGCCTATATTGGCGCAGGAGAATATAGATGAATATGCGGATCTTAAAGAGCTTCTCGGTCTTCCTGCGGATGCGTTCTTGTTAAAGGTCTCCGGCGAGAGCATGATCGACGAAGGTATTATGGACGGTGGCTACGTTGCTGTCAGGCCTTCGAAGACGATCGAAAACGGCAAGATCGCCGTCGTCTTGCTGGATGACGAAACGACGGTAAAGAGAATATATATCCGGCGGGACCGGATCGCATTACAACCGGCCAATAAGGCGGCGGGGTACAAAACCAAATACGTCAAACGTGGCAGCAAGAGAGTCCAGATCGTCGGCAGGGTAATCGGTTGTATCAGGAAAATGTAAATCGCAGAAGAAGAAATGTCATCTCCAATCTACATAGGCATAGCAGGCTGGTCATACGTGGACTGGAAGGGGATCGTCTATACGAGTTCGAAGATCGACCAGCTCGAGTATGTGAGCGGATTTGTAGACTGTCTGGAGATTAACAGCACGTTCTATAGGCCGCCTGTCGAAAGGAACAGCAAATCATGGTTGCGCAGGACGGCGACAAGGGACGGCTTTTTCTTTACCGCCAAGCTGCATAACGATTTTACGCACAAGGGCAAGATTGATCCGGCTACCGTAAAACAATTTCATACAGGTTTCGAACCTTTGCTCGAAGAAGGTAAATTGAAGCACTTGCTCGTTCAATTCAAATACGATTTTTCCGATACTGCGCAAAGCCGCCAGCACCTATCGAAGATAGTGGGGAATTTCTCCGACACTTTCAATCTCGTGACGGAGTTAAGACACAAGTCATGGGAGAGTCCGGATGCACTGGATTTCCTGCAGGGTCTTGGTGTCACCGTCTGCAATCTCGATTATCCGACCACCTGGAATTCGTTCAATATGCAGCATTGCACGATCGGCAAGCACGGCTATTTCAGGATGCACGGAAGGAATAAAGAAAAGTGGTTCAGCAAGGCAGGCAGGGACCAGACTTATAATTACTATTACAACGACGACGAGCTTTCTCAGATAAAGAAAAGAGCCGAGCGATTGGCCGACGCCTTCAAGACGCTCACCGTTATCACGAACAATCACTATCGAGGCGCCGAGCTTGCCAACGCGCTCGAGCTAAAGGCCCTGATCACGGGCCAGAAGCAACCCGTTCCCGAAGGACTCTTGAAGGCTTATCCGGACCTGGCGAGAATCGCCTTAAATGGATAAAGCAAATCTAAATTACCATCTTTCAGAGTGGACACGGTATGCGCATTGCTGCCCTTACATGCAGAAGTTATTACAGCTTTTTGAGAGGTTCGGTCTCTGTGCAGCGATTGGCCGAGCAGGCCAAGGAATATGGCTATGGAGCTGTTGCCTTGGCGGATGTCAACTCGATATGCGGGGCGGCGGATTTTTACAAAGCAGCCGAGCAGATAAATATCAGGTCCATTCTCGGGGCCGAGATATTAGCCGACAATCAACGGGCCATATTGCTCGTTGAAAACAGTACCGGCTATAAGAATCTTTGTAGAATAACCACGGCAAGAAATCTGTGTCCGAACTTCGATTTTGTAGAACAGTTAAAATACAACAACGAAGGACTAATCTGCATCTGTAATCGGCCGGATCTTCTCGGCGAGCTGAAACGGTTTTTCGATGAAGATTGCCTGTTCGCAGGTTGCCGCCAGCCCGGTCAACTCGAGTGGGCGAAGGCTCATGGGATAAGAGCTGTAGCGCACCGTGTTTTCAATATCATCGAAAATGACGATATAGTTGCAGCGAGGCTTTTGGCGAAAATAAGACAGTTGAGCGTCGCCGGGCAAGGACCTGCAGACAACTGCGGATTTAACAAGCTGATATCCGAAAGGGAGCTTAGGCTAAAGTTTCGAAATTATCCCGAAGCAATCATCAGCGCCGAGCAGATAGCGCAGCGGTGCAATTTTCAGTTGTTGACCGACAGGTATCATCTGCCCAAAGTCAAACTTGACAAAGACAAAAGCGCCGACGGCGAGCTGGCCAGGCTTTGTCACTTGGGCCTTGCGAGAAGATACGGTACCGTGGACAAGAAGGCAGTCAAGCGACTGGAGCATGAATTGACTGTCATTGCCAGGAACAAATTCAGCGACTATTTTCTCGTGGTTTGCGACATAGTCAATTTCGCGAAACGAAATGACATTCCTGTGGAAGTTCGCGGCTCGGCCGCCGGTTCGCTTGTGAGCTATGTGCTGGGTTTTACGAGGGTCTGCCCGATAGAGAACAATCTTTATTTCGAGCGTTTTATGAACCCGGGAAGAAAAGACTGCCCGGATATCGACATCGATCTGTGCTGGAGAAGGCGCGACGATGTAATAGAATATTGCTATGACAACTGGGGCTGCGAGCACGTAGCAATGATCTCGAATATAAACCGATACCGGCAAAAGAGCGCTATCCGCGACGCCGCCCGGGCGTGCGGCCTGGAGCTGGCGGAGGTGAACCGGCTTGTCAAGGAGCGCAAGGTTCGCACGGATTCGCCCATCTACGGGTTGGCTGATAAGATATTAGGCATCCCCCGACATCTGGGCGTTCATTGCGGAGGGATAGTAATTACTCCGTCGCCGGTAAGGGACATCGTCCCGCTTCAGCGCGCAAATAAGGGTGTAGTCATAACCCAATACGACAAAGACGCCGCCGAGGCGGTGGGTTTGATTAAGATTGACCTTTTGGGTAATAGGGCGCTTTCGACGGTAAATGAAGCGGTGAATATTGTCAGGAGAAATCAAAGCGGTTTGGATATCGACCTCATCGATCCGACAGATGAAAAAACGGCAAAGATGTTAGGCTCCGGCGACAGTCTCGGCGTGTTCCAGTGTGAATCTCCTGGGATGAGACAACTGCTCAGAGGGCTCAAGGTCAAGAGTCGAAAAGACGTGGCGATCGCTTTATCGTTAATAAGGCCTGGTCCTGCCTCAGGGGGAATGAAATCGGAATTTATCGAGCGGCACGTCAACGGAAAGCCATTCAAGTATCTGCACCCTAAGATCGAGCGAATGCTCGGCGATACGTACGGCGTAATGCTGTATCAGGAAGACGTGATGCGTGTAGCTGTGGAGGTCGCTGGCTACAGCCTTGCCGACGCCGACAGGTTCAGGTCCGAAGTGTCGAAGAGAATTTCCAGCTCGCGATTGCAGAATCAATATGCCGACTTTGTATATTCGCGATCTCTGCAGGCGGGGATCGATCGCCAGAGTGCCGAAGCTATTTGGGGTGATATCCTCAGATTCGCCGCGTATTCATATTGCAAGGCCCACGCGACGGTGTATGCCAACATTGCCTGGCAGACGGCTTTCCTCAAGGCCAATTACCCAAGTCAGTTCTATACGTCGTTGTTCAACAATCATCATGGGATGTATCCACTGAGGGTATACGTGTGGGACGCCATAAGGCGCGGCGTAAGAATCTTGTCCCCCCACGTAAACAGAAGCGATATTGAATGGATGCCCGAGGCAAAGACAATCAGGGCTGGCCTCAACATAATCAAAGGTCTAAGCTGTGCCACTATGCGGGCCATTATTGCCGAGCGCAACGTCAGGATGTTTGCGGATATCGACGATCTGCGGACAAGGGTGAGATTCAGAAGACCGGAGTTGCAAAACCTCGTCCACGTCGGTGCCTGCGATGAGCTGGGAATAAGCCGGCCCGCGATGCTGATGCAATTACAGTTTGCACCGTTGAATCCAAATCAGTTATTGCTGTTCGATATTTACAATAATCTTTCGCGATTGGGCGAATACGACAGGATGTCGAAGCTCAAAGCCGAAGTTGATGTCACCGGAATTCCGTTCAGCATACATCCGGCGATATTGTTCCGGATCAAACACGTACCCGCCGTCCGGTTGGAGAAGTTCATAGACAAAGAAATCACGATAGCGGGCTTTATCGCCACGGCCCGCCGGGCCAAAACCAATAACGGCAAGGTAATGGGCTTCGTAACGCTGGAAGATTCGTCGGGCCTGGCGGAAGTAACCTTTTTTCCCGACCAGTTGGCCAAATACAACGATATTTGCAGGACATCCGGTCCCGTCTGGGTAAGGGGCAGAGTAACCAGACATCTATCGTCAATTGCAGTAGAGTGCCACAGTTGGGGAACAGCCGCATAGGCACAGCACTGACATTGCACCGATTCTCTGCTATACTTGTCCGCAGTGAAATGTATTTTGAGAAATGAATGAGTGGTCACTTTCATGACCCTGGTCATATGGCAAGGAAATTCACCCTAAAATCGAGAAGCGCGGGCGGCCAGATAGACTTTGCCGCAGAGCTCAATGACGAACAGCTCGCCGTGGCGACTGCGCCGGGCGGGCCAATGCTGGTGATAGCCGGCGCCGGCAGCGGCAAAACCCGCGCTCTGACATATCGCCTGGCGTGGCTCGTCCAAAACGGCGTCGATCCGTCACGGATCATGCTCGTTACGTTTACCAACCGCGCTACCCGCGAGATGCTCAGCCGGGTAGAATTGTTGGTCAAGCAGAAGACCCGGGATATCTGGGGCGGCACATTTCACCACATCGGCAATCGGATTCTGCGCCAGCACGGTAAGGTTCTGGGCATTTCGCCCGACTTTACGATACTGGATCGCGAGGACAGCAAAGACCTGATAGCGTCGTGCGTTCAGCAGGCCGCAGTGGACATCCGCAAGAAACGCTTTCCCCAGAAGTCGGTGCTGGTCGGTATCTCGAGTGCCATTCAAAACACGCTCGATCCTTTGGAGGCGGTACTGGCCAAACGATACCCCATGTTCAGCCAGCAAGCCGAGGAAATAGAAAAGGTGCTCGCTCTGTATGCGTCGAGGAAGGCCGAGCGGCAACTGCTGGATTTTGACGATCTGCTCAGCGCCTGGCTGCGGCTTCTGAGCCGCCACGACGATGTCCGCGAGATGCTTGCGAATCAATTCCTGCATATCCTAGTCGACGAGTACCAGGATACGAACGCCGTTCAGAGTGCGATAGTCGATCTGCTTGCCTCGAAGCATCGCAATGTCACCGTGGTGGGTGACGATTCCCAGTCCATATACAGTTTTCGCGGGGCGAATTTCGAGAACATTGTCAGTTTCAAGGAGCGATACCCGGATGCGAAGGAGTACCGGCTCGAAACGAATTATCGTTCGACTCCCGAAATACTCGCCGTTGCGAACACCAGCATAGCGCACAATAGTCGCAGGTTGCCAAAGACCTTGCGAGCCATGAGATCCGCCGGGCTCAAGCCCGCGGTGGTGCCTTGTCAGGATCATTTCGTCCAGTCCTGTTTTATCGCCGAGTACACACTCCATATTCTCGACGAGGGGCGGGGCCTGAATGACATTGCCGTGCTGTACCGCAGTCACTGGCACTCGCTTGAGATTCAACTGGAGTTCCAGCGTCGCAACATTCCGTTTCAAGTCCGGGGCGGGCTGCGTTTCTTTGAGCAGGCTCACATGAAGGACATGCTCTGCTACATGCGCATACTGCAGAATCCACACGATGAGCTGGCCTGGCTTCGAATCCTCAAGATGCTGCCGAGAGTCGGATCGGCTTTGTCACACAAACTATGGCAACATATAAGCGGGGCGGATGACCCTTTGAAATCTGCCGGCGAGCCCGCTGCAGGCAAGCTGCTGCCGGCGGGTGCAAGATCTTTCTACGTGGACCTTGCGAATCTCATCGGCAAGTTGACGCAGTTGAATTCTCCCGCCGAGATAATTGATATGACGGTCGAGGATTTCTACGGCGACTATGTTGTCTCCCATTATGACGGAGCGGATCTGCGCAAGGAAGACCTGCGAGCGCTGGCTAACTTCGCCGCCCAGTACAACAACCTCGAAGCGTTCCTGACCGACATATCTCTTGCCGGAGAGTACTCCGGTGAGACTATCGTGACAGGTCCCACCGAGCAGGAATTCGTCACACTCAGCACGGTTCATCAGGCGAAGGGGCTGGAGTGGCCCGTGGTGTTCATCCCCTGGCTGGCCGATGGAAGGTTTCCCACGGATTTTGCCCTGAACAGCCAGGAGGATGAAGAAGAGGAGCGGCGCGTCTTTCACGTTGCGACCACGCGAGCCAAGGACGAAGTATACCTGGTCGTTCCTCAGGTCTATCGCAATCGCTCGCGCAGTCTGATCATGATGAAGCCGAGCCGATTCCTGACCGAGATCGACCAGGATCTGACCGAGCAGATGGTGCTCGAAGAGGGCCTGCCCCACTTGACGGGCGGCGAAGAGAGCTAAAGAAGCCTGGTCAGAAAATAGCCCAATGCCAGCAGGGCGTCGGTTGAAAGAACCGTAATCACATTTGCTCCCAGGGCCGGTATCATCTTCTGAAGATCATCGTGATGCTTGAATGTTGTCCTGATTGCCTTCAAAGCAATAGGCGCCGAAAGAAGGCCAATCAATGTCAGGGGAGGCATCAATCTGCAGACGACTCCTGCGACAATACACAGATAGGTCATCGCCATCAATCCGGCGTAAAGGTAACACGATCTTCTTCTTCCCAGGGCGATCACTATATGATAGCGGCCTCCCTTCTTATCAGCTTCAAGATCGGGGAACTCGTTGAGAAAAAGCAAGTTTGCCGTCAGGAATCCCGGCGCGAGAGAGCCGACCAACGCTTCGAGGCTGTAGCCGCCGGTCTGGACGAAGTACGTTCCCAAAACGGGCAGAGTGCCAAGGCCGAGGCCGGCCCAGAGTTCGCCGGCCATCCACTTCGTCAGATATGTAGTGTAGAAGTAAATGACAACGCCGCCGACGATCACCAGAGGCAGAAGCTGCCAGCCGGAAACGGCGGTCAAATAAATGCCGATCAGCAGGGCCGCCAGCAGACAGCCGATTCCATACCAGTAGACGCCCCTTGGCTCCAGGAGCCCCTGGGGTAGAAGGCCGCTTCCTCCGGAGAACGGCGTCCGGGGAGTCTCCAGATCGATCCCGCTCTTGTAGTCGAAGTAATCGTTGAGAATGTTAACGCTGGCATGTGCCATGACCAGACCGAGCATTGTCAGGATGAATCTGAGCCAGTCGAAATGGCCTTGATGGCAAGATATTGCCGTACCCAGAAGAACGAGGACCACCGAGAGCAGAAGAAACTGGGGGCGGGTTTCCATGAACCAGATTTTCAATTTCATTGATGTGAAGCTTCCTTAAACAATAAGTCTAGTTTGATGAGTCGCTCGCGTTATCATCGCTACCGAATTGGCTCCAGGTAGATGTTGCGAAACTCGATCGGGCTGCCTTCGCTTTGAAGGCAGATTGGCCCGTGAGAAGGATTGGCGTCAGTGCCCTTGTTCTGGAGCAGCCCGTTGACAGAAAGCGTAACTGTCTTGCCGTCGCAGACGATGTCGTAGTGATTCCACTGGCCGGCAGGTCTCTCGTTTGATGGATTCAACTTCTTCCCATTTGCATACTGCTCTGGACCTATCTCCTTGCCGCCGGCCTTTATCGCCGAAAAACTCAACAACCAGAAATCGCCGGCGTTCTCGTGCATCAGTTGCGCCTCGACGCACTTGGGCCAGACCTTGTCTATCCCATCGCGGTGGAGCAGGACGCCGCTGTTTGTCGGTTTGCCGGGCCAGCGCCATTCGAGATGCAGCTTGTAGTTGGCATAGCTTTCGGTCGTGCGAATATAGCCGTTGGGCACGCCAGTACATCGGATTACGCCGTCGCGGACGGACCAGACCTTGTCGACGGTCCACTTCTTCTGGGCGTCGAGTTTGTCGGCGGGGCTGAAGCGGACCCAGCCGTCGAGGTCTTTGCCGTTGAACAGGACGGTCTTCTTTTTCGGTGTGACCGGCCATGGCGTGTCTTTTGCCGGCTCGATGTAGATGTTTCTAAACTCAATCGCTGCGCCTTCGCTCTGGAGACAAATCTTGCCTTCTTTGACCGAGCAGTCACTGGCCTCGTTCATGAGCTTGCCGTTCACATAGGGTCTCACCGTGCCGCCGACACACCATACCTCGTAGACATTCCACTGCCCGGCTTTCTTCTCGTTGTGCTCGCCGTACTTCCGGACCCGCCTGCCGCGCACACGATGGCCGCCGATCGCGTGCTCGTTGAACTCCAAGCCGCCTATCTCCCAGAAATCGCCCTGGTTGTGGTACCCGCCCTGGCACTCCAGGCTTTTGGGCCAGACCTTGTCTTCGCCCACCATGTGAACGAGTACTCCGTTGTTGCCTGGCTTGGCCGGCCAGCGATATTCGACATGCAGCTTGTAGTTCTTGTATGCCGTGGTTGTGCGGATGTAGCCGCGAGGCTCGCCCGCACAGGTGAGAATGCCGCCACTCTTGACCTTCCAGGTCTCATCGACGTCACCCTGATTGTTTCTAAGGTATCTGAACCAGCCGTCGAAGCTCTTGCCGTCGAAAAGTACAATCCTGTTCTTAGGTTCTATGACCTCGGCGGCGCTGCAGAATGCGAAAGATGAAAACACTATTACCGATACCACAGCGAGTTGAAACGCAATACGATTCATTCTCTTGCCCCTTTCTCATTATTTGACAACGTTGTCAGTACCGTTGATAACATTCAAAGCGCGATTGGCAACGCGGGTAATATACTTGCTGGGCTGGTCTGTCAGGGCTTCTTTCAGTGCTCCTTCGGCAACTCTTGCCTGCTGGCCAATGCTGTCAAGGACGATAGCCGCCTGGAGACGTCCCCATGTGTCTTTGCCGCGCAGAGCTTCGATAAGAACGGGCAGGGCTCTTCGCGGTTTGCCCATCATGCACAATGCTCGTGCGGCGGCGACTCTGACACTGACCGATTCATCTTCGAGTGCCGCTGTCATTGGGCCCGCGCCAGCCTCAACGTTTTTGCCGATGTTGCCTATTCCGGTTGCGCCCCAGTAGCGAATCGCCGCATCCCGGTCGTCCATGGCCTCTATGAGTTCGCCCAGCGCCCCTTTGCCTTCAGAGGCGAGCGCGGCGATCTTGCCGAGTCGGTTGTTGAGGGCGTCGCCGCCTGGCTGGCGCAGGATCGCGTAACGGCTCCCGTACTTCTTCTCACGCTCGACAAGCTCCGGTTCCGGCATCAGACCGAGGTCTTTTGTCTGGAGGACCCATTTCAGATGGACTTCTCGCATTCGCTTGAGCCTGTCGGCGTATTTGGGATCATCCGCAAGGTTGTTGATCGCATGGGGGTCGTTCTGCAGATCGTAAAGTTCCTCAACGCTCTTGCGTTCGGCCATAAACAGCTTCGCTGCGGCCGGCAGTTTGCCTTCTGCGTGGACCCGGCGGATCTCCTTCATGGTCGCGCCCTTTTCAGGCGTGTTCATATACTGGTAATATGTTTTGAGAGGTTCGTAGTTGCGGATATAGCGATAGCGTTTGTCGCGCACGCTGCGGATGATGTCGTAGCGCTCGTCCATTCTGTCTCTGGCGCCGAAAACGTATTCTCTTGGCTCTGGTGGATTCGGCCCCAGGAACGGTTGTCCCTGCATATGTTCGGGAATCTTGAGTCCCGCCAGATTCATTACCGCAGGACCGAAGTCGATCGAGCTTACGAGCTGGTCGTTGAGAGAGCCGGGTTTGCCCTGGCCGGCCGTGCGGAATTTCCCGGGGATGCGGACAACCAGTGGTATGTGTGTCCCCGAGTCATACAGCCAGCGTTTTGCGCGCGGCAGGCCTACTCCGTGGTCGGACCAGAAAAAGATGATTGTGTTCTCGTAGAGTCCGTCGGCTTTCAGTTGGCCGATCAACTCGCCGGCCCAGGCGTCCATGGCTGTAATCAGTTCGTAGTTGCGCTTCCAGTCTTCCCGCACTGTCGGCGTGTCGGGATAGTAGGGGGGCAACTTGAGTTTTTTCGGATCCTGCCGCTGCGAAGGCTTCAACCCAGCAGTGACGCTTTTATACTTGGACTCATCTGCAATGCCGCTTTCGTGACAGCCGGTAAAATTGAACACGGCGAAGAAAGGTTGCTGCCGTCGGCGATTTCGCCAATGCGCCCTACTGCTCGACTCGTCCCAGGCATCGCGCAGATCGCCGGTCTGGTAATCGGTTTTGGATTTGTTCGTGCAGTAGTAGCCGGCCTCTCGCAGATAAGTGCTGAAGGCCTTTATCATGGCGGGCAGTTTGGCGCTGCACCGCATGTGCTGGGTCCCTATCGTTGTCTGATACATGCCGGTGATGATTCCCGAGCGACAGGGTGCGCAGACACCGGCTGTAGTAAAGGCATTGGTGTATCGCACGCCCTCGCGGGCCAGTTGATCGATGTTCGGCGTGATTGCATCGGCGTCGCCGAAGCATCCGATGTGCGGGCTGACATCCTCACACGAAAGCCACAGGATATTGGGCTCAACTTCAGTTGCCGCCTCAGTCCGCGCCGCGCGGCCCAGCACGTACATCGTCGTGCCGAGGCCAATAGACTTGAGAAAGACGCGCCTGCTGCACATCGCCTGTGCCATGCTCATGCCGTTTAGCATAATGAACTTAGCCTCAATTCTTACATGATGTTTCTTTTCAAGATTGCCGATTTTATGATAATAGATCAGGATTCTCTTTGGAAACACTTTTTAGATCGGCCCCGAGATTCTCTCGAAAAGGCCGGTTGTGCCTGTTGCAAGCCTGATGTGACTTGTTAAAATGAGGGTTGTCGGGCCGTAAACGGATTGGGACGTATTGACTACGCAGATGACGTAAAGAGAACTAAGACTTGAATTCTCGCGCACCTATGTCGACAACATGCG
This sequence comes from uncultured Pirellulales bacterium, assembly GCA_964562575.1. Taxonomy (GTDB): domain Bacteria; phylum Planctomycetota; class Phycisphaerae; order Sedimentisphaerales; family Anaerobacaceae; genus SG8-4. The sequence continues at coordinate 20,280 of CAZLTY010000019.1, forward strand.
AGGTTCCGGATGTCGGTCCGGTTGTTTTGGCGATTTCCAACCGCGCAAGACATCTGCGGATTACCGTAAGGCCTGACCGAGGCGTTAGATTAACCATCCCAAGGGGAGTTTCTCTCAAGAAAGCCCAACAGTTCCTCGACTCCAGAATCCCGTGGATCAAAAAGCACATGCGAAGATTCGAGGAGATTCAGGACAATTGCGAGCAGGTGCCGCTGCCTAAGATCAGCAAAACCAGGGCCAGAGCCGCTCTGATCGAGAGATTGGAAGGACTGGCCGAGTTGCACGATTTCACGTTCAACAAGGTCTCGATACGAAATCAGAGGACCAAGTGGGGCAGTTGCTCGGCCAAAAACAACATAAGTCTGAACGTGAATCTGGTGAGACTGCCCGCCGAACTCACCGACTATGTGATCCTGCACGAGTTGGTCCACACCCGGGTCAAGAATCACAGCAGCAAGTTCTGGACGGAATTGGACGCCTACGTCGGCGGCGGCGCGAGAGCCTTAAGCCAGGTGCTGAGAAGCTACACATTGCCAATGTAGCGCCCCGAAGACATTTGCCACCACATTCAATCGACCGACTGTCAACTGTGAGTCACGAACTGTGCCGAAACGCCAATACACCAGGAGGCACTGCTAAAAAAGCCGAACCTCTTGTTTTTCAGGCTCGTCGTTCGCTCAACCGGGAATTACATTGGTCGCGCACGGGCCCTTTTTGCCTTCTCCGACCTCAAACTCGACCTTCTGGCCCTCATCGAGCGTTGCGTAGCCCGTTGTCTTGATCTCCGAGTGGTGGACGAACAGATCTTCGCCGCCGTCATCCGGGTTAATGAAGCCAAATCCCTTGCTCGAATTGAACCATTTTACTGTACCTGTACCCACTTGTGCTTCTCCTTGGCCTGCAGTCAGGCCGCCTAAATAGTGCCTCTCACACTTGAAACATAGAGAGCATATCCTTGAGAGACCGAAGAATAGGCCCAACACGCATTCACTATACAGCAAGAAGTTGAGGAAACACAAGAAGAATAAAACAGTGAAATGATCAGGTGGGTCGGGGCGAAACGCCAAGATCATCGAAAAACAGGAATTGCGCTTGACAAAAATTGAGCCTGCAAAGATAATTGCGACGAAGGTAAATGGCGTTTAGCGTTCTTGGCGAAAGGCGCGTTTATCATCGGTGAGAGCGTACGGTATTTTGGATTATTCGTTGTGTGGAAGGAACTATCCATGAAACACGGTTTCGCAATTGCAATTCTCATCCCGCTGCTGTTTGCGGTCGGGTGTGCGCAGAACAAGCAGGTCAAGGTGACCTATATATCGGACCCTCCGGGTGGAACGCTGTACGAACTAAATGGTGAACTCTGGGGGCAGTGTCCGAAGGTTCTCTGGTATGATCTCGACGAAAAGGCTCTCGCAAACGGATACATAGATGCGATGGGGTTGATGGTGCGTTGGCCGAGCGGTCCGGAAAAACGCAGCGGCAAGCTTATCAGGATTACAGTTGACGGGACTGATCGGCGAGTCACTTTTGTTCGACCCGGGAGTTAGCCGGGATCCGCGGCCCCAGGGCCGGGGGTGATGCGGGCCAGTAGGGGACGTCCCGCAGGCACCGAGTTGTGTGACAACAAGGACCTTGCGAAGCTCACGAACAAGTTATGTGTGAGCGGTGATCTCAAAGTGACCCGGCCCGCACCTTTTGCCTCAATGGGTCCGATCCGATGGCGTAAGGGCCGCCCAAGTCGTGAACTTATATGCGACGATTCATCTCGCGTCTGAAAGATCCACGCAGATTAGTTCGCGGTCGTTCCTGACATAAATGTTCTTGTCGGCAAACGCAGGATGTGACCAGCAGACTCCGCCGCGTCTTTTGAGTTGCCCCTCGGTGGGCTCGATGATCTTGGCTCGGCTGATTTCATGAAATCCTTCGGGCGACAGCTTGCTGACAATCAGCTCCCCTCGCTCGTTGAACATCCATATCCTGTCTTGGTTTCGCACCATGTGAATATTGGACCATCTGTCTTTGGGCACGGCTTCGAGGCTTTCCCAGATGCGATCTCCGGTTAGCAGATCCAGGCAGCGAAGCTCGCCGTGGCTGTCCACCCCGTAAATGTAATCACCCGAAATGATGGGGGTGGATATGCAGCAATGGAGGCTGTCGGTATCTCTTTCGCTCTTGCCAATGCGCCGCCAGACTTTGTTAACAGCTAAACTGTGAGGTTTGACTTTGAGCAGAAGCGAGCCGTCGTAAAAACCGCTGACGAAAAGATAGCCGTTCTCAAATACTGGAGTCGCAATGTTGAGCACCATTCTAGAGGGAGTAAACGGGTGTCGCCAGTGGAGCTTTCCGGCTGCGGGATCGAGCCCCGAAACGCTGTCACCAGTCCAGCAGACAAGGACTCGTTCGCCGGCCTGTTCAATGATAACGGGCGCCGAGTACGAGGCTCGGTCGTTCAGGGCCCGCCATTTCTCTGCTCCGCTTGTCTTATCAAGCGCAACCAGGCAGGCGTTTTCGCCCCCGATGTGCAGTATGAGCAGGTCATTCTCCACCAGCGGGGCGGCGGCAATCCCCCAGATAGGAACCTTGATCTCGTATTCGCTCCTGAGGTCCTTCTTCCAGAGCACGTCTCCTTCTGCTGCATCGAAACAGAACAGGTGCCCCAGAGTTCCAAGCGAATAGGCGCGGCCATTGTTAATGGTCACCGACGCCCGCGGGCCGTCGGGATAACCGACCTTGCCATACCTGCACTCGTAGCTGTGAGACCAGATTGCTTGGCCGTTAGCAGCGTCAAAGCAATGGACTCGTTCGACCTGGGCAGGCTTCGTCAAGCGGTCGGTAAGATAGACGCGCCCGTCGGCGACAGTCGGGCTGCAATAACCGTTTGCAACTTCACTGCGCCAGCGAACGTGCAATTTATCGAGATTTTGCACGATGCCTTTCTCCCGCCAGACGCCGTCCCGATTGGCCCCTCGCCATTGAGGCCAGTCCTCGGCCGAAACCTGAATGTTAAGCAAAATCGCGATGATGATTACGATGGTTGATTTTTCTCTCACGGCCACATCCTCCTTATTCAGGATTTAGAGTTTACTGCTTCGAGTTTCCGGCCGAAGGCCGGCAATTGGCTGTGTTTCGCATTTTTCCTTTTTACTTTTTACTTTTACCTTCTTTCAGAGCTCAGTGCTTCGAGTTTCTGGCCAAAGGCCGGCTCCAAGTGTAGTCGAAAGCCACAAGGTGAACAATCCTGAAGCTGGGATCCTAAATCGAACAATGCATTGCTATGCTGATTAGACCAGCCGAGCTGACGACGGACTATTCACAATGTTAGATACGCATTATATCACAAAACCTGGCCGAGTCGAGTGCAATCCAAGAAGACCTCCGAGACTCGGAACTGGATGACGGCTCGTGTTCTTGTTGCCTATTGTGCGTAAAGGATGACCGGGGCTAAGTCCCCATGCATGGGGGCTTGTCGTGCAGAATTTAAGTTCAGTGTCGGGATAACAGGGTAACGGGAGGCAGAATGTAGAGTGCGATGAATCGCACCACTCTTCTCTTCACCACCAGAAGCACGGGTTGCTGAAACGCTGCCAGAACCAGCGGTGCTCCATGTCTTTGAAATGCCGCCATTGGACGTGGCCGTCGACGAAGAGGATGTTTCCGCCTGTCGGCTGCGAGCCTGCTTTCAGATGGTTCGATCTGTCATAGACCTGCCAGCGCGACCAGCAGCCGCCGGTTGCGCGGGAGAAGTCGGACGTCTCGCGGTCCGGCCCGTTGCTGGCGGTTACGTCGGCGATAAGCTCGACCGACGCCGGAGCGTTTTTCGTCGCGGTAACGGACCGGACCCATTCCCTGGGCGCACCGTTGTCGCCGCTCATAGGCGGATTCGATCTGCCGCCTGCCGTGTCCATGAACCAGAAGTAACCCATGATGCGATGGTAGTTTCTACGCGTCGCTTCGGCAGCCGGCTCCGGTCGTGGATTGCTCTCCGGCGTACCCGCAGGGAAGTTCTCGCCGTAGCGCCAGAAGATAATATTGTCTCTCTTACGCCAGGAAGGGCAGTAGAAGATGTGCCGGTCGAAGGCGCCCGACTCCAGAATGATATCCGTCGTCCAGTATGAAACGTCAAACAGCCAGCGATCTACCACGTTCAGCGGCAGCTTGCCGTCGTAGTCGTTGGCGTACAGGAACAGACCAAGTCCGGTGTTCTTCTGGTTCTGGGCGCAGACGGCACGCCGGCCCTGCTCGCGAACCGCCCGCAGAGCGGGCATGAGAATACTCAGCAAAAGCGCAATGATGGCGATCACCACGAGAAGTTCTATGAGTGTGAATCCCCTTTTTCTGTCCATGACAAAACTCCGGCACTATGGCACAAACTCTTGGGAACGAACTACCATTCTACTCCTTCTGCAACGGAGAGTCAACAACGAACTGAGATGGGATATGGAAGGATTTGAGAGAAGCCGGCCACATATTTAAGAAAACCTAAGCGAAGGACCGATACTACTCTAAGAGGCCAGGCGATGTCGGAAACGGTCAGAATCTCAATACGAGAGGGTCGCAGGCAGCATTTGAGCCAGATATCGAGACGATAGAACAGGATGACGAGAAGTCTTGCCGGCATCGAAAACTGCTGAGCTACAGAAATGAATCGCTGGCTGAGGGCCATCCGTGGCCAAGACAAGTTTGTTGGAGAATATCGTTGGATAAAGGAGAGACGTAAAATGGTACGGATATCAACAGTTCTCTATGTCGTGGTTGCCCTCGGCTTGCCACCTCTGGCTAACTCGGAGATCGTCATCGACGGCCGTTACGATCCGGATGAAGACTACACAATCGGCTATCAGGTCAATTTGGATGTGGAAGGTGTTGTCGATCCGGTCGAGGAAAAAGGGAAGCTCTGGTACCACTATGACTATGACCTGGAGTTGAAAAAATATTGTCTTTCCGTTGTCTTTGTGCAGCCTCTGACGCTGGTCGATAACAGCTACGGTGCCAATTCCATCGGCTGGGGCGAGGACGCATCGAGTGGAGAGGATCACAACTTCGAGGACCTAAAAGGCTCTGACAAGGCTAGGTTCACCATCACCGACGATTCCGGGAACGTGGTATTCGACTTCACTCTGGACTACATCTCCGAAATTGACCACGACAAAGATCAGGGTAAAGGTCAAGGTCAAGACGATGGTAGTGGTGAATACGTTTCGCTCGGAGTAGCGGGTGGAAATGGTGAAGTTCACACTGGTGATGCAGCTTATCTGCTGGAGTGGGGCACGAGTCTCGATTACAACTTCAACACCCTGGGGCACGTACTGACCGAAGGCTCGCCTGCCGCCGATGATGAGTACAGCGTCGTAGACTCCGCCTATTCGGATTGGGTCTTTGAAGTCGTATACGAGTTTAGGGTCGACGGCGACGTGTTGGGCGGCAACCCTTTAGGCGGCGTGACCATTCCGATTGTGCACGACTCACCGAACAAGATAGGAAATAACAAAGTCCACCCAGAAATCGGCGAACTCATCGAGGTCGAAGACGACGATGGGACGAGGAGCCTGAGTAAGTAGGGAAATCCAGGGAAATGCCGGTGTCCTGACATCTCAGTCATCCAGCGATTTTTCTTGACGGGCAGGCGGCTGATCTGGTATAAGTAACGTAGGATGAAGCCCGTGGATTTGAGGCCGTCCGGGCAGAATTCTGCTTGTCTTTCGCGTTCTCAAAGGAAGGAGGCAGTCTCGGTTTGTGGAGGACAAACTTAAGCAAATACCCGAAAAACGCATCGTAGAGCAAAGACCATGGTGGTCAGTTTGTGTAAACCCCTTCTTGAAGAAGGTCTATTATGTGTATGGAGTGGAAGTCAATTGAGTTAAGTCGAAGAGCGACTGAAAGTGAGGAGTGAGCACCATGAGAAATCGAGCAGTCTGGTTGACAGTAGTAATGTTGCTGGGATTGGTTGGATTGGGTCCAAGTCACGCACAAGACGAAATCGTAAATATACTGGATAACGGTGGCTTCGAGGACGGTGTTCCTGCGCCGTGGAGCACGTATGGCAGCGTTACAACAGAAGTGGTTCATGAGTTGACCGACGCGGCGGTTGGCGAAGATCCGATTGAGGGAAATTATTGTCTGCATCTTGTGGTTCCCTCAGCGGGTGCGAATTTCTGGGATACCGGTCTGCAGCACGCAGGCCATGTCTTCGAACAGGGCAAGAAATACACTCTTTCGGCCTTTCTAAAGAGCAAGCAGGGTGAACTGCAGATCAATTTCAAGCCGGAACTGGGACAAGATCCATGGCCGGGATATGGCGCTCAGTCCTTCACCATGACAGAAGAATGGACAGAATATAGCACAACAACTCCCGTCTTCACCGAGAATGTGGACCCGGCGACCATCACGTTCCACATACAGTATGCGGCTGGTGATTTCTGGGTAGACGGCGTAAGATGGTACGAAGGCGACTATGTTCCGCCTGTTCTCGGAGATCGCGGGTCAGCCCGCAGGCCCAGCCCGGCCGATGGCGCCATACACTTGGATACCTGGATCAGCCTGACGTGGTCGCCGGGAGATTATGCGATATCGCACGACGTATACTTAGGCGAGAGTTTTGACGATGTGAGTGAAGGCGCCGAAGGCACATTCCAAGGTAACCAGTCTTCAACGGATTTCATGGTTGGCTTCCCCGGATTTCTTTATCCGGATGGGCTCGTCCCGGGCACAACCTACTATTGGCGAATCGACGAGGTCAACGATGCGGATCCCAACAGTCCGTGGAGGGGAAATGTGTGGAGCTTCTCAGTTCCACCTAGAACGGCCTTCGATCCCGATCCGACTGACGGCGCCGAGTTTGTGGATCTGGACACAGTTTTCAGGTGGGCACCTGGTTTCGCCGCCAAGCTGCACACCGTTTACATGGGCACCAATTTCGAGGACGTGAACAATGCCACAGGCGGTATGCTTCAGGGGAACGCCAGCTACAGGCCGGCTGCGCTGGAATTAGAGAAGGTCTATTACTGGCGCGTCGACGAGTTCGATCCGCCCTTCACATATAAAGGTGACATCTGGAGCTTCACTACGCCGGGGGCAGTGGGCAATTCACAGCCGGCTAACGCGGCTGTGGATGTGCCGATGATCGCAACACTTTCATGGACACCGGCGGATAATGCCGCATCGAGCGATCTGTACTTCGGCACCGACGCCGATGCAGTGGACAATGCCACAGCGGCCTCGCCTGAGTACATAGGCAACAAAGCGCTCGGTTCTGAGAGTTTTGATCCCGGCAAGCTCGACTTGGCTGCGAATTACTACTGGCGTGTCGATGCGGTCTATCCCGATGAGACGGTGAAGGGTCTGCTCTGGACCTTCATGATCGCCGATTTCCTGCTCGTGGACGATTTTGAATCCTATAATGACATTGATCCGCCTGACGAGGCGAGCAACAGGATATTTGATGTGTGGATAGACGGTTTTGGAACCACGACAAATGGGGCGCTCGTTGGCAATGACCTGCCGCCCTATGCCGAGCAGACAATTGTCCACGGCGGTGCCCAGTCGATGCCGTACTTCTACGACAACACAAATAAGACCTCCGAGGTGACTCTGACGCTGGTGCATCCGCGTGACTGGACTTCCGAAGGCGTCACTAAGCTGTCACTGTGGTTCCGCGGTGATGCTGATAATGCAACCGATCGAATGTTTGTCGCTCTAAACGGCACAGCAGCGGTATATCACGACGACGGCAGCGCAACGCAGATAACAGGATGGACCGAGTGGGTCATCGAGCTGTCGGCGTTTGCGGGTGTGGACCTTACAAACGTCAATACCATTGCCATTGGTTTTGGCACAAAGGGCAGCCCGGCTGCCGGCGGCACAGGGATGATGTATTTCGACGACATTCGGCTGGTTAAGTAGGTTGTCCGAAGCGGCAGGTAATGGCGCCGCTGAGACGATAGATTTGCATCATTCGGGCCTGTACTGATTGATTTCGGTACAGGCCCCGGTCGTCCTGCTCCGGCGCATCGAAATCCGCCGTGATCACACCTACTGCTTTTCATTGAGGTCGCTGCGTATTTTCGGCAAAATTGTCTCGAGAGATGCGCCAGGACCACCTTGTTCGGCATCCACAAAGCATCGTTGACAGATCTCTACTAGTCGCTGTATGCTCTTGGCGTTTAATAGTGCTCCCGATTGAAGATTTCCGTTTTTGTGCGGGTAAGTAGCTTCACAATAACAGCTTATGATCTTACTCGCGGAAATTTACTACCCCGAAGGGTATAAGGTCGGATACTGCAAAGAAAGAGAATACTACTGTCGGAGGTTTCCTCATGCTGAACAAAAGGTTTTTTACACTGTTTATCTCTTGCTTGACACTTGTGCTCGTTTTGCCCCTGGCGACCCTGGATGGGGCCTCGGCTCAGATTGAGAAGGGGCAGATGGCCGGATACCTGCTCGTGCCTAACGAGAGAGTCCCAGAGACGTATAACGCCGGGTTCTCAATATATGTGGCAGCCTGGCCCTTGTTGCAGGAATATCCGGGGAATCGCTTTCAAACCGGTCTGTTCGGCACCTGGATGCACGCTCAGTATGACGGGCCCAAGCCCGAGGGAAGAATATACTCCGATATCGAGGGCGGTCTGGGCTGGTGGCGTGACACGCGTTTCGCTACTGAAACGCCAAAGTTCATTATGGGCGGTGTGGCCTTGAATTTCAGTGCCTGGGCCAACGGACCCGGGGCCGGCAAGGGAAGGGACTGGGATCAGCCCAAAGGCAAGTACGGTGTGGCACAACTGAGCCCCTGGGTGCTGTGGCCACCTGATGGCCTGAATCTCAAGCAGGGGACCTGTGGTGAACTGTTCGGCTATGGGTATCTGCCGCTGCCGCTCACCGAGGCCAAATCCACTACCGCCGGCAAGAACGTGCCCACTGGAAATAACTGTTGGACCTTGTTTTTGAACACGGGAAACTTCAAAGGCCCGGTTGCCTTCTTTACTCCCTATTTCTTTTCCCGGGTGACTGTAGAGGAGCCTAACCTGGCCGGTATGTTTCTGGATAGCCGTCCGGCCAATCCCAATAGGGCCTTGCAGATGGAGACCCAGTATGTCCCCAGTGTCCAGGCCGCCGACAGGCAGGGCCAGATGTACGCGCGCATAGCGCCGACCTCCTTTCCCGGCGGGCCGCAGGGCGACTCGGCGGTCGTGCACCGCGTCACCGCCTACAACAAGCAGGCACTCTGGGATGCGGTTCAGGCCTGGTTCGAGGGTGGGCAGGCGGCCAGCGGTGTTATCAATTCCCAGGAATCTGTTGTACACAGCTTTCCCGGACGAGGCGGGGCTACCTGGCGGATCTATAAGCCCCCGGTCCCCAGAGAAGAAAGGGTGCGTATTGCCTGGGATGCCTTTGCGACTCCTTTTGCGCCTGATGCAAGCACCTTTGGCTACCGGTGGAACGACAAGCTCGTCACGAAGAAAGACACCCAGGACGGTCCACTGGTAACGCTCCCCGAATACTATCACCTGGTAAAAGACAATGATAAACCCAAGTGGGTTGTGGTACGTCCCGAAGACGTTCCGGCTGAAACAGGACTCACCCAGGTCAGTTTCAGCCGCCCGGACGCCGAAGGCGCCCAGCCCTATGTCACCCCCGACGATCCGGAGAGTTGCTGGAAGAAGCCCGGCCCCGTGGCGGGCCCTTTCCATGCGTATCCGGGGGACGGTAGCATGGTGACATACTACTGGTATCGGTTTGCCGACCAGCCGGCATTACTCAACGCCGATTTAACGGACAAAGAGCGGGAGGGCCTGCAGAGACGCGCCGAAAAACTCCACCGCCACTGGAAGAAGGACCGGGATTACCTGGCGCCACCTGCGATCGGAAAGCTGGCGCATATTGACCCGGCCTTGATCGTCACCCCGCCATCGGGCCTGGAAGTGGGGTATGTCCCTATCGTCACACGACAGGGGGCGGGAGAATAGACTGGCTTCGACCCAATGTGAGATATGACAACGGCATGCGGATCTCTTGAGCCAATCCCAAGGGCACTCAGCCGTAACACCGTATTCCACCAGGCCTGGGCTGCAGGAGGCCCACGGCATCCAGCGTATGAGGGGACAAAGGAATCCGGCGGGCAGTTAAGACTACTGGTTAAATTTCCGGAGACTCTAGGTTTGTTACGTCCAAGGGATGTAAGTGCTTCTAGCTGCATTTGTAGTTTTAGCTTGAAGGTGAGGGTGGGTTGCTGGTAAGCTGATTGCCCAGTGCCTGAGACCTCAACCGCGGAACACAGGTTAGAAGAAACACAATGGGAGCATAAAATGGATTTCTTTGATACCGTAATCAATCGCCACAGCTATCGCGGACCGTTTCTGGATCAGGCTGTAGATCCGGACGACCTTCGCAAGATCGTCCAGGCCGGCCTCGACGCGCCCTCGGGCATGAACAAGCAGACTACAAGTTTCGTGATTGTCAGCGATCCGGCCCTCGTGTCGCAAATCGCCCAGATGCACGGATCCAACAAGGCGGTCCAGCAGGCCAGGGCGTTCATCGTTTGCCTGATAGACACCGAGCCGGAGGCGATCTATGCGGGGGATCATTTCCAGGTCGAAGACTGCTCAGCCGCAGTGCAGAATATGCTCCTGGCGGTTACCGCCCTGGGATATGCGACCGTATGGATCGACGGCTGGCTGCGAACAGACGGACACGCCGGGACGATAGGCCAGTTGGTTGGCGCACCAGACGATAAGGTCGTCCGGATAATCCTTCCCGTAGGAGTCCCGAAATATCCGCCGAGAGGCCCGGAGAAAGAACCGTTTGAACAGCGAGCATGGTTCAACAGCTACGGTGGGTAGGGCTACAAGCACGTGCAACAGAGGCGGGGCTTCTCAGGGCCAGAGGTCAAAACCAAAACCAGCACGCAATGTCACAACCTCACAGCCCTGTCTCCTGAAAGATACCGATCTATGGTTGAAAAAGCAAATTTCCTGTCAGTTGTTATCTCTCTTGACTAACGAGTACTCTTTCGCTTAATATAGTGCAGAATATGAAATCGTATGGATAAAGGAGCCCAATCGATGCGTAATGTACAACTTACCGGCGTGCTTACAGTCATTGTCATTCTTGCCTCGACTGCATTGGCTGGACAAGTCAATACACTCACCGCTGAGGAACGTGAGGCAGGGTTCGTGCAGCTCTTTGATGGTAAAACACTCACCGGATGGGACGGTAATCCCAAGTTCTGGTCCGTGGTTGATGGCGCCATCGTGGGACGAACAACTCCAGAGAACCCGACACGGGGGAACACCTTTCTGATCTGGCGTCAGGGACTGCTTTGCGACTTTGAGCTGAGGCTGTCCTGGAAGATCGAGGGTGGCAACTCCGGTGTTCAGTATCGCAGCCGTGATCATGGCAAGTGGGTTGTTGGCGGTTACCAGGCCGACATTGACGCCAACAATCGATATACAGGTATCCTCTACGAGGAGCGGGCCCGGGGGATCATGGTGAATCGGGGCGACAAGGTCGAGCGAGGTCCTGGAAAAAGCGTTGTCGTCGACAAGATCAGCAGCGACGCGGCAGTTGCAGGGGCGGTCAATCCAGATGGCTGGAACGACTACGTCATCACCGCCAGGGGAAACACGTTGACTCAGACGCTAAATGGTGTACCCACAATGATGCTCATCGACAATGAGAAGGCCAAGGCCGCCGACAGTGGCGTTCTGGCACTTCAGCTTCATGCGGGACCTCCCATGACCATTCGATTTCGTTCCATTCGCCTCAAGCGCTTTGCGCCGAAGGAAGGAGAGTCCCTCTTTGATGGCCAGTCGCTAACTGGATGGAAGCGGCACGATTCGCTGCCGGGCCATGGCGTTGCCGGGAAATGGTACGTAGAAGATGGTGCGATTGTCGGTGTCCAGGATCCACCCGGCAAGGGAGGGTTCCTGACGACCTTCCGCAAGTTCAAGGACTTTGAGTTCGAGTGCGAGACCCAGGTAGATTGGCCCTTCGACAGTGGTATCTTTCTGCGTGTTGGGCCTAATGGAAAGAGCCACCAGGTGACCATTGACTATCGGGACGGTGGTGACATTGGCGGCA
>CAZLTY010000020.1:0-32072 GCA_964562575.1 uncultured Pirellulales bacterium
GTTTCACCGTTGCGTTATGGGTGAGGGCCGCCACCGTGGGGCAAGGGGAGTGGATGGCCCCATTCAGCAGTCATACGCCCAACAGTTCCGGGATTCAGATTGACGTTGATGGAACAAACCCGGGCAATTACAGGACCACTCCTCCCGGAGGCACTACGCAGATATTCGGCCCCGTGACCAGAGGGTGGGTCCACCTGGCGCTGGTCGGCCGCGGCACAACCGTGCAGTATTACTACAACGGTATATGGACTACTGGCGCAACCTTAACGGACGACGACCTGCTATTCAATGAGTTCATCATCGGCACTAGCAGAAACAGACAGAATTCCTTCGGCGGGACAATCGACGACCTTCGCGTCTACAACACGGCGCTTACGGAAGCTGATATTCAACTGGTCATGAGAGGCGATCCGCTGCTTGCGTGGGATCCGAGCCCAACTGACGAGTCAACACCGGATATCGACAATGCGACGCCTCTTGGCTGGTCGCCGGGAGATAAGGCGTCTGAGCACGAGGTTTACTTCGGTACCGACAAGGATGCCGTGGATAACGCCGATTCGTCCGATACGACGGGTATATACCGAGGCCGCCAGAACGGAACCAGCTATACTCCGCCCGAAGGCGTTGAGTGGGGCGGCGGACCTTACTATTGGCGCGTCGATGAGAACAACAACGACGGCACGGTCACCAAGGGCAGAATCTGGAGCTTCGCCGTGGCGGACTTCATTCTCGTGGACGATTTCGAGAGCTACACCGACAATGACACAGACAACGAAGCGATCTGGCAGGCGTGGGTCGACGGATTCGGCGTTCCCACGAACGGCTCGCAGGTCGGCTATGTCTTGCCGCCGTATGCCGAGCAGGCGATTGTCAACGGGGGCTTCCAATCCATGCCGATCCTCTACGACAATGCGTCTGGCGCAACGAATTCCGAGGTCGAGCTGGCGCTTACCGCTGGGCGCGACTGGACCAGACACGCTGTCGGCGTTTTGTCGCTGTGGTTCAGAGGCTATCCGCCTTCGGTGGGAGGCTTCACGGAAAATCCGGCCGGAACGTTTACGATGACCGCCGCTGGCGCGGATATCACCGGACCGGCTGACGAGTTCCATTACGCCTACAAGACGCTTACCGGCCCCGGCGCGATTGTAGCCAGAATCGATAGCGTGCAGAACACCCATGGCTGGGCTAAGGCTGGCGTGATGATTCGCGAGACGCTTGACCCGAATTCGGCACACGCAATGGCGTTTGTCACACCGGGTCAGGGTGTTGTCTTAGAGTATCGTCTGGCTGCGGGCCAGAACAACGTGGGCGCAGCGGCACAGGAAACCGCGATAACCATGCCGCATTGGGTGAAGCTGGAGCGTGACGCCGCAGGCAACTTTACCGCTTCACATTCGACCAACGGCTCTTCCTGGACGGCCATACAGAGTTCTATTCCGCAGAACATCCAGATGGCGTCGAGTGTCTACATAGGTTTGGCGCTGACGAGCCACGATGCTTCGGCGACCTGTGAGGCGAAGTTCTCTGACGTAACGGTTACCGGCACAGTCGGCCCGCAGTGGGTGAGCCAGGACATCGGCATACTCGGCAACAACGCCGAGCTGTTGTATGTCTCTCTGTCGAATGCCGGCGGTGCACCTGCTGTGGTTGTCAACGACGATCCTGAGGCATCGGTGACGGACATCTGGACCGAGTGGAACATCGACCTGCAGCAGTTTTCCGATCTTGGCATAGACCTGACCAACGTCGACAGGATTGCCATTGGGCTCGGCACCCAGGGCAATGCAACGGCGCCGGGCGGTTCGGGAACGCTGTTTATTGACGACATCCGACTGCTGAGGCCGATTCCTTAGCAGGCGCCCGACCAATTGAGCGGCTGGTGAGATAGATTTGCATCAAATCGGGGTCTGCACTGATATTAGTTCGGTACAGGCCCTGTTTCGTTTGTCGAAGTATTATCCGGAGAATCTTCTTGACAAAAAGGTAGTAAATTTGGTAGAAATAAATATGGTGAAGTTTGTGGTTGCTCATGAACCATTGAAGTGTCGGAAGAGGTGAACACGAGTGAAGGTGAAATCATTATCGGCTGTTCCAGCATAACTTAATTATCTTTTTGAGAAGGAGGACTGTCATGTGTAAGAGATTGATCTATTTGGCTTCTTTTATTTTCGTGCTGGCACTGGTCAGCAGCGCTTCGGCCGAGCTGGTAGCGCACTGGGCGTTTGATGAAGGTAGTGGTGATACTGCCTTTGATTCTTCCGGCAATGAGTATCATGCCACACTCGTTAGCAACCCGGCTTGGGTGCCAGGGAGGTTAGGCGGTGCGATCAACCTTGAGGGCGGCGGCTACGGGGGGATTCTGGGACTGTCCTATGAAGGCTCCGGCTTTCCGGAACTGACCGTCTGCACTTGGGTCCGTACCAGCAGTGCCGGCGCGCAGTTCGTTGCCTCGTTTGACCGCAACGAGTACTGGCGTCTGGCGGTAGGTAGCACCAACTCCAACGTCAGTGCAGGCCAGGTCGGCTGGCATGTGATGACCGATGCCGGACAAATTGACTACGGCAGCGATAGACTCGTCGACGACGGCGAGTGGCACCATATTTGCGGTGTCTATGACAATGGAACCGCGACGATTTACATCGACGGTGAACCGGAGCCTTCAGTGGCCCAAGGTAATACATGGGGCAGTGGCAATCTCCGCTATGGCTATATTGGTAAGAACTCCGAGGCAACCACTGAGAACGAGGCCGGTCCCGGCGGGACACCGATCAGCGGCGACATCGACGACTTCCGCATCTACGACAATGCCTTGTCGGAGCCCGAGATTCTGGCTGTGATGAAAGGCGGTTCTGGAGGATACCCCTACGCTTTGGCCCCCGAGCCGGCCGATGGTTCCTACTTCGAGAACACATGGGGGAACCTTCTCTGGCGCGCGGGAGACTCTGCGGTCTCGCACGATGTGTACATGGGTGAGAATCTTGATGATGTTGACAACGGCACTGGCGATACATTCGTTGGCAATCAGTTGACGACGGATATCATAGTAGGCTTCCCCGGATATCCTTTCCCTGATGGGCTTGTCCCCGGCACAACCTACTACTGGCGGATAGATGAAGTCAACGAGGCCGATCCCAACAGTCCCTGGAAAGGTGATGTCTGGAGCTTCACGGTTCCACCAAGGACAGCTTATGCCCCTGTTCCAGCCGACGAAGCAGAGTCTGTGGCCCTGGACGCAGAGCTTAGTTGGGCAGCAGGCTTTGAGGCGAAACTGCACACCGTCTATTTCGGCGACAACTTTGATGATGTCAGCAACGCTGCCGGGGGTCCTCTTCTGGGAGACCCCTTCTTCACGCCCCCAGGTCCGCTTGAATTGGCCAAGACCTACTACTGGCGCGTTGACGAGTTCGATCCTCCATTCACACACAAAGGCGCGGTCTGGAGCTTCAGGACTGAGGGAACCGCGGCCGACCCGATCCCGGCTAAAGGCGCTGTCGACGTATCGCCGACGCCTGTTTTGAAATGGACTGCTGGGGGTCTTGCCGCGTCGCATGAGGTGTATTTCGGAGCGGATGCAGATGCCGTAAAGAATGCGGTCAAGACTTCGCCCGAGTACAAGGCAACCAATGCGCTCGGCGAGGAGACTTTTGACGCTGGCAGACTTGAGCTGGAGACGACCTACTACTGGCGAGTCGACGAAGTCAACAGCACCAATCCGGGCAGCCCGTGGATCGGCAATCTCTGGAGCTTTACGACAGGTGATTTCCTTGTCGTCGATGATTTCGAATCCTACGATGATGTTGATCCCTTGCCCGGTGAGCCCGGTATCAACAGAATATTCGACAAGTGGATCGACGGCTTCGGAACCTTGACCAATGGCGCTCTGGTCGGCAATTCCCTGCCGCCCTATGCCGAGCAGACTGTCGTTCACGGTGGTGCCCAGTCAATGAACTATGCCTACGACAACGCCGGCAAGACTTCCGAAGCTACCTTGACGTTGGTCTATCCGCGTGACTGGACCGAGGAAGGTGTTGCGAAGCTGTCATTGTGGGTCCGCGGTAGTACGGCTAATGCAGCAGACCGGATCTTTATTGCTCTTGGCAATGCGGTGGTCTATCACGACGACGCGAGCGCAACACAGCTTTCCGGATGGAACGAGTGGGTTATCGACCTGACGGAATTTGCGGGCGTGGACCTCACCAATGTCAGTGCAATTACTGTTGGCGTCGGTACCAGGAACAGCCCTGCGGCTGGCGGCCAAGGGACGATGTATTTCGATGACATCAGGCTACTTAGACCTGCTTCAGAACCTGAGCCACAACCGTAGGCTTTAGTTGATTTGATTGAAAGGAGAATTGTTATGTGTAAGAGAATGATCTGTTTAGCCTCATTTGTCGTGGTGCTGGCTCTGGTGTTGGCGTTGGGCAGCAGCGCTTCAGCCGAGTTGGTGGCCCATTGGAAGTTCGACGAGGGTAGTGGCGACATCGCTTTTGATTCGTCCGGCAATGACTACCACATGACTCTCTTCAACGATCCCGTGTGGGTGGAAGGCTATGACGGCGGCGCGCTCAACACGCTCGCCGGCGGTTACGGGGCCATTCAAGGCCTGTTCTACGATACCACTCCCATACCCGATACGACGGGACTGACCGTATCTGCCTGGATTCGCACGGAGAGTTCTGGCGGCCAGTATATCGTTTCGTTTGATCGTAATGAATATTACCGCTTCTCGGTCAATACAACGGCTGCGGCCGATGCCGGCCAGGTCGACTGGGATGTGTACGACGATTCGGGACAAATCGATTATGGCAGCGTAACCCGCGTCGATGATGGCGAGTGGCACCACGTTGCAGGCGTTTACGACAGCGGAACCATGACCATCTATATCGACGGAAATGCAGAACCTTCGACCACGGGCGGTTCGACATGGGGAAGATGGAGAGACACTCGCTACGGTTTCCTCGGCAAGAACTCGGAATCAACTGGCTTCCACGACCCTGTTCCCGGCGGAAACCCGGTCGACGGGGACATCGACGACCTGCGCATTTACCACAACGCGATGTCACAGACTGAGATAAGAACCCTGGCAGGCTTCTTGGAGTCGTACGAGCCCGACCCTGCCGCTGGAGCCATGTTTACGCAGACGTGGGTGAATCTGCTGTGGACGCCCGGTCCATTCGCGATATCACACGATACGTATTTTGGTGACAATTTTGACGCCGTTAACGACGGCGCGGCCGATGTGTTTCAGGGCAATCAGGTAGCAGCGACCATGATTGTCGGATTCCCCGGATTTGCCTTCCCGGACGGCCTTGCTCCCGGAACGACATACTACTGGCGTGTAGATGATGTCAAGGATGACGGCACGAAGATCGAGGGAAGCATCTGGAGCTTCTGGATTCCTCCGACGAATGCCTATGCGCCGGCTCCCGGAGACGGCGAGCCCGCCGAGCCAACCGACGTCGTTCTAAGCTGGTCGCCCGGGATGAACGCCATTATGAGCGGCGTGTACTTCGGTACGGACGCCGACCAGATAGCCAATGGGGTCGGTGCGCCGCCGCACATGGACACAACGTATGATCCTGGTGCGCTTGCGGCCGACACGGCGTACTACTGGCGCGTGGACACATTCAACGGCGCCGAGTGGTTCACCGGCTCGGTCTGGAGTTTCAAAACAAGACCCGAAATACCGGTGACTGACCCGAATCTTGTAGCATGGTGGAAGCTCGATGAAGGTGCCGGGACCACCGTGCTCGATTGGTCGGGACATGAGAACCACGGCAAACTCTTCGAGCTCGAGGGGCTTGAATGGACGGCTCCCAACTGGCGGTACGAGGGCGACAAAGCCCTTACATTCGACGATGAGGGTTATGTCGCAATTGACAATATCAACTACAGTGGCGGCGGCCGGACTGAGGTCACGGTGTGTGCCTGGGTCCGTACGAGCGACCCGAACGGCCAGTATATTCTTTCATTCGACCGTAACGAGTATTATCGCCTCCAGATCAACGGCGACGGTTCCGGTGACGGTCAGGTCGGCTGGCAGGTTATGACGATGAACGGCGGTGTTGAACAACAGGTGGACTATGGAAGTGTCACGCGCGTGGATGACGGACTATGGCACCATATCACCGGTGTGTTCGATCGCGGCAGATCGACGATCTTCATCGATGGCATACCGGAACCTTCAGCCGTTGGCGGTCCGACCTACGGAATCGGAGACCAAGTCCGCTTTGGCTTCATCGGCGCCAACTCCGAAGCCACCGAGTTCAATGGCAGCCGTGGTGACGGGACCGGAGTCACTGGCGATCTCGGCGATTTGCGCATCTACGACAAGGCCCTGACCCAGGAGGAAATCCTGGCGGTGATGCGGGGTGATCCCCTTTCGGCCTGGGATCTGAGACCCACCGACGGCAGGATCGTGGAAGCAGGCGAGGTCACGTCCGTAACCTGGCGAGCGGGCGATGGAGCGTCGCAGCACGACGTCTATTTCGGCATTGATGCCGATTCCGTTGCTAATGCCGACGCTTCCGACACAAGCGGCGTGTATCGCGGGCGACAGAGCACTACGACCTATAGGCCAAATGAAGGCTTCGATTGGGGCCAGAGTTATCACTGGCGCATCGACGAGCTGAATGCAGATGGAACGATAGTCGCAGGAGGAGTCCGGACAATTGAGGTCGCCGACTATCTCGTCGTGGATGATTTCGAGGATTATAACGATTACTCACCCGATGAGATATGGAATACATGGATCGACGGATTCGGAACCGCGACCAACGGCGCCGTTTCAGGCTATGCCGATCCCGATTTCACGGCTGGAGAGCATTACGTTGAGACAGGGACCGTTCAAAGCGGGCGCCAGTCGCTGCCTCTGTTCTTCGATACCAACTTCAAGTCCTCGGAGGCGGCCAGAACGTTTGCACCTGCGAGTAACTGGACCGGCCACGGGGTCGAAGAGCTGTCGCTCTGGTACTTCGGCGATCCGGGCAATGTTGCCGAGCGGATGTACGTGGCCGTTACCGGCGGCGCTTCGGCTGTTGTTTACAACGATGACCCGAACCTGATAACGGACACCTGGACACAATGGATAATCCCGGTGCAGACGCTCACCGACCAGGGCGTGAATCTGGCAAGTGTCACCAGCATAGCTCTCGGTCTTGGCACCAGGGGCGATACATCAACGCCCGGCAGTTCAGGTGTGGTGTTCTTCGACGAGATCCGGCTGCGCCGGACCCCGGTCCCGCCGGTCATCACGGTCGCTCCACTCACCAGCCTTGAGGCCGAACGAGATCCCACCGATCCGGATACGTTGACCGCGGTACTCGCGGTTAACGGTTCAAGCTCCGAGGGCCTGATCGTTGGAACGACCACGACTGATCTTGAGAAGTGGCCCGATCACCCAGCGCCGGATGCGGACAATCTGGATCTGACCACCTACGCGAGTCTGGATGATTCGACGGTCATACAGACGGTGTTTGCGCAGCCGGTGACCACCATCTTCATAATGGAAAGGGGCGCCAACGACAGCGGCTTTTTCCAAGCCCTCGACGCGGATGGCAATCCGACCGGCGAGATGGTTGCATTCACAGCGGCCGACTTCCAACCCCCGGATGCGGGCTTGAAGATCGCCGGCCAGGACGCCGGCGGCATTGAGATTCGGTCCGATGTGCCGATCAGCGGTCTAGTGATCCTGCCACCGGAGGGCAGCGTTCACAGCATTGATCCTGCAAGCATCTCGGCCATCCCGGCGCCGTAGCATGCAGGAGACTGTCGTCGGCTTGGCAGCAGGCAGTTGGAGTATACTGTCGCTGCGGTAGACTTGTGCCAATTCGGGGCCTGTACTGACATAGTTCGGTGCAGGCCCCGTTTCAATAATCGACATTCCATGGGGAGAATTTTCTTGACACAATGACGGCCAATCTGGTAAAAACGAAGGTAGTGAAGTCTACAGCCGCTCAGGTGCTGCATTGGATGGCTAAAGGTGGATTTGTGTGGATGATGAACTCATTGTCGATCATTTCAACTTGACTTTTCTTTATCTATGAAGGAGGACTGTTATGTGTAAGAAGCCGATCTATCTAACCCTTATTGTCTTGGCGGCGGTCCTGGTTGGCAGTTCCTCAGCCGACGTGTTGGTTCACTGGACATTCGACGAGGGCTCCGGTACTATCGTCTCCGACGTCTCCGGTAACGGCCGGGATGGAACTTTCGTGGGTAATCCGCAATGGGTCCAAGGCGAATTCGGCGGCGCATTGGAGTTTGACGGCTCGAGCGACTACGTAATCTACAATATGCCCGCGGCGCAGAACTTCGACAATTTCACCGTTGCGTTGTGGGCCAAAGCCTCGACTCTTGGCCAGGGGCAGTGGATGGCGCCGTTCAGCAGTCATACGCCCAACAGTTCCGGTATTCAGATTGATGTTGATGGAACAAGCCCGGGCAATTACCGAACCAACCCTCCCGGTGGTACAACAGCGGCACAATTCGGTCCTGTAACCCTGGGGTGGGTCCACTTGGCGCTGGTCGGCCGGGGCACTACGGTGGAATACTACTACAACGGCTCACTGTCAACCACCGAGACTTTCACAGCCAACCAATTGCTGTTCAATGAGTTTCTGGTGGGCAACAGCAGGAACAATTCGAATTACTTCGCCGGTGCAGTCGATGATTTTCGCGTGCTGGACGAGGCTCTGTCGGCGGACGACATTCAAACGATGATGCTGAGCCAGGGCGTTGCCGGGATACCGTCGGCACGCAGACCAAGCCCGGCAGATGGGGCGCTGTACGAACAGACCTGGGCAAATCTGACGTGGACGCCGGGTGATTGGGCGGTTTCTCACGATTTGTACTTTGGGACCGCCTTTGCTGATGTCAATGACGGTGCCGAGGGCACTCTTGTGGGCAATTTGGCGACCGCTATGCAAGTGGTAGGTTTCCCCGGCTTTCCCGCTCCCCAGGGTTTGGTACCCGGAACGACCTACTACTGGCGTATCGATGAGGTCAACGACGCCAACGTGGCCAGCCCCTGGAAGGGCAACGTCTGGAGGTTCACGGTTCCTCCCATGACAGCCTACAACGCCGATCCGCCGGATGGGACGAAATTCACTGATCCGGATTTGACGCTTAGCTGGTCCGGAGGTCTCAGCGTAAAACTGCACAATGTTTTTTTCGGCGACAACTTTGATGATGTCAGCAGTGCCGCGGGAGCTTTGCCGCAGGCGGACGCGTTCTTCAATCCCGGTGTGCTCGCATTCGACAAAACCTATTATTGGCGCGTCGATGAGTTTGACGGAGCAGCGACTCATAAAGGCGACGTCTGGGCTTTCACGACCATGCCAGTCATACCCGTCAGCAATGATCCCGACCTCGTTGCCTGGTGGACGTTTGACGAAGGCTCGGGCACGCGCGCCCTGGACTGGTCCGGTCACGGCAATCACGGGGAAATCGTCAACCAGGGGTGGTCCGACCCCGGTCGCCACGGCGATGCTTCCCTGAACGCCGCCGGAAGAGGCTATGTGGCGATTGAAGACCTCAGCTATGCCACCACGGGCCTCACTGAAATTACCGTATGCGCCTGGGTCCGCACCAGCACCGAGACCGAACAGTACATCGTCTCTTTTGACCGCAACGAATACTATCGTCTGGAGATCGCCGGCAGTGGCGGCGGTCCGGGCCAGGTCGGCTGGGATCTGATGACCAATTCCGGCCAGCTTGACTACGGCAGCGTCACACGGGTGGATGACGGGCGCTGGCACCATGTCACAGGCGTATTTGACAACGGACGCGCCACCATCTATATCGACGGTGTGGCGGAGCCTTCGGCAACCAGCGGCACGACATTCGGCAGCGGCAACACGCGCTTTGGCTTCATCGGCGCCAACTCCGAAGCAACCGCTTTCAATAGTCCCATACCAGGTGGATCTCCGGTCGTGGGTGAGGTTGACGACGTACGCATCTACAGTGCGGCACTGACGGCCGAACAGATCATACTGATCATGCGCGGCGATCCGTTGCTTGCGTGGAATCCGACGCCGGCCGATGGGACCCTGCCGGATGTCGATAACGTTACACCTCTTACCTGGTCGCCTGGAGACGGAGCGTCCAGCCACGAGGTCTACTTCGGCACCGACAGAGACGTTGTCAAGAATGCCGATACATCCGATACGACCGGCGTATACAGAGGCCGTCAGAACGGCACGAGCTTTACGCCGGCCGAAGCCCTCGAATGGGGCGCCGGGCCGTTCTACTGGCGCATCGACGAGAACAACACCGACGGCACAGTCACCAAGGGCCGGCTCTGGAGCTTCACCGTGGCGGACTTTGTTCTCGTGGACGACTTTGAAAGCTATACCGACAACGACGCGGCCACCGAAGCGATCTGGCAATCTTGGGTCGACGGCTTCGGTATTCCCACCAATGGCGCGCAGGTGGGCTATTTACTGCCTCCGTATGCCGAGCAGACAATCGTCAACGGCGGCAGCCAGTCCATGCCGCTGGGTTATAACAACCGCGCCGGCGTGAGCAACTCCGAGGCTGTGCTGTCGCTGACCGCTCCGCGAGACTGGACCAGACACGGCGTCGGCGTGCTGTCACTGTGGTTCAGAGGTTATCCGCCGTCTGTGGGCAGCTTCACCGAAGGCCCGGTCGGTAGCCATACGATTACCGCCTCGGGAACGGACATTACGGGCTCGGCTGACGAGTTCCACTATGCCTACAAGACGCTGACCGGTCCCGGCACAATTGTGGCGAGGATCGACAGTCTCGAGAACACCAACGTCTGGGCCAAGGCCGGCGTTATGATTCGCGAGACGCTCGATGCTGATTCAGCGCATGCAATGGCATTTGTCACACCGGGTCAGGGTGTTGTCTTCGAGTATCGTCTGGCTGCGGGCCAGGACAACGTGGGCGCAGCCGCACAGGAAACCGGGATCACCGCGCCGCATTGGGTGAAACTGGAGCGTGACGCCGCCGGCTACTTTACCGCTTCACGCTCGATCAACGGTTCTTCCTGGACGCCCGTCCAGAGTTCTGTTCCCCAGAACATCGCGATGGCTTCGAATGTCTACATAGGTTTGGCGGTGACAAGCCACAACGCCTCGGCGACGTGCGAGGCTAAGTTCTCAAATGTCTCGATAACCGGGACGGTCGGCCCGCAATGGACGAACCAGGACATTGGCATTATGGCAAACGCCGCGGAGCCTCTGTATGTGGCTTTATCCAACGTCAACGGCACAAGTGCGGTGGTTGTCAACGGCGATGTCAACGCATCTGTTACGGATGTGTGGACTGAGTGGCTCATCGATTTGAGCGAGTTTGCCAGTCAAGGCGTGAATCTTAGCAATGTTGACAAGATCGCAATCGGTCTGGGATCGACGGGCGATGCAAACGCAGCCGGCGGCTCGGGGACGATGTTTATCGATGACATCACGTTGCGCAAGCCGGCTCCGCAGCCGCAGCCGTAAGTTGAAAGTCGCACGACAGTCGAAACAAGCTGTCGATGCAGTAGGTTCGTACTGACTTGGGCCGGTGCTGACTAGCTCGATACAGGCCCCTATTGTCTCCTCATGCGCTCATGCGCAAAGCACCAAACACAAGGATAAAGTTCTGCTTTTTTGTTTCTTGTTCGGGCACCTCAAAGACGGTACGATAGGGCCGTTCGTTTTTTCGGTGTTCGAAGAATTCAGGAGGCTGACAAATGAGTGGGCAAATCAATCGCAGAGTGTTTCTTCGAAATGCAGGAGCCGCTGCCGCTGGTCTTGGTGCCGTCTCGGCGTCGACTCGCCACGGCGTTGCCGCCGCCAAACAAACGAAGCGGTGGCGGACGGCCGTGGGGCTCAACGGCTTCTCGTCGTCGCGGAGATCGTACGGCTACAAGATGGAACTTGCTGACGTCTTGAAGCTCATCAAGAGTTGCCGATACGACGGTGTCGAGCTGGTCCCCTGGGGTGGACCCTATCCGGCGACGCCGGCCGAAGGACGCGACCTCAAGAGACAATACGATGATCTGGGCCTGGAGATTGTCTCTTTACAGGCAAGGTCGCGCGGCGGCAGTTGCGGCAGTTCCGACCGCGCCAGACGACAAAAGTATCTGTCCGATCTCAAGCGGCAGGTGGATCTGCTGCGGTCGTGGGATTGCGAGTTTGTCGGAGTCTGGTCGGGTGGCCGTCCGGGCCCGGGCAGCGAGGAATACTGCAAATGGACCGCCGAGACCTGGGCCCGCCTCACCGAGTACGCCGGCGAGCGGGGTATGTATGTAGTGACCGAACCCGAGCCGGTCATGGCGATTCACACCCTCGAACTTCTCCAAAGCGTGGTCGACTCAATCGACTCTGAAAACTTCCGATTGATTCTCGACCCCAGTCATTCGACACTTCTGGGCGGCGGCGATCCGTTCGTCTTCCTCAAACAATTCCGAGGCAAAATCGGGCACGTACATTTTACCGACACCGACGGTACACGTCGCGGTCCCAAAGGCACGTCCAAGCATTTGACTCTGGGCGATGGGAAGGTCGATCTGCTCGGATTGCTGCGCGAGCTCAAAGATCAGGGTTACGACAAGTGGATCATGCTGGACCTGTGGGACATCCCCGATATCTACCGTGCGACCATTGTCGGCAAAGAAAAGCTGGACGCCATGCAGGATATTTTGTTTCCTGCGTGAGCGAACAGGTGGAGGAAAGTAAATGAGGCAGATATCAATTGTATTCCTAACGGCGGTTTTCTTGTGTGTGGTCAACTTCGAACAGTGTGGCGGCATTCCCAAAGTGCCGGCGGGTTATCAGAAATACAAACCTTACGATCCTGTGCCGATTGACGAGAACAAAGTTTACGGACCAGCCCCGCAAAGGAAGATCAAAGTTTTCATTCTTTCGGGCCAGTCCAATATGGTGGGCCAGGGCGCCAGCTATCAACTGGACGATGCGGCCAAGCGCGGCAACGAGCGGGTGCTGATGTTCGAAAACGGCAAATGGCAGCCGTTGCGACCTTTGCGAAAGAATTTCGGCCCCGAGATTGCATTCGGACGACGGATGGCTAAGGCCTGGCCTGAGGAAACGATCGGCATTGTCAAGGAGGCAGTGGGGGGCACTGGTGTCCTGGCCTGGCACCCCAACTGGACGGCCGAACAAGCCGACCGGACTGGCGATGCTCGCAAGGGGAATCTCTGGAAGGCATTAACGGGCAAGGTTCAGCAGGCCTGCTCGGCGGTGGATTGTGAGATTGTCGGATTCATCTGGCTACAGGGCGGCAAGGATATGCAGAAGGTTGATTCAGGCAGAGAGTACGGCGACAATCTCAAGGCTATGGTTCAGGGGATTCGAAAGAAGTTCGACGTTCCACAACTGCCATTTGTACTGGGCTCGTACCGAACGAAAGGCACGCCGGACGACCTGAGCGGCATGGCGGAGAAGGTAAAGGCCATGATTCCGAGGAAAGGCGCATACTATGTCTTGCAGGCCCAGTACGAAGCAGAAAAGAAGCTGGCGCCCGCCAACATGGTTCCGCTGGTGGATATCGAAAGGCACCCCAACGACGTCCACTTCAACACGGTAGGACAGTTGAAGGCCGGAAGACTGTTTGCCGACGGGTATTTGGATCTTGTGAAAAAGACAGATCGAAAGTGAAACTCAAGGAGGCTCAATCAATGTCAAGAGATAGGAATGTCACTCGACGCAGCCTGCTCAAACGAGCGGCATCACTCTCAACCGGGGCGATAGCATTGCCGTACATTGTTCCTTCATCGGCCTTGGGCAGAGCCGACAGTATCGCCCCAAGCGAGCGTATTGCGATCGGCTGTATAGGCGCCGGCGGTCAGGGCACGGGCAACACAAAAGCGTTCCTGAACAATCCTGCCGCTCGGATGGTTGCCGTCTGCGACGTCGCCCAGTCCAGGCGGCGGAAAGTCAAGGATCTCATCGACAAGCACTACGGCGACAAAGGATGTGCTGCCTACGGCGACTTTCGCGACTTGCTTGCGCGCGAGGACATCGATGCGGTGGTGATTGCCACGCAGGACCACTGGCACGCGTTGATCGCCGTCGCCGCGGCGCGGGCCGGTAAAGACATGTACTGCGAAAAGCCCTTAGGTGTAGCGGTGACCGAGGGCCGGGCGATACGCGACGCGGTCAGAAGGTACGGGCGCGTATTGCAGACGGGCACCCAGCAGCGGTCGGACCGCAAGTTTCGCTTTGCATGCGAGCTGGCGAGAAACGGTTACGTCGGCAAGCTCCGCACGGTCAAAGTCGCCGCCCCGGGGCCTCGGTACAAGCGAACGTATCGCAAACCCATGGGTGCTGAGCCTGTGCCGGAGGGCTTCGACTACGAGATGTACGTCGGCCCGGCGCCGATGAAACCCTACAACGGTGGCAGGTGGGCTTGGCCCGACTGGTATCTGATCTGGGATTACTGTGCCGGTTTCATTGTCAACTGGGGCGTCCATCACCTGGACATCGCCAACTGGGGCTGTCCCGCGGTCGGCGCCGAATCCGCTGAGATTACGTGCACGGGCAGTTACCGCAACGACGGTCTCACCGACAACATCAACGATTGGCAGGCTGAGTTCAACTACCCGAGCGGCCTGCGCATGACACACACAAACACGGACAACCCCAACAAGCAGGGTTGTCAATTCGAGGGTGACGAGGGCTGGGTCCACGTCAACCGCCAGGGTATCTGGGCCGAACCGGCTTGGCTGTTGAACGTCAAAATAAAACCGAATGAGACAAGCCTGGGCGCTTCGAGAAGTCACCACGCCAACTTTCTCGAATGTGTACGATCCAGACGCGATCCTATCGCACCGGTCGAGGCCGGCCACAAGGCGTCTTATCTCGGCCTGCTACCGGAGATTGCGTGTCGATTGCGGCGAAAGCTCAAATGGGACCCGGCAAAGGAACAGTTCCTTGACGACCGCGAAGCCAACCAGATGCTCACGCGCCCAATGAGGAGCCCCTGGCATCTGTAGGAACCTCGGTCCTCTAAGGTTTCGCCGGAGGAAATTCGACCAGCCAGATGTTGCGGTACTGCACCGGGTTGCCATGGTCCTGCAGGTATATTCCTCCCGGTCCGGTTTCAGTGTTGTCCGGAGCAGCCGTTGTCGGCCCCTTCGCCTCCGCCTCGTCCTGAATCAGGACTCCGTTATGTAGCACGGTCAGCAGAGCGCCATGGATTTTCTCGCCGTTGTCTTTGATACGTGGCGCCCGGAACGCTCATTGTCCTTTCATTACCCCCGTGCTCCTTTGCATTCTCAGAATATCTATACTTTCTCGCCGCAAGACATCATACCTGGCTCACTGATGCAACCTCTCGCGGTGCTCAATATTGGGCGAACTCTTCGCCCTTGAAGGTGAGGTGAATCCTGTTATAATGCCCTTCGACGTCTCGGAGGATGCCTGTTATGCTCCGAACACAACGTGATTGTGAAAAGGTCTATGTCGCGATTGACACACGGAACTCTTCTAAAAGATGAAAATCGTTTGCATCTCGCCGACCGGGGTGCGAAATCGAAAATGCGTCGTATCCCCTTGACGAGGATTCAGAAGCTCATTTGCAGAAGGATGCTCGAATCCAAGCTGGCCAAGCCCTGTTTCTACCTCGAAGCGAGGGCCGACATTACCGAACTGATGGCGATGCGGCCCAAACTCAGGAAGACATTCGGCGTACGAATCACCACGAATGCCTTCTATATCCATGCTCTGGCGCTGGCGGCGCAGGAATATCCTCTGACGGTTGGTCTGCTTGACGGCGAGTGGGTAAGAATCGCCGAGCGTCTGAACGTTGGCTTCGCGGTCAATGCCCCGCAGGGCCTTATCGTGCCGGTGGTCAAGGACGCAGACAAAAAGTCACTGCCCGATATCGCGCGCGAGGAAAAACTGCTGACCGACAAGGCGCGTGACAATAAACTCTCCCTCGAAGAGATTGAGGGCGAGACTATCGCACTGAGCAATCTTGGCGCGTATGGCACAGATTCGTTCATAGGAATTGTGCCGCCGCCGACCAGCACCATTGTAGCTGTGGGCAATGTGATACACACGGTCGTTCCCACCGACAGTAAAATGACGGAACGAAAAATAATCAGCCTGTCGGTGGCGGCTGACCGCAGAGTTGTAGACGAAATCTATGCGGCCCGATTTCTTGGTTCTGTCAAAGAGCATCTGCAGAACCCGCAGAGAGAAATTCAGAGATCAAGAATGAAATATCAAAATTGATGAGCCCGCCTTCGGCGGGGCAGTATAGAATAGCATCCGCCCGTGGCGGATTCCTTAATTTTGCATTTTGCACTTTAGTTTTTGATTTTGATCAGAAGGAGTATCCATGAATCGAAGAGAGCTACTCAAGAAAAGCGCCTTAGCCGCCTCGACGGTATGGTTCGGCGGCAGTGCCCGGGCGGCGGCCGGCAGCGAACGCCCAAATATTCTGTGGATCACCAGCGAGGACCACGGCCCGGAAATGGGCTGCTATGGCGACGAGTTTGCCACCACGCCCAATGTTGACGCTCTGGCGAAGATGGGAATGATCTTCGAGCTTGCCTGGTCATGCGCCCCGGTCTGCGCGCCGGCCAGAACGACGATCATCACGGGGATGTACCCACCCTCTATAGGCGCTCAGCACATGCGGAGCATGGTGGATCTGCCCGATTACGCAAAGTTCTACCCACGATTCCTCCGCGAACAGGGGTACTACTGCACGAACAACTCCAAGCAGGACTACAACGTCCGCACCGACGACAACGGCTGGGACGTATCTTCCAACAAAGCCCACTACAAAGGCCGCAAGCCGGGCCAGCCATTCTTCGCAATTTTCAACGCGACCGTCAGCCACGAAAGCAAGCTTCGCTCGAAATTCGACTCAACTGTCCATGACCCGGCCAACGTGCGCATCCCGGCCTATCATCCGGACAACGCCGAATCGCGGCGGGACTGGGCGCGGTACTACGACATTGTCACCGCCGCCGACGAAATCGCCGGCAAGCACTTGGCCGCACTGGATGAGGCGGGTCTGGCCGATGAGACCATAGTCTTCTATTACGGCGACCACGGCTCGGGAATGTCGCGCAGCAAACGCTGGACATACAACTCGGGGCTTTCGGTCCCGATGGTCGTGTACTTCCCGCCGAAATGGCGTCACCTGGCCCCGGCCGAATACATGTCCGCAGGCAAGAGCGACCGAATGGTGAATTTCGTCGACCTGGCGCCGACTCTGTTGAGCCTGGCTTCAGTCAAGCCTCCCAAATGGATGCAGGGTCACGCCTTCGCGGGTAAGTTCCAGCAGCCCAAACCCAAGTACATGTTCGGCTTCCGCGGTCGTATGGACGCTCGCTACGACTTCATCAGAACAGTGACCGACGGCAGGTATCACTACATGCGAAACTACAACCCGCATTTCATCTACGGCCAATACGTCGCGTACAATTTTGTGACGCCGTCGACGGCTGCGTGGAAACGCGACTACGACGCCGGCAAACTCAACGAAGCGCAGTCCCATTTCTGGAAATTGAAGCCGTCCGAGGAGTTGTACGACCTGAAAGCCGATCCCGATGAGGTCAATAACCTGGCTCGCTCGCGCGAGCATCGGGCGAAACTGGTCGAGCTTCGCAAGGCGCTTCAGGACTGGTGCCGTGACATCCGGGACCTGGGCTTTTTGCCTGAGGGCGAGATTCACAGCCGTAGCGCCGGCTCGACGCCGGGTGAGATGGCGCGCGACGACAGCAAGTATCCTTTCGACCGCGTCTTCGCCGCGGCCGAAATCGCCACCACGCGGAGGGCAAAAGATCTGCCGGCTGTCAAAAGGAACCTGACCGATTCCGATAGTGCCATTCGCTACTGGGGCGTGGTTGGCATTCTGAATCGGGGTCGCCGGACGGTTACGAACTCGCGTGACGAATTGCTCACAGCCCTCGCAGATGATTCTCCGTACGTGCGAATCATTGCGGCCTTGGCGCTCGGCAAACACGGCGAGCGGGCCGACCAGCGGCGCGCCGTCGATTGTCTGCTCGAGTTGGCGCCGTGGACACCGGACGGGGACGTCTTCGTCTCGATGGCGGCCCAGAACGCTATAGACAAGCTTGACGACAAGGCTGCTTACGCGGTTGACACCATCAAGGCGTTCCCGACCCGGGGCGGCCGGTCACCTGATGGCCGCTACAACGGCTATGTCGGCTCACTGCTCAAGAAGACACTCACCGACCTCAACGTTGCCGATAGAGCGGCGCCGAGAAAGAATAGATCATCGAACAGAAAGCGACAGCGATGAAACAGAATTCGCCCTCGGATCTGTGAAGCGAAGGGCCTCGCCGTCATGAAATGAGGCGTACTCAGTGACTACCGTTCCTTCGGGCAAAGGCTATCATGTAATGCCTGGCGCCAAGTCTATCGATGCCAGCGAGGGGCGCGCATGCTGATTGCCTCCTCGAACAACGGCTTGCGCCGGAAATCCGCCGGTTTGTAAGAAGGATTCTTGGGATCAGCATTGACCCACGCTGAGTGGTGGCGGCCGTAGTAGCTGCCGTAGAACTGATAGTTGCAATCCACCCAACGGCTCAGAATCATCAACTCGTTCTTGTTCAACATATCAGAGTGGTCATCCTCAGCGTTTTTCGGGTGAGTCGGATCGGTCAACATGTTGATTAAGACGCTCTTGTGTGAACCCAGGTTCCCAGGGGCGAGAGTCGCGCCGTTGTAGTTGCCCTGATCGCCCCGCTTAAATGTCGTGAATTCCGAAACGATCGGACCGGCCAGTTGCTTTTGGGCGAGTTCTTCATAGGACGTGTTGTAGTAGACGGTGACATCGTCGGTCAGTTTAAGGCCTCCGGCCGGATCGGACTTGCCGTGACATGAGACACATTTTGCATTGAAAACAGGCTGGATATCCGTCGCGTAATGGATTACCTGCTGGGCGCGACCGTCTCCGCCATTTTCGACAAGGTCGCACGGTTGCGGTTGGGGTGTGCTGGCGGGGCGGCTCATCGCGATCGTACTCTGGGCGCTGGCGGCATGTACCGTCCGGTTTGACCGTCCGTGACAGCCCACGCAGGAACGAACCTCGCCGGGATGGTAATTCACATACGTCCTCTCACGCTGGAGTTCCATGAAGTTCTCGTCCAGAGCCTGGAAAAAAATGTTGCGGTTGGCCGGCGCCTTGAAGTAGGCCGAGCCGTCCTTTTCCACCGGCACGACTCCCCACTGCACTCGCGGCCACAGGGCGGCTTTCCATGCCGAACTGCTGGCTCCCGAACCCCACCTTCGGCCCGTATCCCAGTAACGCGGTATCGCTTCGTTGATCCGCAGCCATTTGACTCGGCCCCGCTCGAGACCTTCCATTCCCCGGTAGACATCGGTCAGGATGCACAGTGCTTCATTGCTCGCGGCGTATTGCGGGTCCCGAGCGGAGTAGATTCGCGGCGGCCTCTTGCGGGCCACAAGAGGTGTCGGATGCCAGAGTGAAAGCTTCTCATCCCTGTGAACGAGGGCGTGGTTGCCCTCGGTGTCGATAAGATACAGCGAATAGGCGTCGGCGACATCCTTGTAGTGATCGGCCGGGTCTTGCTTGTAGGAAACCAAGAACGTATTTTGCCCAACCGGATACGGGTGTGTGTAGAGATTGCCGCTGCGGCCTTCTTTATCGTGCACATACTTACCATTCTTGCCCAGGAAGAACCAGCCCGGTTCGGTCCGGCGTTCTATGAACACTTCCGGCGTGATATTCGTTACGGCATACCTGTCGTCCCATTGGGTATAACCAGGCTCATCCGGGTCCGGGCCGCGTCGAAGAGTGCCTTGTTGCAAGTCGATCAGCATGATCGCTCCGAGGCATCCGCCCTGCGGGAAGTGGCATGTGCCGACACAGACAATACGATGAAGATCGCCGGGCATTGCCTGGGGATACATGTACACCGTCGTGGTGTCGTCGTTGACGCCGTACAGTTCCTGGGGCATTGTCCCGTCGGGGTTCATCGACCAGATGGTCTTGCACACGCGGGCGCCCTTGTCGATATATTCCCAGCGGTGGTACATTACGCGCCCGTCATCGAGAACGACCGGGCAGAATTCGCTGACCGGACTCTTGGTCAACTGCTCAACATTGCCCCCGTCGGCATCCATGCGATGCAGTGTGGGGGCTACCAGGGCGGCTGAGCCTCCGCAGAGAACGGTGTGCTCGCTGCGGGTGGAAGAGAACATGATCTTGCCGTCCGGCAGATAACACGGATGGATGTCGTCGGTGTGCCATTTCTTGCCCCAGCGCGCTACTTTCGCCGTTTCGTCTTTGGGCGGGAGCAACAACTGGCGCAGAGCCGTGCCGTCGACGTTCACTTCCCAGATGCGAAAACCTGAGCCCGGGTCCTGGCGAAAATCAAAGATGATCTTCCGGGCGTCGAAGGACAGGCTGATCTTACCGATGAAGCCTTTTCCTCCAGGCATATTCGCCGTTGTCACGACGGCCCGCTCCTGTTGCATGCGAAGATCATAAATGAAGATGCCGTTGTCGGCACGAAATCGGTCCGGCGAGGTGCCGTTGTTTATGTCCGTGTAATAGTGGTCGGAGGAGTAAGGTTTACGTTTGACGAAAACAATCTCGTCAGATCCCAATTCGTCCACTGCCAAATTGTCGGCAATTACCGTAGCGGACGCGCCAAACAAAACTGCAATCAGAATTGCCACAGAGTTTCGCATAACAAGGCACCCTCGATTAATACAGTCGTCGCATCATAAGGACACAAAACTCTATTATATCCGATCCGCGGGCAAAACACACCAACAGTTTTCCGCTGGCCGGATCATTCGACTATTACTGTCTGATCCGGTTTTATGCCGAGTCGTTTGAATCTCCCAGCCCGGCCCTTCTCGTCGCCGACGTGGATCTCCCTCGCGAGTTTCCCTACGGTCAGTGCATGGGCTCTGGGCACGACGATCACACCGTCGCCGTCAGCGACGACCACGTCGCCCGGGTAGACGAGGACTCCGCCGCAGTTGATGGGGAAGTTGTATGACTCGGCGATAAGTCTGCCAGGTCTGACTCCCCGGGAGCTATGTCCGTTCTTGCAGTAGACCGCGATCTTTTTGACTTTGACAATCTCGTCGGTGTCGCGTGCGCCGCCGTTGGTGATTGCTCCGACCACGCCCTTTTCGGCCCAGCCGAGGCTGTTGTTGGAACCTATGAAACCACACTCGTCGATTCCGGCGGCGTCGATAACCACAATGTCCCCTGGCTTTGCCGTGCCGAGCCAGGCATCTGGGGCCCTGCCGTACTGTTGGCTCTTGAACTTCTTGAATCCCTCGATGGTCACAAATGAGTTCTGTCCCACTCTCACGTCCGTGGGGACATGTCGCACGGTGATGGCAAAGCCCACGACTCTATGGGAAAATTTGTCTGCATCGCGCCACAACGGCCGGATATCTTTTTTCATCAGGCCTATGTCCTGCAGGCCGATCAGATCCATGCCGTCGAGGACATCGGTCACTCGCAGATTCCTGTAGAGATCCAGAATCTCCTTCCGCGACTTCTCGCTGTCGTCGAAACTCTTGTTCTTCAGTAGCCTTACGCCTTTGGGCGTGGTGAGTTTTTTCGGTTTGGACCTTTGCGCTTTCGCGGCAGGGACACCCAAAGCCAGGGCAATCAATGACAGCAGGGCGATCGAGTGGAAAGATCTCGATTTGAGCGTGGCTGTGCAATACATGGCGTTCTCCTAAAAGTGGTCGCTATATCTTTTGATATCTAATTCAGGAAACACAGATTTAGACTAAAGCTACTGGAAAGAAATGCAAGGTTTTTTTCACTTGAACTGCGTGTCAAGACCTTCTATGATGTGGCAATCTTGAAATTACTGTTCGAAAAAGGAGAACAAAATGAACATCTATGTTGGAAATTTGTCGCATGAGGCCACTGATGACGATTTGCGTCAGGCGTTTGAGGCGTTCGGCCAGGTTGAAAGCGCCAATGTGATAAGGGACAAATTTGGCGGCGAATCGAGAGGATTTGGATTCGTGGAGATGCCCTCCAAGAATGAAGCGCAAACTGCAATTGACGAGATGAACGGCAAGGATCTGAAGGGGCGTGCCATCAACGTCAATGAGGCTCGTCCGAAACCCGCACGCGGCGGTGGTGGCGGACGCGGAGGAGGCGGACGAGGTGGTGGTGGACGAGGTGGCTCTGGTGGTCGAGATCGGGGTAGAGGTCGTTATTGACGGCTAGTAACGCCAGAGGATTCTCTATCTTTTGCGGCTGTTCGGCGAGCATGGTATGTGAAAGGGGTCGGCAGGAAATGGCCGGCTCCTTCTCTTTCTGAGCATCGTTTCGACATGATCTGGGAAGATCTACCACAGGTCAAGCCCGGGCAAGTACAGCCGATGACGCAGTTGTGATCTCTAAAAGCGATCGAATCCGTAATCGGTTTGCGCCGATTCGCGTCTTTCGTCCTCGTCTGTTGTCTGCGCAAATTCATCCGACGTCTGCTGATCGCTCTGCGTGATTGGTTCGATTCTGATAGGTGGTTCGCTCCGGCGTTGCTCGGTTCCAAATGGTTGTACGTCCGGTTGTGGCGTCACAGGCGGCTCAGGCTGTGGCGGCGGCTCGGGCACGACCAAAGGCTCATCGGCGCCTTCAAAGGAACCACCTGACTGCAACGGTGTGGATTGTGGCCGATCAGGTTCGTCCTGAATTTCGGCTATATCGACATACTGCGGCTGAGGCGGGGAAGGCTCGGTGGGATTGGACTGCTCCTGCATTTCGTCGATATCTGTAAATTCCGGCTGTGGCGGCAGGTGCTCCTGGGAATCCGATTCATCCTGAGTTTCATCGACCGCAACGAGCTGCGGCGTTTCAACCTCGGCCACCGGCTGAAATTCTGCGTGCACGCACTGGGCCACCTGCGCGTAGTCTTCGGCGCCGTTGCAGTTTGGCTCGTATTCGAAAATCGTTTTGCCGTAGCTGGGCGCCTCGGCGAGCTTGATATTTCTGCGGATACACGTCGCAATGATGCGGGCCTGCGACCAGGCGCTGTCGGTGCCGCGCGCATCTTCGAGGAATTGTTCGATGTCGGCCTTTACTTCATTGGGCAGCGAAGCTCTGCTGTCGAACATGCACAGCAGGATACCTCTGACTTTCAGGCTCGGGTTTATCCTCTTGTTGACAAGCTCGATGGTTTGCAGAAGCCTTCCGAATCCCT
Source organism: uncultured Pirellulales bacterium (assembly GCA_964562575.1). Taxonomy (GTDB): domain Bacteria; phylum Planctomycetota; class Phycisphaerae; order Sedimentisphaerales; family Anaerobacaceae; genus SG8-4. Next base: position 23,156 of record CAZLTY010000020.1, read on the forward strand.
GCAGAGCCAGAAAATGCGGCTGTAGAGGAATCAAAACCTCTTTGGCCGCCGCAAGCGCGTTGAGTGTCAGCAGGCCGAGAGAAGGCGCGCAGTCGATAAAACAATAATCGAACTTGTCATGGCTTGATTCGAGAGCCTCTCGCAGTATGATCTCCCGTCCGACTATGCTTACCAGCTCGCTCTCGGCGCCGACCAGGTTGATATTTGCAGGCAATAGCCAGAGGTTGGGGCGCACGAGCATAATCTGCTCTTCGAACCTGGCCGACTGAGTTATGACCTTGTACGAGCCAGCCTCGATGGCCTGCGGTTCGAGGCCAAGATGTATCGTCATGTGGGCCTGCGGATCGAGATCGATGACGACCACCCTCGATCCGGCCGCAGCAAGCGCAGCGGCGGTGTTGACCGCCGTCGTGGTTTTGCCCACGCCCCCCTTTTGATTTAATACTGCGATCGTCCTCATAATAGACCAACAAATAAAACAGTAGGGTGGGAATCGCCCCACCATTGCGCCCCTTGTTTATTCCTCCAGTTTCTTTAGCACCGCGTCAAGCACGCCGTTGACAAAACCCGGCGACTTGTCCGTGCTGAATTTCTTGGCCAGCTCGATGGCCTCGTTTATCACGACTTTCGGCGGTATATCGGGACAGAATTTCAACTGATACACCGACAATCTCAGGATGCTCCTGTCAACCGGTGACAATCTCGTCAATTGCCACTTTATTGTCGCGGCGATTATCAACTCGTCGCACTTCTCCAGGTTCTCCGATGCCTCTCTCGTCCACTCCGAGGCAAGACTGCGCACGGCGTTGTCCGTGTCCGCCTCCATGAAGAATTGCTTCAAAGGCTCAAGTATATCCGGGCCCTGCACATCGAGTTGGTATAGTGCCTGCATCGTCAGTTCTCTGGCCCTGGTTCTCTTGTCCATGTTTGCGGCAGGGGCAACCGAAGTGTGGTTGCCCTGGTCCCTTGCGGGGGTAGACATTCCGGTCCGCCCCGACAGATCAACCTATCTGTTCCATTACGTTGGCCATTTCCATCGCTGTCGATGCTGCGTCGGCGCCGGCGTTGCCCCTTTTGGTGCCGGCTCTCTCCACGGCCTGTTCGAGTGTCTCACACGTCAGCACGCCGAACACAGCCGGCGTTGGCGAATCGTAGTTGATCTGCCCGATGCCCCGGACTACCTGCTGACAGACGTAATCGTAATGAGCCGTCTGGCCCCGGATGACAGCGCCGAGACACAGAATCGCAACGTACTTGCCGCTGTCGGCAAGCTTCTTGCATGCCTGGGTAATCTCGCAGGAGCCCGGCACCCATACGACGGATATCTGCTCGTCGGCGGCACCGTGACGTTGAAGGCAGTCTATTGCGCCTCCGAGCAGCTTGGAAGTTATGAACTCGTTGAACCTGCTGACCACAATGGCGTAATTGCCCTTGCCGGCCGTCAACTGACCTTTTATCTCTCTAATCATGACTTGACTTCTCCAAATATACCCTTCAGGGTAATAAACTGTCGCGAGCAAAACCATGCCCTGCCGATGCAAAGCCACCTACCCGCGCAAGAACCCGAATTCTCAATCAGGGGCACCATAACTATAGCCCGCCAGCATCAGCTTTTTGCCTGCATTCTACTATTTTTTGAACAACGCATTATAAGACTATAAGCGGCGACTTTCCAGAAAAACAGACCCGCCCGAAAGAACTCCGGCTTGCCCAGTTCAGATGCTGAAAGCTAACTTTCACAATTGTAAGGGTTTATGAAGCACATTTCCAGTGAAAACTTACTGACGACAAAAAGCTCGTCACGCTCGGGGAAACCGCTAACGCAAAGGTATTTTGTGGGCGATAAGGGCGTTGGAAGTATTTACTTGCTTGGCAACAGACGAAATAAGGTGTGTTTATGATATACGAAGAGATGGGATTCGGCTCCTACGACAAGGCCGAACGCAAGGCCCGCAAGGCCTTTGAGTTATACGAAGACGGCAAAATGTCCCAGGCTCTCGACGAACTGGAGACTGCCCTCGAGATAAACCCGACCAACAGTTCCTGGCATTTCGACAAGGCGCTCACTCTGGACGCCATAAGCCGGTTTGACGATGCGATAGGCGAATTTGAAGCGGCCCTCGAGCTGAGCCCCGACGACCTGGAGATACTCAACTCCCTTGCGGTCGATTACACTCGCACGGGTCAATATGACCTGGCGATCGACACCTTCGAACATATGCAGGAGTTGGACTCGACGTTCGAGCCGGGTTACTGCAATCGCATAATTACCTACACCGAGATGGGCCTGCATGACCTCGCCGAGCAGATGTTTTATCTCGCCCAGCAGATGAAATCGGACTGCGCGCTTTGCTACTACAATATCGGCAACAGTCTTTTTGCCCGGGGCGAGTACAAAAGGGCCATCCGCTGCTGGCTGCGGACCGCCGAACTCGATACGACCCACCCGCAGATTAACTACCGAATCGCCCAGGCCTACTGGTCGGACGGCCAGGCCGAGCAGAGCCGGGAGCATTTTTTGATCGAGCTGCGCATCAACCCGGGTGACATTGACGTTATCTTCGATTTCGGCCTGTTCCTGCTCGATCGCGGTGACATCGAATCGGCCAAAGAGAAGTTCAACAGGATTCTCGAGCTGGATCCGGATTTTGCTGCGGCTTTGTTCTATCTTGGGGAAATCGCCTTCAACGGCGGCGACAGTGAGCGAGCGGCCGAACTGTATAACCTGGCTCTTCAAAAGGACAAGACGCTCCAGGGGCCATGCTTTAGGCTGGCCCAGAATGCCCTGATGAAGGACCAGAGAGTGGAGGCCGGAGATTATCTGGTCTGCGAAATGAAACTGGCTTTGGAGGATGCCTGTACATTGGTCTCTATGGGATCGATGTTCCTGGAAATCGGCGATTTCGGTTGCGCGACGCACTGTCTGCTACGTGCCGTCGATACAGACAGCGCCAGCGCCGACGCTTACTACTATCTCGGAGTAATCAGTGCCCTGAAGGAGGAGTTCGAAGATGCCGCCGAGCTTTTCGCTCACGCGCTCGATATCAGGGACGACCACGCCCCGGCCCTGAGGGATTCGGCCTATGTCTGCCTGGAGATGGGCAAATTGACCGAGGCCGCAGAAAGAGTCGAAAAAGCACGGACCCTGGATCTCGATGATCCGCAGTTGAAAGAACTCGATCGCAGAGTCAGTTTGGCCCGCGCAAAAAGCCGAGCGGCCGGATTTCTCTGTCGATGCGGACTCAGTAACTCCCGCAACTAATGATAAACCTGCCAATGCTCGCCTGTTCGTTGGCGATCCACTTTGATCTGCGGCCCAAACACCGGACCGCTCCAAAGTGAATGTCCCAATCTCTCGGACGATTCTAACCGACGGCAGCGTCCTGTTCAAGGGAAAACCTGCGTGACCTTGGGGGCAACGGCCTGGGTCCACCGATCGTGTAGCCGCCTCAGCCGCCCGACAATGTCGGGGTGTTGCTCTGCGTGGTTCTTCCGTTCCGGCTGCTCGTCGGACAGACTCGCTAGGTAGACGGCGTCAGCCCTTTTTCCCCCGATGCGGTGTCTGCCGTTGACGATGAGCTTCCAGTTACCTTCGCGGACCATCCATGACTTCTGCCACTGCCAGTGCATCACGGCATATCGACTCGGAGCCGCCTGGTCCCGGACTAACGGAAGGACGCTATGACCGTCGAGTTCGATGCCGGTTGGAATCTCAACGCCGCAAAGTTCGAGGATCGTCGGATACCAGTCCATCGCCGTGACAGCCTGGTCGCGGACGATGCCTGTCGGCAACTGTCTCCGATAGCTGAGGATCGCAGGGGTGCGGATGCCTCCTTCGAGGAAGGTGCCCTTTGAACCAATCCACGGTCCGGTGTTGCCCCCGCCGCCGTTGGCGCCGTAGTTGTGGCCTCGCGGGTAGCCGCTCGTGTGGTTCTCGACTTTTATCTGGTAGTCTTCCTCCGAGTGCCCGTTGTCACTCAAAAAGACGATGATGGTGTCTTCCAGCAGCTTGAGGGTCTCGATCTGCGTCAGCACGCGGCCGATGTAATCATCGGTAGTCGAAACAATCGCTGCGTAGGAGCGCCGCGGTTCGGGTAGGTGCTCGTATCGTTTGCCGTAGCGGGCCAGCGACTGCTCGGGATAGTGCGGGATGTTAAGTGCAAAGTAGAGAAAGAAGGGCACGTCCTGATTCCTCTCGATGAAAGACAGCGCACGGTCGGTGATCAGATCGGGAAAGTAGTCACCTCGGTGGAATACCTCTTCGGTTCCTTCGTAAAGGTCGTGATAACCAGCGCCGTGCAATTGGTAGTGGACGTAGTTGTCGATGAAGCCGTCACGAATACCGAAGAATTCGTCGAAGCCCTGCTTTCTCGGTCCGTGGTCCGGGTGGGCTCCCAGATGCCACTTTCCGAAGAGCCCCGTGCGATAGCCGGCTTTCGCAAGAGTCTCGGCGATCGTGACCTCGCTGCGGAACATGTTCTGTCCCTTGTCGCCGCGCATCTTGCCCTGCATCCACGAGTTCACGTTCGACCGCTGGGGATACCGGCCCGTCATGAGCATGGCCCTTGCGGGGCAGCAAACAGTGTGTGCGTAGGCCTGTGTGAAGCGCACGCCGTTGGCGGCGATTTTGTCAATGGCAGGGGTGTGCAGATCCGTCGAGCCGAAACAATTGGCGTCGAGAGTGCCCTGGTCGTCTGTCAGGATAAATACAACATTGGGACGTCGAACGCGCCGGCCAAAAGAATCGAGGCCGAGGAGCGCACTGCCAAGAAGGGCCGCGCCTGCAGCCTTCAGAAAATCGCGTCTTGTGTGATTAGTATCTTTCATGTTATCACCTTTCACGGCTAGTCGGCTCTGGGTATGCTCCTGTTTGCCGGCGTGCTGCGCCCCGACTGCTGATAGGTCTTGAGAAGCTCGGTCAGCGAGGCGATGATCTTCGGGTGCTTGCTGTATTCGTTAACGGATTCCGAAAGATCGCGGCCGAGATGATAGAGCTGGCCCGGCGGTTTGTCGGGATCGTACGGGATCTTCTCCGATGTTACGCCACCGCTTGTCTGGCTCAGGATTAGTTTCCAGTCGTTCCTGCGAATCGCAAACGTATTCCAAAAGCTGTCGTTCACCAGAGCTTCGCGCACTACCTGCCTGGGCCTTCTGTCTAGGAGGGCACCCAGGAAGCTGAAGCTGTCCTCGCCGGTGTCGGCTGGCAGATCGACTCCGAAGAAATCCGCAAACGTTGCAAGAAGATCCGTCAGAGCTACAAGCGCCCTGCTATGTGAACCGGCGCGGATCCTGCCCGGCCAGCGAGCGAGCAACGGGACGCGCGTGCCGCCTTCGTATACGTCGGTCTTTTGACCCCGGAGCGGCCCGTTGAGCTTGTGGCCCCCGATCGTTGCCGATTTGACCACCTCTCGATAGGTCTGAATCGCGCCGTTGTCACTGGAGAAGATGACCAGCGTGTTGTCGGCGAGCCCTTTGCGATCGAGTGCGTTGAGCAGCTCGCCGACGGACCAATCGAGTTCAAGAAGAAAATCGCCGTATGCGCCGATCGAGCTTTTGCCCCTGAATCGCTTGTTCGGACGGATCGGTCCGTGGATGTTGCGATGGGCGAAATAAAGGAAGAACGGCTGATCGTCCGATTGTTCGTCGATCCATTTGACCGCTCTTTCGGTCATCATGATTGCGAGTTCCTCGTGCTCGTAGCGGGCAGCGCGCCCGCCCTCAACGCCCAGGGCCGTTGCGAGCCCCAGACGAGGCCGTTCAATATAGTCCTTCTCAAAACCCGGCCGCTTGTCAGGCAGCATTCGTATCGGATCGTCGGGCGTCAGTCCGAGGACGCGATGATTCTCGATGATAACATGAGGCAACTGGCCCACGTGAGGAATGCCCCAGAAGTAGTCGAAGCCAACTTCACACGGTCCGGGGCGTAACTCTCGATTGTAGTCCGGTCCCAGGACGTCGTCCCAGCCGCCCATCCCGGGCTCACCGAATCCAAGGTGCCATTTTCCGATACACGCCGTGCGATATCCCTGGCTCTTGAATAGATCGGGCAAAGTGAATCGATCGGGGTCGATCAGCAGCGGATCATTCGACCAGACACAGGACGAGGAGGCCCAGGTGCGCCAGGCGTAGCGCCCGGTCAGCAGATTATATCGCGTGGGTGTGCAGACCGATGCCGGCGAATGGGCATCTGTAAAGCGCCGTCCCTCTGCAGCAAGCCTGTCGATGTTCGGCGTGCGGATTTTGGCTGCTCCATAACAGCTTAGATCGCCGTACCCCAGGTCATCGGCCAAGATTACGACAACATTCGGACGTTCCGCCGGTTGGGCGAACGAGGCGCCGGTCAGGACCATGCTGCTGAGAATAGCCGCACCGATAGTCTTGAGAATATCGCGCGTGGCTTGATGGGATTTCTTCATGTCACTGTCCTTTATTCCGAGAATCGCAATGTCCAGGTGGCAGCTCTCGTCGCCGACTTTGGCTTGAGGAGAATTCTGTACAAGCGAGGTCCCCATATTTTCGCGAGTTTGTCATCGGCCGCAGGTATGCTCTCGATCTGGGCGGTCAGGATGTTACGATCATATCCGATGGCAAGTTCGATGCCTTCGGAATCTTTCAGGACAAGTATTCCCGGCTTACTGCGGACTACTTCACAGGGCGTGATGAGGTTTTGAGTGATGTCCCGGGACGCTTGTTTCAACTCGAAAGAGTCAACTACTTGAATGTCGGTGCCGCGGTTGAGACGGACCGTACGGACCCACGTCCTGACGCCGGCTTTTTCGGGATAGGCTGGTGCGAGGTCCATTCTGAGCATGGCGCCCGCTTCCTTCAGATCATATTGCACATCCTTTGCGGCATATTGCCTTCCGGCTTGCTGCATGACGCCGTTGATGGTCGGAAGGTTATGGAAAGCTGATTGCATCTCGGGGATTTCGTACCGTCGGCTGCTGAAGGTCTGTCTGGTGTATGTCGGCCTTCCGATGTCGATTATGAACGGGCTGCCGTCGGCGAAAATGATGAAGTTACCGACGTCGTTGTGGTTGTGGCTTTGGCCATTGTGGCTCGCCCAGCAGGCGACGTACAAACCCTCCGACGAACCTTCCCTGTCCCTCGCCGCCATTAATTGCATGTCCTCATGGCCGAGCCAGACGTCACGCACGAGCGGCTGAGAAGACTCTCTGGCTGCGAGCAGAGTGGGCAGGTTGAACAGCTCGTACAGCATCCGCCCGAGTGAGCCGAAACTCCTTTCGTCCGCGAGTAACTCCTGCTCGTTCAGGCCGAAGGCAGCAAGATCCTCCATTTTCCTGTCGCCGATGCGCCGTCCGTATCGGAAGACGAGATCGCGGCGAATATCCAGGCGGGCGTCGCAGTCGCCGACATTTGCAAAGTAATCTCCCGAAATGTGAGCTCTGTAGATGAACCTGCCAATCTCCCGGATCGCCGAGTTCTCATAAAGATCCAGACGTTCATCGGTTGCACTGTAAAGCAGTTCGAGATTGTCGAATACACTCGCACCTGCTCGTCCCCAGTAGCTGGGACCTTCGTCGCAGCTACCGTCGGGAGGATAGGGAACAAAGAAGTTGTCGAGACAGCGCAGGACCTTGTGCGTCAAATCCAATCGGCGGTCTTCATCTTTTTCAATCAGCAGCGTCGCGGCCAAGACGTTGGAATTGATCCAGGGATTCCAGTTATTGGGTCTCCTGCCGTCACTTCTGGCGCGAAAAGCCATCCAGCCGAAATCGTTGCGGTCCAAATACGGAGTTAAAATACGCTGGTCGATTTCATGCTCAGCACGCTTGCATATCTGTGGTGAGACGGTATCCAGTTGTTCTCTGAGCAGATAGACGGTCCAGGCGAGCGAACTGGCGGTCTCAGCAGAGAACAGAGCGACGATAGGCTCAGTGACATCGGGCAGCCCCGAGCCTCCCCTTTGCGCCCCGATGTGAGCGGGAAAAGTCCAGGATGATTCCTCGCAGATTGCCCAAACCACATTCGCGATGGCATCGAGAAAACGCCCCTTACCCTCCATGCATTCGGCGAGAACGAGACAGTGAAGCATCTCGCGCCGTTCGAACCAGACGTCCTGATAATTGCTCCGGTTGCCGATGCGCCTGTACTCGAGATAAAGGCTCGCTGGCAGGTTGGGGATATCTTTACCAAGAAACTCTTGGCCGAGCGTGATAAATCTGCCCCGAATTGGCCCTGAGATCGCAGCCCAGTCCGGACGGTCTTTAGCCCTTGCGAATGGTCGCCACTCGGTGCGAGGGATCAGGATGTCTTGGAGATTCTGTTTCGGATACAGCTTGCTAAGCGAAACGTTCTCGCCGATCGCAACTGAACCTAATGCCTGGATGCAGACAACAATCGAAAACGTGATACAACGAACTGAAACTCTGGATCGCATGGCTTACCTCTTTCTGGCGGAAACCTGCCGACTCATCACTACACGCTCTACCGATCTTATCTTCCGTCGGAAGCAAGACAGAGAAATGTTACCATACGCCGAGTGCACAGACAAGCTTCCACAAAGGTATGTTCAGGCTCATGTAGTAGAGCTTTCGAGCTTCACCGGCCACTTGCTCGAGAAAGTTGATCATCATGTTCATGTTCATATATTAGAGTTGACAAGCACAAAAGGTCTGATATTCTGCCAAGAATGAGGCTCAGCGGCGTTGCTGAGCGACAGATTTCAATTCACTTTTGTTTGGAGGAAAAGATCATGAAGTTACTTCACAGAGGTTCCGGACTTGTGTCACTCGTGTTCGTGCTGGTTCTTTGCTCCGGTTTATGGGCCGGGCCCCAGGGCAGGGGGTTGTTCGGCGAATGGGACATGAAGCTGAATTTTGACAACTCGCAGATGAAGTCGATACTCACCTTCACCAGGGACAAGGAGGGAGAACTGACCGCCCAATGGATCAGC
>CAZLTY010000021.1:0-31101 GCA_964562575.1 uncultured Pirellulales bacterium
TCACCAGGCGAACGGCCGAGAACAATGTGCGTGTCCTGGACGGCGGAACAGTCGCGCTGGCCGGTCTGACCCAGGATAAAACCATAACAACAGACAAACGGACCCCGGGTCTCAGCAACCTGCCGTTGATAGGAGGGTTGTTCAATAATTCGAACGACATAACTACCGCCCGCGAGATCGCGGTGTTTGTCACGGCGCATATCTTGCGTCATGACTCGCAACAAACGGCCGGCATCCCACAGGCTCTGGATCAGGGCTTTGCACCGCCGGCAAGTCAGAGTTTTTCGACGCCCGCTGAGTTGGGTTTCAACCGGCAGGCGACGGATCAGGGTTTCGGCCGGGCTGCCGTGGATCAGGATCTCAACCGGACACAGACGGACCGAGATTTCAACAGGTTGCCTGTTCGACGGACTCCCGCTCGACCGATGCAAAACGATTTCCAGGCGGAGCTTAGCAGGAGTCTATCGGGTAATCGGACAAGATAAGTATAGTCAAGATGGAGACAAAAGCTGTGAAGCCTAACAGATACAACTCAAAGAACAGCGCCGTGATGATTCTCTCAACATTGCTGGCGATTCTGGCTCTGGGGGCCGCCGGCTGTGCACAGAATAGAAGAGGCATTGAGGTATTGCCCTTGGGCAACCGAAGCGTGCTTACTCTCGGCTCCGACGACGTCGTGCAAGTGATGCGGGCCGCCGGTTTTTCAGATATGCAGATTTGGGAACACGGAACGGCGCTGCGTGACGGGCTGGCAAGATCGGGAGCCGTGCAGATTAAGATAGACGGCACGGTGGAAGCTGTCTTTGCGATTAACGGTGACTCTGTTTATATCAGCACACTTGGGAGAGGCCACTTCGTCTACAATCCCCAAACAGGTTGGGTAAACAGCGGCCAGCGCTAACAGCTTTTCGCCGTCACTTCGTTATAATTGAGCAGTACCTACGAGAGGCACAGCCGGCATTTACTCACCGAGCGTGCCTTTTGCTCTTTTCAGAAGAGACTACGGCCCTTGACACCAGCGCGGCCGGCGCCGGTTGCATACGTCGGTCGGTACTCTTTTTCATCGGTCTCGTTTGCAGGGGAGGCATTCCGCAATAATGTCGATGCCGCTCCAACCTGATATTGCGGCAAGCAACTGCCAAATTGGCACACGCAAACGAGATAGTAGGGATCATAACCGATTGAATTTACATCACTTACGTACCCCTCTGTATTCGGGCACGCCATTTGCACTTACTGAAGTTTTCAGAGTGTGCTAGATTGAGATTTCATCTTCGTGGAAATAGAGGTTAGCTATGAAATTCGATAAGTTCACATTGAAGGCCCAGGAGGCATTGGCGACGGCTCAACAAACCGTGATGGCCAAATCACATACCGTCATGTCACCTTTGCACCTGCTCAGTGCCGTTTGTAACGACGATAGTGGTATTGCCATTGAGATTCTAAAGAAGATCGGCGCCAACATTTCACGCATCAGAGAGATGATCGTCGGCGAGGTCGACCGGCTGCCGCAAGGCAAGAGCACCGAGCAACTCATGCCCGATCCGGCCCTTGGCCAGGTCGTTCTGGACGCCCAGAACCGGGCCGATGCAATGGGAGACGAATATCTGAGCGTCGAGCATCTGTTTATTTCGCTTGCCTCGGTGGCCAGTGACGCCAAAGAGATTCTCCGGCTCAACTCGGTCGCCCCCGAACAGATCGCCAGTGCGCTGAAAGAGATTCGCGGCCCCGAGAAGATAACCGACCAGAACCCGGAAGACAAGTACCAGGCGCTGGAACGCTACGGGATCGACCTGCTGGAGATGGCGCGCAAGGGAAAGCTCGACCCTGTAATCGGCCGGGACGAAGAGATTCGGCGGTGCATGCAGGTTCTCAACCGCCGGACAAAGAACAATCCCGTGCTGATAGGCGAGCCCGGCGTGGGCAAGACCGCTATCGTCGAGGGCCTTGCCCAGCGGATAATTGCAGGTGACGTCCCTACCGGCTTGAAGAATAAGAGAGTCATCGCTCTGGACATGGGGTCGTTGATCGCCGGGACGAAGTTCAGAGGTGAATTCGAGGACCGGTTCAAAGCCGTGCTCAAAGAGGTCATCGCAGCCGGGGGCCAGATAATACTCTTCATAGACGAACTGCACACAATCGTAGGAGCAGGCCAGGCTGAAGGAGCGGTTGATGCGGGCAACCTGTTGAAACCTTCCCTTGCACGTGGCGAGCTGCGCTGCATCGGCGCGACAACGATAGATGAATACCGAAAACACGTGGAGAAGGACGCGGCGCTCGAGAGGCGTTTTCAACAGATCATGATTGATCCGCCGAGCGTCGAAGAAACCATTGCAATACTGCGAGGGCTCAAAGACCGCTATGACGCGCATCACGGGGTCCGGATCACCGATTCGGCACTTGTCGCCGCAGCGACTTTGTCCGATCGCTACATAACCGACCGCTGGCTGCCGGACAAAGCCATAGACCTGATCGACGAATCAGCCTCGAAGCTGCGCATTGAGAACGATTCGCTGCCGGCGGAACTCGACGGCATTCGCCGAAAGACAGTCCAGCTTCAAATCGAACGCGAGGCACTCAGGAAGGAAAGCGACGAGGCCAGCCAGCAGCGCCTGGAGAACGCGGAAAAACAATTGGCCGAATTGCAGAAGAAGGACAGGGAACTCTCGGCACAATGGGAGGGTGAGAGGGGAGAGATCGATCAAATGAAGGCTCTCAAGCAGGAAATAGAAGACGCTCAAAACCAGTTTGATCACGCCCAGCGCAAGGGCGAGCTTGAGACCGCGGCCCGCCTGAAATACGAGACTATTGCGAATTTGAAGAAGAAGCTCGAAGAAAAGGAGGCCCAACTCTCCAAATCCGACAGGGCCATAATCCACGACGAAGTGACCGCCGAGCATATCGCCGGTGTCGTTTCGAAATGGGCCGGAATCCCCGTTACGAAATTGCTTAGTGGAGAGCGAGAGCGTCTGATGAAAATGGAAGAGTTGATCCGCCATCGCGTTGTCGGCCAGGACGAGGCGGTCACTGCACTTTGTAACGCCGTTCGCAGAAGCAGGTCCGGGTTGGGCGATCCCAACCGTCCGATAGGGACATTGCTGTTCCTCGGGCCCACCGGCGTCGGAAAGACCGAGCTATCCAAAGCGCTCGCGGATTTTCTGTTTAACGATCCGCACGCAATGGTGCGAATCGATATGAGCGAGTTCATGGAGCAGCACTCGGTCGCCAGGCTTATCGGCTCGCCTCCGGGCTACGTCGGCTACGAAGAGGGCGGGCGCCTGACCGAAGCCGTCCGGCGAAAACCCTACTCGGTAATTTTGCTCGATGAAGTTGAAAAGGCCCATCCGGACGTCTTCAATGTTCTGCTCCAAGTCTTCGATGACGGGCGCCTGACCGACGGCAAGGGAAAGACGGTCGATTTCAAGAACACCGTTATCATCATGACCAGCAACATTGCGAGCCATCAAATACAGCAACTCACTGAAGAATCCGGCGCCGACTGGGAGATCGAAGCACATGTCAAAGACGCGCTCAAGCAGCTCTTCAAGCCCGAGTTCCTGAACCGTATCGACGAAATAATCGTCTTCCACATGCTCGGCAAGGACGACCTCAGAAAGATTGTCGACATCCAACTCGATCTCCTCGCCGAGCGTTTGAACACTCGCAACATAGAGGTCGAATTTACCGATGATGCCCGGGAGCAGATTATGGATGAGGGCTATGATCCCGCCTTTGGCGCAAGGCCTTTGAAACGCACGATTCAACAGAGGCTGGAGAACGCACTGGCCACCGAGCTTTTGGCCGGCAAATTCACCGACGGCGACAAAATCAAGATCAACGCCAACGCACACAAATTCACTTTTGAGAAAACTGCACAGAAAAAACTCCTCGAACACGCCTAACGATGGCGTGTGAATTGTGTATGCTATAAGATATATTGAACTTCTTCGTTATGGTTAGGAGTGCTTCTCGATGAATCGCAGGGGATTTATCAAATCCATTGGTCTCGGAGCGGCGGCATTTGCATATCACGAGTCTACACTTGCGAAGCAGTCTCAATTGTTCACTCGGTTGTCATTGCGAGCGAAGCGAAGCAATCTCAAAATTCCACGAGCCGGAGGTCGCCGCGGTTCGCAAGGCGAGCCTCACGATGACACAGAAAAACCCAATTTCCTCTTCATTCTGGCCGATGATTTCGGCTGGTCTCAATTGGGCTGCTATGGCAGTGATTTCTATGAGACGCCGAATATCGACAGGCTGGCGCGCCAGGGCATGAAGTTTACCGATGCGTATGCGGCGTGCCCGGTTTGTTCGCCGACGCGAGCCAGCATTATGACGGGCCGGTATCCCGCTCGTCTGCACCTGACCGATTTTATCGCAGGCGGCAACTACCCGCACGAGAAGTACACACAGCCCGAATGGCAGAAATATTTGCCGTTAGAGGAAGTGACAATCGCAGAGGTTCTCAAATCCGCGGGCTATGCGACGGCCAGCTTTGGAAAGTGGCACCTCAGCATCACCAAAAAGCCGCCGGGCAGCCTGCCGTACAATCCCGACAAGCAGGGTTTCGACGAATCGTTCGTCACGTACAAGCCGTCGGCCAGAAGCGACCCGGAGTCTGACACGCATAACGTGGAGGCCATTACGCAAAGGTCTCTGGACTTCCTGGACAGGCATAAGGGCTACCCCTTCTTTCTCTATGTCACGCACAACACCATCCACGCCCCCGTGCTGGGTAAGAAGAAGCTGGTGGCCAAATACAAGAACAAGCGAGGCTCGGATCTACCGCAGAACAGCCCTATCCTCGGAGCGATGATTGAGGAGCTTGATAGAAGTGTCGGCAGACTCTTGAAGAAACTGGACGATTTGAAGATTGCCGACAAGACGATCGTTGTCTTCTTCGGCGATAACGGCGGATTGGAACGAGATGCCAAACAAACGCCCTTGCGGAGCGGCAAAGCCAATCTCTACGAAGGTGGCATCAGAGAGCCTCTCATTGTCCGCTGGCCGCCCGTCGTAACGCCGGTGAGCACGTGCAGCGAGCCGGTCACCAGCGTGGATTTCTTCCCGACCTTCGTGGAGATCCTCGGCTTGGCCAGTGAGGCGAAAAGCCCAGTCGACGGCGTGAGCCTGCTACCGCTCTTAAGACAGAGAAGCACGCTGAGCCGCCGGGCCATCTACTGGCACTATCCGCACTATCACAGCAGCAGTATCGGCCCGTGCGGAGCCATCCGCGCCGGCGACTACAAGCTGATCGAATGGTTCGACGAGACAATCTCAGGCTCCGGCAACGAACTGGAACTCTACAATCTCAGGCAGGATATTGGCGAGCGAAACAACCTGGCTAAGAGGATGCCTGATAAGACCCGACAGCTAAGAGACATGCTCGCAACCTGGCAAAGCAAAGTGAACGCCCAGATGCTGACACCGAATCCACATTACGACCCCGAGAAGGCCAGGAAGTCAGGAAGACGAGGATAACCGCCGCCGAACCTGACTATCCCCTATTGCGGCAGTTCAATGAAAGGAGTCTGAATTGGGTTATCAGGGTACCAGATTATCAGGATGCAGAATATCAGGATCTCAGGGTCTCAGGGAAGACCCGGAAAGTCTGCCAGACGCCCAGACTCACCTGATATCCTGATAACCTGATCTCCACAACCTGATCTCCTGGTACCCTGATAGACTTGTTTATCGTCTGATGAAAGGAATCATCGCATGTCAAAAGTAAAACGCATGAAGCGAAAACGTGCCGCCCAGAAGAAGGCCAATATCCGCCATATGTCACTGAAGAAGGAAATGGGGTCGGCAAAACTGTTGAAGCGAATGAGCAAGGACCACCTGGACGTCCTGCAAAACATTGAGTTTACTCTGGTCTCGGGGCATCGCGAAGACCCCACTATCAACGACCGCATCATCGCGGATGCTTTGAAAGCGGCCATCGGTGGTGACGTATCGGAGGACGCCGGCGCTCAATCGTTGAGTGAGGGTCTGGAAGAAATGCGCGAATCCCGCGCCGACGTCCCGGACGACATCTGGCGGGATGGATTGCGAACCGTCCTGCAGTCAGTCCACAGACATTCCAGCTTAAGACCGGGCTCGCGGGGTTATCTTGACTTTGTCTCAGGCTTCGTCGTTTGATTAGTGCCACTTATGACAAAAAAGAGTCGCCGCTTGCTTTTTTGTATTTTGCAAACATCCTGCGATGTTCATCGAGAACCTTTTTGTAATCAGGATTACCTACCAGGTTCTCCATCTCGCCGGGGTCGTTCTTCATGTCGATGAGCATCTCAGGCTGCTTGCCCTGGTCGAAGATATAATATTTGTAATCGGTCGTCCGGATCATTCTGCCTTGAAGATCGATCGGCTTGCCATCCGCTCTGAGGTCCTGAACGAAATGAGTCGAGCACGCAACATATTTACGTTTCTTCGGTGGCTTCCTACCCTCGGCGATACCCTTCAGGCTCACGCCCTTACAGCTCGGCGGCACTTTCGCTCCGGCATAATCGCATATCGTCGGCATGATGTCCAGGCCGTTGTTGACGAGGTAATCACTCGTGCCGACCTTGGTTGCTGCCTGCTGGCTGATAATAAACGGTATCCGGGCGGTCTCATCGTAGAACATGTTCTTCTGTGACCACCGATGCGCGCCTATTCCGTCGCCGTGGTCGGATGTGAAGATTATCACCGTGTTCTCTTGTAGGCCGGCTCGGCGAAGTGTCGAAAGTACTTTCCCAATCTCCTTATCCAGAAGTTCCACCATGCGGTAGTACGCCCAGCGATATTTCCGCCAGTCATCGGCGCCCCACAGCTCCAGTGGTGCGAACATTCTCTTCTCCGAATTCCTGTACTTCGCCCTGAGCCTGGCCCGCCAGACTGCTTCCAGCGCATCGGACTGATTTCTGGCTTTTTCAAGATTCGCCGGGGCAGGCGGGCACTTACGTGCGGCCGGCACCTCGCCGATATCACCATCAGGCAATGGCTGGCTCCTGCCGTACTGGCAGATATTGTGGGGATTCATCAGAGAGAAGACGACGAAGAAAGGCCTGTCTCTATTCTTCTTGATAAACTCGATTGTCGGCTCTGCGATCTCGTAATCCAAGGCATCAAATGTCTCATCGTAACCACTCTGCTGGGCGGTGCTCCTCTTGAAGGGATAGGGCAGGTGCCATTTGCCGAAATAACCCGTCGAATAACCGGCCTTGCGAAGCACCATCCCGATATTCGGAAATTCCTTTACGTCGATTGCTTTGGTCGAATTGATCTGCTTGCCGTGCTCATGCGGATAACGACCTGTGAAG
The DNA here is from genome assembly GCA_964562575.1 of uncultured Pirellulales bacterium. Taxonomy (GTDB): domain Bacteria; phylum Planctomycetota; class Phycisphaerae; order Sedimentisphaerales; family Anaerobacaceae; genus SG8-4. The sequence continues at coordinate 7,302 of CAZLTY010000021.1, forward strand.
ATCGATGTCCGGTTCGGAACGCACAGTGGATTTGCACAATAAGCCTTCGTAAACAGCATCCCGCTTGCGGCGAGACTGTCGATGTTGGGCGTATTGATGTATTCGCGTCCCATAACACAGCTCATCGCGTCAGCAAACTGTTGATCCGTCGTGACCAGCAGAATGTTGGGCCGTCTCGTGCTCGCTGCCTGCAGACGCCGAGAAAATGTCGCCACTGTCGCCAAGCCGATCGTTCTAAGGAAATCCCGTCGTTTCATATTGTTTTGCCCTTCTCTTTCTACCGTCTAACGCCGGTCTATCTCAGAGATTCATTGGGATGCCTCGGTCGCTGAGGTATTCCTTCATTTGTCTGATATTGTAGTTTCCGAAGTGTGTTATCGACGCCATCAGGACTGCGTCGGCGTGGCCGTCGACGATGGCATCGTACAGGTGATCGAGTTTTCCCGCTCCGCCGGATGCGATTACCGGTATGTTGACGGCGTCGGTAATCGCCTTGTTCAGCTCGTTGTCGTACCCGGCTTTTGTGCCGTCGGCGTCCATGCTCGTCAGGAGTATCTCCCCTGCGCCTAATTGCTCGCCTCGGGCGGCCCATTCGACGGCGTCGATATCCGTCGGCTCGGTGCCTGCCTTCACTGTGACAATCCACTTACCATCTCTGGTCTTGGATCTGCGAGCGTCAATCGCCAAGACCACACACTGGTTTCCAAAACGCTTCGCGGCCCCGGCGAGCAATTCGGGATTTTCAACCGCCGCTGTGTTGACCGAGACCTTCTCGGCGCCGCTGCGCAGCAGAGTGTCCATCTGTTCGACCGTGCCTATCCCTCCGCCTACCGTGAAGGGAATGAAGACGTTCTCGGCGACTTTTTCGACAAGCTCGACGATTGTCTTGCGCGTGCGAATCGTCGCTGTAATATCAAGAAACACAAGTTCGTCTGCGCCCTCGTCGCTGTACCTGGCGCCGAGTTCCACAGGGTCGCCGGCATCGCGAAGGTTCAGGAAATTGACGCCCTTGACAACGCGGTTATCTTTAACATCCAGGCAGGGAATTATTCTTCGAGTCAACATCCGTTCGTATTTCGTACATCGTATTTCAGCATGTCGTGCCTATTTTCTTTGTGCCTTTGCACCTTTGTGCCTTTGTTCCTATGTTCCCGCTTTTCTGCAAATCTCGTGGAAATTCCGGAGCACCTCCAGGCCGTGACTGCCGCTTTTTTCCGGATGAAACTGCACACCGTAGATGTTTTCTTTCTGGACGGATGCCACCAGATCAAACCCGTAGTCGGTGTAGGCGATCCTTGCCTGATCGTCACTGACCTCGGCGCAGTAGGAATGTGCGAAATAGAAGTGCCTTTCCTTACCGAGCCCCGCGAACAAGTCGATCCCCGCGCCCAGTTGGACCAGGTTCCACCCCATGTGCGGTATCACGCGACCGGGCGGGATTGGCACTACTTGGCCCGATATTAATCCAAGACCCACATGCTGTCCGTATTCGCAGCTTTTCTCGAACAGCATCTGATATCCCACGCAGATTCCAAGCAGGGGTTTGCCGGCCTGAGCAAGCTCCTTTATCAGTCCTGCGAGCGGCCCCAGAGCGTTTATCGCGTACCCAAAAGCCGCCACGCCCGGCAGAACGAGCCCCCAGGCACCCTCGACGACCTTCGGGTCGCAACTAAGCTCGGCCTGGTATCCCAGATGGCGAAATGCACCACAAACGCTTTTTACATTTCCAACATTATAATCGATGACAACTATCATTGAGGATAATTACCTCTTCTGGAGACATTTACCATAAACAACCCGGCAATTTGCCATATAGAAACAGAAAGCGTGAATTCTACTCGAAAAATGGCCGATAGTAAACAGCATATGTGTGGCATAGTTGCATATCTCGGCAAGAAGGTTGCCCAGCCGATCCTTGTGGAAGGGTTGAAACGGCTGGAATATCGCGGGTACGATTCGTCCGGCGTAGCGCTGCTGGGCAGCGGTGCTATGCGGATCACCAAGAGCAGTGGCAGGATCAGTGCTCTCGAGGCGATCCTGGGCGAGCCAGACAGTACCGAGACTTTCGGCATCGGCCACACACGCTGGGCAACTCACGGAGAACCAAGCACGGCAAACGCACATCCTCATCTGGACCATAGCGGCAAAATCGCTCTTGTACACAACGGCATCATCGAAAACTACGGCACGCTGAAGACCTGGCTGCAGAACGAAGGAGTGGAATTCGCCAGCCAGACCGATACCGAGGTGATCGCAAGTCTTATAGGCTACTTCTATGCCCGGTGCGCTGAAGACGGCGGAAAAACACCACAGAACGGGCAAAACCAGTTTGAATGGGCGGTCCAACAGGCCCTTCGGGAAGTGCACGGCACTTTCGGCCTGGCCATTGTCTGCTCGGACTTTCCCAACATGCTTGTCGGCGCCAAGAAGGGAAGCCCTCTGATTCTGGGGATCGGAGACAACGAATACATTCTGGCCTCGGATGCGGCCGCAATCGTGGAACATACGACGCAGGCGATTTACATGGCCGACAACGAGATGGTCACCATCGGCCCGGATGGTTTCCACAGCAAGACGATCGACAATGTTACAATCAACAAGGACCTCGAGCAGATCGAATTCTCGCTGGAACAAATCGAGCTGGGCGGCTTCGAGCATCACATGCTCAAAGAGATTTTCGAGCAGCCCAAGGCCTTGAGAATCTGTATGGGAGGGCGAATCGATCGCCAGAGCAGCAGAATCAAGCTCGGCGGCATCGCATCCTACCTGCGCGAGCTGACGCGCACCAGGCGACTGATCCTCACTGCCTGCGGGACCGCATTCCACGCCGGCCTGGTCGGGGAATTTCTGTTCGAGCAATTGGCCCGCATCCCGGCGGAAACCGAATACGCCAGCGAATTTCGATATCGTAATCCGATCATCGAGGACGGCACTGTCGTCATAGCGATCAGCCAGTCCGGTGAGACGCTCGATACGTTCGCAGCGATAGAGGAGGCCAAAGAACGCGGAGCAACGGTGCTCGGCATCGTCAACGTCGTCGGCTCGTCTATCGCCAGAACTACGGACGCCGGGATATATCTGCACGCCGGCCCGGAGATTGGCGTCGCCAGCACAAAGGCATTCACGGGCCAGGTGACGGTCTTGACAATGTTGGCAATCGAACTGGGCCGAAGGAAGCACATCAGCAGCAGCGATGCCGGCAGGCACGCCGAGGAACTCGCAAAGATCCCGGACAAGATCGACGCAATTCTGGCACAATCCGGCCGGATCAAGGAAATAGCCGCAGCGAATGTCGACAAGGACAACTGGCTCTTCCTGGGCCGTGGCTTCAATTACCCGGTCGCCCTCGAAGGGGCCTTGAAGCTCAAGGAAATCAGCTATATCCACGCCGAGGGTCTGCCCGCTGCAGAGATGAAGCACGGGCCGATCGCTCTGATTGCCGACAGTATGCCGGCAGTATTTATCGCCACCGCCGGGCCTCAGTACGACAAGATCATGGGCAACATAGCCGAGGTCAGAGCTCGCGGGGGCAGAACAATCGTCGTCGCTACCGAAGGCGACGAAAACATCGCCGAGCATGCCGACCATCTGATCAGCATTCCCGATGCTCCCGAGTTCCTCCAGCCGATGCTGACCGTAGTACCCCTGCAGTTGCTGGCCTACCACGCCGCCGTTCTCCGCGGCCATGATGTAGACAAACCCCGAAATCTCGCCAAGAGCGTTACAGTCGAGTAGCACGACTTAACAATTGACGAGAAGAGCTTCTTACGGCACTATACTTACCCGGCAATACGATGAAAGAAGACTCCCGCGTCAAAAGTCGATTTCCGTATTGGGAATCAGACTTCAAGACGCGGAAAACGGCTTTCACAAATACTTATGACGCTGGCGTCAAAGAAGGATATATTAATGCCGCAGAAATATCGGCACATAATTTGGGATTGGAACGGCACGCTGCTTGACGACGCCTGGTTGTGCGTTGAAATCCTCAATGAGATACTGCGGCAGCGCAACAAACAGCCTGTCACGCACGAACGATACAAGGAGGAGTTCGGCTTTCCCGTCAGAGATTTTTATCAAAGACTCGGGTTCGATTTCTCCGTCGAGTCCTTTGAAGCACTTGCTAACGAGTACATCAGCAAGTACGACGAAAGGCGTTTCGAGTGCAAGCTGCACGCCCACGCAATAGACATGGTGCGCCATTGCCTCGATCGCGGGTTCGAACAGTCGATACTCTCGGCGTACCACCAGGTGAGACTCGAAGAAGTGCTGGATTTCTTCGAGCTGCGCCCTCTGTTCACCCATGTGATGGGCCTTGACGATTTTCACGCAAACGGCAAAATCCACCAGGGAATCCGGCTGATAGAAGATTCGGATTTCGGTCCACACCAAGCTCTTCTTATCGGCGATACGATCCACGACTATGAGGTGGCTCAGGAAATCGGAGCCGACTGCGTTCTGTTTGTCGGCGGCCACAATGCCAAAGAGCGACTTGAGTCTTGTGGAGTCCCCGTTTTTGACTCGCTGGCACAACTCAGGTTCGAGTAGAAGCGATGTTATTTTGATCCTAACCGGCGAGACGAGCGAAGGCGAGAAGTCATGTCACGGTCCAAAAACTCCGATAAAGGCAACAGGCGTTTGTGTGGCCGGCAAATTGTGGTAGCCGCTTGATTTTTCACCGGCTCTCTGGTACAATAGGCGCGTAGTCCAAATGCACGTATGTGCCTGTGCAGGCCACATTTATGGGGCGTAAAGGAACAATCTATGCGACGCAAGATAGCAGTAGTGCCGGAAAGATGTTCCGGCTGTCGGGTCTGTGAGATGGCTTGTGCCATACACAGGCAACGAGCAAATAATCCCAAGAAGGCCAGAATAAGAGTGACTACCATATACCCGCATCCGGTGGTGCGCATGCCCGTGGTGTGCAATCAGTGCAAGGATGCGAAGTGCATGTCGGCGTGCCCGACCGACGCAATATACAAGCGCAACGGCGTGGTGAGAATACGCCACGACGACTGCATCGGATGTCACGCGTGCGTGGACGCCTGTCCTTTCGGCGCGATGTATATTCATCCGGACATCGATGTGCCGCTCAAGTGCGATCTGTGCGAGGACAATGGCCAGCCTCAATGCGTCAAGATGTGTCCGACCGGCGCGATATTATTCATGCCCGAGCATGTGTTCGGCCAGGCCCATCGGCTCAACAATGTGCTCTCTTATACGCACATGAAGGAAATAGAGTACACCGAAGGCGGCAAGCCGAAACGCCTGCACTACGCCGACAACAACGCAGCAGAAGGCCGTGACGGCAAAGGAGGTCGAAGATGAAGAAGCATAACGGCGGATATTTTCGACAGATACTCCACATTGACATGACCGGCGGCGCGAGCAGGACTGAGGCGATCGACGATGAGTTCATCGAGAGCTACGTAGGCGGAAGAGGCTTCGCGATAAAACTCCTGTGGGACAATCTTGAGAAGAACAGCCCTTTCGATCCCCTGGGACCTGAGAACATGCTAGTCGTGGCGGCCGGACCCTTAACCGGCGTTTACCTGCCCAGTTCGGGAAAGAACTCCTTCGCATCGATTTCTCCGGCGACGGGATTGTTCGGGGATTCCAGCATGGGCGGTGGTTTCGGCGTCGAATTGCGTCAGGCCGGTTACGACGCCGTTGCGGTCGTGGGAAGGGCCGAGCAGTTGAGCTATCTGTTCATCGATGACGATCGCATTTCCATAGTGCCGTGCCCGGAATTGAAGGGCAAAGGAAACCTTGAGACCGAAGGAAGGATTCGGGACATGCTCGGCGACCATGATGTCAAGGTGGCGTCCATCGGTGTGGCGGGTGAGAACCTTGTGCGCTTCGCATGCGTGACCAGCGACTGGAGCAGAAACGCAGGTCGCACAGGTATCGGCGCTGTGATGGGAAGCAAGAATCTCAAGGCAATCGCGGTGCGGGGACATCGGGATCTGCCCGTGGACAATATCGATAAGGTCATCGAAATCTCCGAGCAGGCGTACAAGGAACTCGGCGCTCATGACATGATGGGCCATTGGCAGAAACAGGGACTGATGGGTGTGGTCGACTACGCCAACGTGATGGGGATTCTGCCCACCTACAATTTTCGCGATACGCATTGGGAAAAGTCAAAGAGTATCAACGGCAAGACAATGCTGGCGGGCCATAAGATCGGCAACACCGCCTGCTTCGGATGTCCGATGTGTTGCGGCAACATCAATCTCGTCAAAGAAGGCAAATGGGCCGGCACTGTCACCGAAGGGCCCGAATACGAAACCGCGGCGATGCTTGGCTCTAATCTCGGCATCGATAACTTCGCGACGGTCCTGCGCGGAAACCACCTCTGCGACGACTTGGGCCTAGATACGATATCGACTGGAAATCTGATAGCCGCAGTTATTGAAGGCTACGAAAAGGATCTTCTGACGCTCGACGATCTGGACGGCAAACCGATCATGTGGGGCGACGACGATCGCATAATGGAGCTTATCGAGCAGATCGCCAGGTGCGAGTCCATCGGCGCCACCATCGCTCTGGGGGCCAAGGGCCTGCTCGAACGCTGGCCTCAACTGACTCCCATCGTGTTGCACGTCAAAGGGCTCGAACAGTCGGCTTACGACTGCAGGGGCGCAAGCTCGATGGCCCTCGCGTACGGCACGAGCGATATCGGCGCTCACCACACCAGGGCCTGGACGGTAGGAAAGGAACTCGAGATGGGCGCCGACTGGGGCATCGCAGAGAAGGTCGATCTGGTAATCCACCATCAACACATCCGCTCATTGTTCGACATGTTCGGCGTCTGCCGGCTTCCCTGGATCGAACTGGGCTTCCACGAGGATTTCTACGCCAAGCTCTACAGCGCAGTGGTGGGCCAACAATACGACCTCGACGATCTGCTGGTCAAGTCGCAGCATTTGTACGACATGACCCGGGCCATCAACTGCAAACTCGGCGCCGCGCGAGGCGATGATTATCCGCCGCCACGCACGTTCATCCCCGTTCACAGCGGCCCGCTGGCCGGCAAGGTCTGCAACAAAGAGGATTACGAAAAGATGCTCGCACTATACTACGAGAAACGCGGCTGGGACGAGCAGGGCAAACCACAAATGGCTTGTAGTTGATCCAGGTACATAATGTGAAATATCGCATGCCGCCGTTGCTGCTCGGCAACAATGCGCCCGCGTCATCGGTCCCAAAGACCAGCCATGTCTTCCTGTTCATTTTCAAGTCAAGCCCACAAGCGAGAAGTTGAGAATTGCATGACATCTCGGGATGCAATACAATATCCTGAACCTATGGCGATAACATGAAGCAATTGATGAATTTGGAGACACGCTCATGAAAGACGATGTCAAAAGCGCAATATCCCGCCGGAATTTTTTGTCGGATTCCGCTGTGGCCGCATTTACTTTTCATTTCGTTCCCAGTCACGTCCTGGGGGCAAACCCGCCCAGCAACAAACTGAACATCGCCGGTATTGGCATCGGCGGAATGGGCGGTGGCAACCTGAGACAATGCGAACGCGAGAACATCGTCGCCCTCTGTGATGTTGACAGCAACTACGCTTCAAAGACCTTTAAGCGGTACCCGAAAGCAAAGGCCTACACCGATTACCGGGTCATGTTCGATAAGCAAAAAAGTATCGATGCGGTTGTGATTGCCACGCCCGATCATACGCACGCAGTTATAACCATGGAGGCCCTGAAGAGGCGAAAACACATTTACTGTCAGAAGCCGCTGACGCACACGGTTTACGAGGCTCGCAAGATCACCGAGGCAGCACGCGAAGCCAAGGTCCAAACGCAGATGGGCAACCAGGGGCACTCCTCCGAGGAGATACGCCTGTTGAAAGAATGGCTTGCCGACGGAGCAATCGGAGATGTCACCCAGGTGTACGCCTGGACAGACAGACCGGTCGGGGGCAATCCCTGGTCGGATTTTGCCGTCAGGGCCAGACCCAAAGATACGCCGCCCGTGCCCGAATCGCTCGACTGGGATTTGTGGCTCGGGCCGGTTGCTTACAGGCCTTACCATCCTGAATATCACCCGCTCAAATGGAGGGCCTGGCTTGATTTCGGAACCGGTGCTCTGGGCGACATGGGCTGCCACATAATCGATCCGGCGTTCTGGGCCCTGGATCTCGGCTCGCCTGAGAGTATCCAGGCGACCTCGACGCACTGGCGCAAAGAAGTAAGCTCGGAGACTTTCCCGAGAGCGTCTATCGTTCGATACAAATTCGGCGCTCGCGGCAGCAGGCCGCCCGTGAAGCTGACCTGGACCGACGGCAGGCTCTTGCCTCCGATTCCGGATGAATTCGAGAAGGGCCGAAAACTGCCGGGCAGCGGCGCTCTCATTATCGGCGACAGAGGCTGCATCGTGCATGGATCACACGGCGCCGGGGGATTGCGAATCGTCCCCGAGACGAAGATGCGCGAATACGACCTGCCTGAGAAAACGATCCCGAGAGTCGGAACCAGCCATGAGGGCGACTGGTTGCGGGCCTGCAAGACCGGCAGACCCGCAAGTTCGAATTTCGAGTACGGCGGCGCATTGACCGAAATGGTCCTGCTGGGCATGGTCGCGATTCGGGCGAAAGATCAGAATTTGGTGTGGGATGCAAAGAACCTGAAGTTCAAGAACAACGACGACGCCAACGAGCTGCTTCACATCAAGTATCGGGACGGCTGGCATCTGTGAAACGGTGCCTGAAAAATTGAGTCGCGGTTCAGTGTGCTGAAAGTTCCCGACCTCTGTTGCCGATGACGTAGGCCTCGAATATCTCGTCGAGATTCAGGGCGGTCTCGGTCATGCCGTTGGCCGACATCTCCTTGAGGAGGGCCTTCTTGGCGGGGTCACAACCGTCGATCGCGAGTGAAACATTGTCACCTATCTTAAGCGCGTCGAGGATGCCAGGCACACGGCTGAAGTTCGCCCCGGGCGCAGGCGTCAGGGCGAACCTGCGAACGCTCTCTCTGAGCTGCTCGGTCTTGGAGGCCTTGACGATGACACCGCCATCAAGGATCGCGATATGATCGGCCACTGGCTCGATCTCATAGAGCAGGTGGCTCGAAAAGAAGACAGTCACGCCGCGGCTCTGCAATAGGTCTATCACGTGCCGCAGGAAGTCTTTCCTCGCTATTGGATCGAGTCCCAGCGTCGGATCGTCAAGAATCACAATGTCGGGCCTGTGCCCCAGAGCCAGCAGCAGCGCAAGACTCGAATTCTGGCCCTTGGAAAGCCCTTTGACCTTTGCCTCTCTCGCAAGTGCGAACACTTCGGCAAGTTCGTCGGCAAACTTGCCGTCCCAGTTCGGGTAGAACCCGGCCACCCACTTGATTATCCGGCTGACGGTCATCCAGCCATACATCTGCTGGTCCTCTGCCATAAAACCGATTCTTCTTCGCACTTCGAGAGTGTCGGTGACGCTGTCGAGCCCGCCCACGAGACATCTGCCGGCGTGCGGTTTTTGCAAGCCCAGCAGGGTCTTTATTGTCGTCGTCTTGCCCGCCCCGTTTCTGCCGAGAAAGCCGAATATCGAACCTTTCGGCACTTCGAGGTCCACCCCCTTGAGCACGTGCTTCTTTCCGTAAGAGAAGTGCAAACCTTCAATTTCTATTGCCGACTCTGACATTTTCAGTTCCTTTGCGTATTGGTCACGACGATCGCCTCGCTCAAAGGCATCTATGTTCACCGCTGCTTATTCAGGATTCTTCAGAAGATACAAGAACTTCTTCTGCTCGCGAGAACGGCCTTCCCCCGAACTGACATACCATCGAGCGCTCAGCAGAATATTGCTGTCGTCAAGGATGCTCATGTCATCAATGTGGCAATCCATCCGGACGAAGTGTCCTAGCTTTCGTATTCTGCGACCGGAGTGGACATCAAAGACCAACAGTGTGTTCCTCCTGCGGCAATACAGCTTGCCGTCTTCAACTAAGGCGCCGTATCCCTCGTACCACTGGCCGCTCAAGCTCTCCAAAATTGTGAAAGGACGCGAGGCGCTGAACCTGCAATAGATGTTCTCCCGGTCCCAGCGAATCACGTCAAACCGTGCGACATCCCTGCCGGAAGCGGAGAAGAAGGCAAACTTGCCATCTTGGACGTCGACTATTGAAGATTCATGAATGTCGTTGTCGCCATAGTTGAACAGATATCTCAGGTCTATGCTGAGCCTTATTCTTTCCTCCATACTGATGTTGTCAATCGGCACGAGAGGTACAGCGATTTCTTTCTTACGATCCTCATATTCCAACGACCAACTGCCGCCCAGCACTTTGAGCTTCTTGTCAATCTGCTTCAGTTCGCCCGGATTCGTCACATCCAAAACCACAAGACTGTCTCTTATACAAACCACTAATGTGTTGTCAAAGAGCCTCATGGCAGTACGAAGTGGTCCTTCCTTAAGGCAGTCTGAAAGGTCCAGTTCGCTGGCCTGTTTCCACGACCCGCTGGTGAGCTTGTAGCTCCTCAAATAGACATTCTCATAAACATTCGTCTTCTCTATGTGCCGCCAGTAAGAATGGATGACGAGAGCGTACAGATCGTTCCCTACTTTCTTGTACACGCCTCCGGCCCTCGGATATGGCCGGCAATAAGTATCTCCCTTTCTCCGGCTGACTCTATCTACGATTGCAGGATGCCTTTCATCCATGAACCTTTCTAAGGAGATGTTGCTGTCGTCTAAGTTGACATAACTGCGCCCTTGAAATATGGGCTTGCCCTCGACCTTGTCCAGGCTGTACGGTCGCCAGTGGGATTCGATTTCCCTTTCATCCAATACTCTGACGTTGGCAACCTGACTGCTGAACAGCATCAGTAAGAGAAAGACAAGGCCGGTTCCCGCCCACAGAAGTCCCCGGAGATTTGTCTTCAAATGCCAGTCGTGTTGCGCCGCGTAAAGAGCGAACACAAAGGCGACTATTGATACGACAAAGACAGTGGCTGGGTAGAATCCCAACGCCCACAACCCAATGTCACTTACGATGTCCGTGAAACCCAGAGGAAGCATGAATGGGACAACCAACACAAAACCAGCCAGCAGCATCCCGATGAGCCACGAACGCGCTGTGTTGCGCACAAGCACGTTAGTTCCGAAGCACAAGCTATATGTCATCACCGCTATTATTATGGGGACAGGTACATAGTACTTCAGCGGCGGATCGTCCAGCTCTTTGCCGCAGAGAGCGCTGCTAACGACCGCAAATATAATCGGGCAGACTATGATCGCCAAAGAGATGGTCAAACCGACGAAGAACTTAAGGGTCATCAGTTTCTTGACATTCGCGGGTTTGGACCGCCAGAAGATGTAGCGTCTCTCGCTTAGATCTCCCTGCACGTTCGCGCAGGCGATCAGACCGGCTAGCAGAGGGCTGAACATGATGGCTACGACTACCATCCCGATGCTGTGGAAACCGGCGCCTGCGTGCAGGTTGACCGCAGCTTCTTCTATTGGCAGGACCATTATCAGGCCCAGACAGGCCAGGAGATGCCATCTGAGCTGGCAAATCTGCTGATGGATGATCCTCTGCACCCTCATAGATATCTCCTGATACTGACGTATCTGTAACAGGCTAGGCAAAGAACACCTACTGAGACCAGGCTCTGTAGAAATATCGTTCCGACGGCCCCGCCCTCGGCAAGTTGTACGAGAGAATACGGCGCAAATGGTGTGGCCCAGCCAACTTCGCATATTGTGGCCCAGAAGAAGGCGATACCCCAGCCGATAAAGACCCCGAACATGGCACCCAGAGAACCTGCTTCACTTCTGCTCTGACAGCCGAAAACGCAGAACCATGTGAACAGGAAGAATCCGGCTGCTCCACAGAGCAGATTGGTTTTGAAAAGGAACAGTACCCGCATCTCTCTGCCGTGAGCCAGCAATTCCATCAGCACCCCGCTAAGCACAAATATCAGGACGATCCCGGCAACCGAAACGAGATACTTGCTGAAGAAAAGCGCCCACCTCGGAACCGGTATCTTGAAGAGCAGGTGTATCGTGCGGTTGCTGACTTCGCCAGAGAAAATGTCCAGCGCGTAGACTACCGGAACGACGAACATCTGGACCAGCGAGATCAACATGCAATTGCTGAAGTCCGGCACGATCCGAATTCTAAAAAGCATAACCGTGAAGACCACACTGGCCGCTCCGCAAAACATGAGCTTCCAGAGGTTTTCCCGCCATTCTTTCCAAAACAACATTCGAAACATGTCACTTCTCCGACGAATCCGTCTTTTTTTTTGACAGGATAACAGGATCTACAAAGATCATTTATCAGGTACACCCTGTTATCATGTCTGAACTACTCTTTACTCCGGCCGGCTCTCTGCGAGACTATGTTATCGTACTCCTTGCGCAGCAGCTCGCCGGCCTGCTCGACCGGCAGCTCCAGTTGGATCGCCAGCGTGGCCGCTTCACGAAGGACACTTGCCACCGCTTTCTTTCTCTCGGCCGCCGAAATGCTCTGCTTTGTTGATGAAACGTATGTGCCGTCGCCCCTCTCGATCCTGAGTATGTTCTGGCGGCAAAGCTCGTTGTAGACCTTGAGGATTGTGTTTTGATTGACCGCCAGTCTGGCCGCCAGTTCCCGTACGCTGGGCACCTTGTCGCCTTCCTTGAGTACACCGGTGACCACCTGATACTTAATCTGGTCGATGATCTGCCGGTATATAGGCACCGACGAGGATGGTTCGATTCGTATGAAAATGGCCAAAACTCCTTAAAAGCACCACTGTTATACGTAACTATAACAGTATATCGAAATCTGTCAACAAGAAAATGAAATTTTTTTCAGATTTTTGGGGCTCGGCTAAAAGAGAGTAGCCAGACCGATGACAGCCTGTGCACGAGAGTTCATCAAAATCAGTAGGACTCGTTAGGAGTTGACCCATCGGGACGACGGCAAGAATCCTTGAAATTGTCGGGAATGCTGGTATGTTGGTTTGATGTCCGAGCAAAATGAAATAACCAAATGTAAGGGGAGCTTGACATGAGCAAATCAGAGACTAACACCAACCCGGGCTCGAAATCACGCCGCCAATTCCTGAAATCGTCCGGGCATCTCGCCGCTGCCTCAGCTTTGGCCAGCGTGATCGGCAGCCGCAGCTACGCCGCCGGGAACTCGACGATCAAACTGGCCCTGGTGGGCTGCGGCGGCCGGGGCACCGGCGCAGTTGCCGATGCGCTATCGGCCAAGGGTGGCCCGGTCAAGCTTCATGCAATGGCCGACCTCTTTGAACCGCGGCTCAAAAGCAGCCTGAGCAATCTGACGAAGGATTTCAAGGACAAGATCGACGTGCCGGATGAACGCCGGTTCATCGGCTTCAACGGCTACAGGAAAGCGATAGATTCTCTCTCGCCGGGTGACGTCGTGCTGTTGACAACTCATGCGGCCTTTCGTCCGATGCACTTCGAATACGCGGTCAAAAAGGGCATAAATGTCTTCGCCGAAAAATCCTTTGCGACCGACGGGCCCGCCATCCGCCGATGGCTCAAGACGGCTGAGGCCTCCGAGCGGAAGAATCTGAAAGTCGGCGTGGGCTTCATGTGGCGTCACTCCGAGGCCCGACAGCAGGTGATCAGGCGAATTCACGACGGCCTTATCGGCGACGTCCACACACTGCGCATCTACCGTGTGCACGGGCCGGTTGTCTGTCCGCCTCTGCCGGCGGGCGCCAATGAGCTTGTCTTCCAGCTCCAGCATCCGAACAGCTTTACCTGGGTCTCTTCGGGATTCTTCATCGACTGGCACTGTCACAATATCGACGTGGCCTGCTGGACCAAGGGGGCCTGGCCGGTCTCTGCCCAGGGCTTCGGCGGCCGCTGCTTCGAGCAGGCGGGCAGCCAGTTCGATCACTACACAGTGGAATACACGTTCGCCGACGGCACAAAGCTGCTGGCCTTCTCACGGCACATCACAGGCTGTTGGGAGACCTACGCCGACTATGCACACGGCTCCAAAGGCTCGGCCGTCATCATGGCGAGTCTGGCTGCGCCAAAGCCCAAGATCTACAAGAGCCACAACATGGTCCCGGCCGAACTGCTCTGGCAGTACCCCCAGAGGGACCCCAACCCTTATCGAGTCGAATGGCAGTTGTTGCTGGACGCTATTCGACAGGACAAGCCGCACAACGAGGCCCGGCGGGCCGGCGAGGCTGAAGTAGCAGCATTGATGGGACGGGCAGCGACCCACACGGGCCAATACGTCACCTGGGACCAGACACTGAACTCCGAGTTCCAATTCGTCGCCGACATCGACAATATGACCTTCGAGAGTCCGGCCCCAATCAACGCCGGCCCAGACGGCATCTACGCAGCCCCGCAGCCGGGTGTTACAAAGGAAATATAGCAGTCCTTCCGATTCGACCTAACAGTTGAAGCCGGTGGCATCGTCACTGTGTGCGCAGTTGCAGGTCCGCTGTCACGTACCGGTTTCGGCTCAGCGCCGTTACGCTAACCTGTTCGCCGGCACCGTAGTGACCCATCAACATCCGGACCTCAGCGATCGAGCGGACCCGATGGCCGTCGATCGACACCAGTGTGCAGGGACATCTCACCTCCCTGGAGGGCCTGTTGTGAAACCGCCGGACGATGATCTCACCGTTTCTTTCCTCCATCTGCGCCGGAAACTGTGCTGGATCGAGCAGCAGGCCGCCGTGCGTTCGCAGGAGCCCGCTTACGTCCACAAGTCCATCTTCGTCGGCAAGGTACTTTCGCAGCAGGCGCATCATCTTATCGGTTTGGTCGTGACGTATGGGACGCGCGAACAGATATTTGATGCAGTTGTCCGCCGCCCTGACCATGTCACCAGCCGTCTCGGCGTGGCGCATCTGCACCAGAAAGCGGTTGTCATGCTGTCGCGCCGCCGTGCTCAGAGCGCGTTTGAGTTTGACGGTCGCCTCGGCTGCCGCCTCTTCGATCAGTGTCAGATCGTCGGGCAGTTCGAATGGATCGGCCGGCACATTGCGCGCCGGCTCCGGCGCCACCACGTCGTCCGAATGCGCATGCCTGCCGTCCACGGTCTCGGCCAGGATCAGCTCGCCCGTGGCGGTATCCAGTATCTTTATCATGCAACCGATTCTTGCCGTTCTGGTGACGGTGTCTATCGGATACTCGTATGCAACCATGTTGGGAACCATAACGTCGCGCGGCGTCGCAGCCAGCCGTACCTGTGCGATGCCCAGCTTGGTGGCGGCGCCCTCCAGTCGTTGTCGACCCTCAGCCACGTCCGCCCTCGCCTTGCGCCGTCTCGCGACGCCATCGCCATCCTGGGGATCCACATGGTCGTATCGTGCAAGCCTGGCCTTGGCGTCGGCGAGTCTACCCTGCGCCCGCTTGAATCTTTCTATCGCCGCATCAACCTCGGCCGAGGCCGCCGCGTGGTCCGGGTTCGGCTCGGGTCTGTATCCGTCCTGGTAAACGGATTCGCCGTGTCCGGTGTGTCTGACTTCCTCAATGATCCGGCTGTCGATTATCCGGCCCAGGATCAGTGCGTCGACGCCGTGCAGCTTGTCCACCGGCATGCGCGAACGCACGCGTACAAGCCCGGACGCGCTGAGGTCACGCTCGTCGAGAATCATCTGCAAATCGGTGCGCTCGACCAGCACGATACCAGCCCTCCGCATGCGCGTCATATGTTCGACCACCGCCGATCCCAGCACCTCGGCGAGCACACGGTCTCTCGGCATCGACTTGATGCCGACGAAAGCCATGGTGTATCGCACCTCGTCGCGCGTCCGCGCCTGGCTCTGGGTGAGCAGGCGCAGGGCCTCGGCATCGCCCGGCCGATAGCCCAGTGCCGCCACTGCGTGCAACACACCGGCTCCCGGCATCCCTTCGGAGAGATATCTCTGGGAGGCATCCATGTGAACGCCTGCCAGCCGGGACTTGGCATCCGCGACAAATGAGCCCGCGCCGGCGTACCCTCGCAGTAAGCCCTCGCTCTTTTGAAACAGGCGTAGTGCCCCCGCATAATCGCCGGCTCCCATCGCCCGTCGCCCCTGGTCGATCCATTTATCACATACCGCGCGCCGAGCGCGACCCAGTAACTCCGGCAGATCGGCGTGCGAGCTGTACAAACGATGCGCCCGCTCTAGAAGGCGCAGAGCCTGTTCACAATCTCCCTGCTCGAGCAGCGCGCGCCCGCGAGTAACCAGCCCCATGGCCTGCCGCCGGTCCGACGCTGTCCGAAGCACCGTTTTCGCCTCCCGTCCCGAATCGCGATAGAGAAGCGCCGATCGGGCCTGGGCCTCGGCGCCTTCGAGATCATTGGCCCGCAACCGGTCCTGCGCCAGCGCCAGATAGTAGTTATACGCCCGGTCCTTGATCTGCTTGAGGTCGGTTTGTCCGCCCGGCATTGTTCTGTCCATCGCAAGCGCCTCGCTCATGCGCTGCACCGCCGCCGACCACTGCCTCTGGTCGGACAGCGCCAGCGCCTCGGCGCGCAGTTTCCCAGCGTCCTCGATTGCCTTAAGCACACGGTCGCGAAACGTATGGTACGTCAGATTCTCCGGGCTGTATCGAATGCATCGCCCGATCAAGTCCCGCGCCTCTCGCAGGTCCGCCCTGGCGAACTTGTCCTCGGCCCTGCGATAGTAGTCCCGACCCGCCTCGAGTTTGACCTCCGCCAGCTTCTCGCGATACTGCTGCGCCGTATCATACTTGCCGGCTTTCTCGGCCAGCGCGATTGCCTCTTCCAGCTCCTCGATGGCCTTGTCGTACTGCCCCTGCCGTGACAGCTTGGTTCCTCTCTTGTATGCCTGCTGATGTGCACAACCTGAGGCCGCTATTGAAACGCCCAGCAACGCAACGCCCAAAAGGCACGCCGTCAAGCGGTGCCACAGGTTCCTGTCGGACTCCTTCGCGTATCCTAATCGCATCATTTCATCCTGCCTTTCTTGCCGCCTGCCTTGTGCCCATCCGGGCTACCTGTCGAAGCAATCTAACAAACAAGGTCTCTGCAATCAATTCCTTTGTTGCTTTCATGGGCAGAATCGAGCTTCATTTCACTGCCCGAGTTGTGATATACCCTTCAGGGTAGTAGATTCCCGCGAGCAAAACCATAACCTGTTACTTTAAGGCCGCTTACCCGCGCAATAACGGAAATTCTCAATCAGGAGCGCTATAATTTGGATTTGAAATAGCCACTGCCAGCTTAAAACAAAGCGTTCACTATAAGCAAAAGGCAGCAATTCGACGGTTGGTAACGCAATGGAATGCAGAATCCAACGACAATCCTGCGGCTGTCGCGGATAATCGCGATATGTGCTGACAGTGCAGCGCCCTGTTTGTCTTGTGGCCTTCAGCACGGCAGAGATCAGGGCTTGCGATTGGTGTTTCGCTTGAAGGAAAACTCTACCTTTACGGGCGTCGGCTTGCCGCCGATTTCCAACACCGGATAGGCCAGGAAATTGATTGGACCTGAGTCCGGCCCTGGTTCGACAATAAGGTCGCGGCCTCGGCTCAATTCGATGCGGTTTGACGGGTGGTGGCCGAAGTAATAGGTGGCCAGGCTGGAATACTTGTCACCCTCGCTGATTTGTTGGCCAGGCACAGCAGCCGGCCGTTCTTCATCGGCAGGCAAAGGCGGCCGTTTGCGGTGGCCATGCCGTCGAAAACGGGCAGTGCGTCGAGTTCGTATTCGGCGAGCTTGCTTCCATCCTCGGCCGAGACGGCCCAGAGAAGGGCGCCTTTTCTGCCCGCCCAGGCGTCGACTATTTCCAGGGGATTCTCCAGCGTGAGAGCTTGCTCTCCCTTGATGTCCTCGGTCCGGACAACGTCGGGCGGCTCCGCTATGAACATTGTCTCGCCCGCCACGACCATCGCGGTGACAAATAATCAATAGTCAACCGTCAGTAGTCAATGATTTCCGGCATTGCAGGAAGTATCAGCCTGCAAGTGAATTGGTCACTACGTGGATTGCTGTACAGGCCGCCAGGCTCCGTGTCCGTTGAAAGATGATCCCGTATGCAAGGCCAAATGTTGCCGACCTGACAATGCAGAACGCGGCAACTGCGGCGACACCGGTGATGCCGAGCGAACCACAATTGGCGGCGAAGTGCCAGATTCCAAAGGTCAAGGCCTGGATTACGATCGCCCACTGTGCACCGAGCAACGCTTTCAATCTCGTTTGAAGAGCTCCGCGCATAAGGAACTCCTCACCGAAACCGTTGATGAGCAGGTGACTCAGCAATCGACGGGCGAGACCCACGCAGGACAAACGACCGAATGCAGGCAGATAAGCCAACACACCTGCAGGGACAAAACACCACAGGGCTGCGACAGACAAAGTACGATGGCCGCGACAGAAGCCGAGTTCTCGAAAGTGTGCACCCAGAAGTAACAAGAGCGGCAGAGGCAGGAGAAAGTACTTTGCTGGATTAGCCATTGCCAGGCTAGGATTAACCACGATATCGTTGCTGAACACTTGTTCACCTAGACGGCTGAACGCTCGGATGATGGGAGACCAAATGGGTATTGGATGACGCTCCACAACACCATGAAACATCAGAGATGTATACAAAGTTATGGAGATAAAGAACGCAATGACTGCAATCTGCAGTATTAGCAGAGTTCGTCTGGCCCGTGACAACTTGACTTCGGGCTCATGCTTCTTCTTTGTGATCCCCAAGGTGATCACGCAGAAACACATAAGGGCGGCAAGCAAACAAAGAGAGTATATAACCACGTCCCCTCTGCCAATCGCCACAAGGTAGATTGCCGCAACGGCCCAAATGATGGCAAAGGACCACGCCGCCGGCGAGGTTAACGCCGACTCCAGGACGTCTCGCCTGAGCCAGGCGGAACCCTGACGCGCGCCTTCGCTCAACCTGTATCGAATTCTCACTTCGGTGCTCTCAGAACTATTGTGATAACCTTGCCTTCTTTGAGCCAGAATTCAGTGCTGAGTGTGTCATAATGAATGACCTGAAAGCCTCCAGCAGTATTGGTGCTTGTTCTGTCAGGCTGGCCGTAAGCGGCGGTAGTTTCCTCCTGAGATGCTCCTATCCCGATACCCTCCTTGGTGCTCCCGGCAAAGGTCGTCACGCGAGAGGGCAGCATTCCTTCCGACCAGCAGCCAATCTCCTGCAGCCCGAGTTCGGCATCGACGACAAAGTTCAGACCTCGTGACGGAACATAGCTGAGCTTAGTTGGCTGGCCCTCGAAGATTTTATCAGGCTGCCCGAAATGTTCTATGACCTCGGCTTTTGACATGCCAAACTCAACGGGCCCGATACCAACCAAGGGCTCGATTATGAGCTTATCAGGTGGTTCATCTTCGCCCGCCTTCTTCCCGCAACCAGCCAAAACTGCCAAACACAGCGCCAGTGAACTCAACAACAGAGCTTCTCTTGCGTTTCTCATTTCTCTTCCCTTTCAATTCGCTACGGCTTCATTGGGCAATTCATTCGGGACTGCTGCCTAGTGTACTATACACATGACAGTCGCAAAAACTCACGCGCAAGAGCTTGCCTTCTTAACCGAAGCACGTCGCAAGTGATATGATTCTACGGCCGAGCGGACGATATTAGCTAAAGAGCTGGCGTATAGCCTAACTCTCCCCACACACCCTTCTGGACCCTGACCAGGTCCGGATTACCCGGCTGATGACTGTCAACATTCTCGGCATTGCCGAACTGTGTGGTCAGCGGATCCTTCCACTTCCAGTACTCGCTGTGGCCATCGGCGAATGAGAAGTTTGTCCCGTTGCCGTGCCGCAGGGGAGGCAAATCCCGCCATCTGGCCTCCTTATGATAGATTGCAAAGGCGTAGTTGCTTATCCTGCCTTCGTCAACAAAGACTATCCTCTCGCCCGGCCTGAGAATCTCTGTCTTGTTCTTGAGCACCTTGCCTTTCCATGAACCTCCCACGTTAGTATTCATGGAGCTGACGATAGAGTACGTCCGCATCTCCCCTCGTATGCCGGTTGGGCACTTGTAAAGTTTCAGGTCACTGCAGTACGCATACAGCCTTCCCATCTTCATTGCCCTTATCTGATTCTCTATGGATTCCGATACGTCCATCGCAGCCACCCAACCGTAATCCGAATGTCCTATGTTCGCAGCGCAGATCTGGCCGTCGTTGTCGTCTGCATACATTATCCACGCGAGCGTCAACTGTTTGACATTATTAAGACAAACCACACGTTTGCCATGCTCTCTGGCCCGATGAAGTGCCGGTATCAGGACCGCCATCAGCAGCGCAATGATAGCGATGACCACCAACAGCTCTATCAGAGTGAAACCCTTTCGCTTGTCCATGACGAGACTCCAAACCTATATGAAGGAGAATCCAAAACTCAAAGACCAGTGTACACTTTCTGAAGCTGAGAATCAAACAGAAGGCTTGCTCCTTTTTGTATGCCTGTTACTCTATCAGGACAGTCACCGGCTTTTGCGCACTTGTTGCAGCCATTATTAGGTGACTGTCCCTAGGAGCCTACTGGGATTCTGTCGTTAACAGTAACTAGAGTCCAGCACAGTCAAATGCATACCAAGCGATACCCAGGTAAGTCCAGTCTTGCTTGTCAGCCCATTCATTTCTCTCAGTCTGATTGATCGTATAGAAGTGGCACTCAAGGCTCTCGGACCAGAAGCGATAGACTGGTTTTGTGCCGTCAGGTTCCTCACCCGGCGGATAAGTACCCTCTGGATCGGTTTCTTGATCGCCTGCGTAAGGAGGATAGGCAGAGAAAGCGAAAGCGGACTCATCAAAATCATAGTCCCTCATCCAGTCCCCTGCCGCACCTGGCAAATCCGCCTCCGCGAATGCATACGGGGGGATGTTGGACTGCGAGTTCCTCGCCAAGAAGCGGTACACAGGCAGCGCGTTGGGCTCGCCCTCAACCTCGGCGCAGAAGGCAATGCCGTTGTATGTCCAGTAGTCAAGATCGAAAGGTTCATCATCGTAGAGAAGCGTTTCCATCTCTGATAATTCATCAGCCGCGAAGTAGTATGAGTACGGCGCGTTGGGCGATACGAAGCGATAGACAGGACAGCTTATCGATGGGCCAGGGTCCGGCATCAGCAGAAAGTCCCTTTTAATCGAAGTGTAAGGTGACACGCGCAACAACTCTGGAAAGCTTGTCTGGAAACCATCTGCTGTCACAACAATTTCAACCTCACCGTCAGGCAGCATCATCCGATAGAAACCGTCGGAGTTCGTGTAGTCCCAGTCGATGTCTGCGGTACCATCACGCCAACGGTAAGCTACCCTGGCTCTATTCGCGTCAGTTATCGGCTCACCCGTTAGAAGATCTCGCACGTGTCCCTTGAGCACTTCGAATTCCGGGGGCTGCGGGTCTAGCCAAATGAGGTGGATGTCATCAATCCAGATCCTACCGTTACCAACGGGGGCCGAACTGGCAAACAACTTCATGCCCTGGTGGGGGAGCAGACCAGTCGGTTTACCAATACCGATGGATATTTTCGTAACTGCCCTGAGGTCCATACCCGCGGCATCAAAGTCGGACAGCGGAATCTCCCACGCATCCCAGTCCTTGGTCATCACGGCATCGGGATCCGTGTGGTTCACCTCCCAGAAATTACCGGCTGTATCTTCGAGCCTGATGTACAACGGCGCCGGAGCGTTGCCCGGCTGGTCTACGCCGACATCCTCGGCCTCCCACTGGCCCAAAACTGCGCCGGTCGTGTCGATATTGTCGAACTCATAGGTTCGCAACTCGCCACTGACATTGGAGGTCACGCACAGGCCGATAAACACTGCCGCCCCCCACATGTCGATGGACTCTGTCTGGCCCTGCTGCATCCAGTTGACTCCATCCGGCGATAGATAACCCTTTAGCGCACTGCCCTTTCGTTCGATTCTCACCCAGTACGGGGGCGATACGGCAGGTGTCGGATTATGCGCCGACCATGTATCACCGCGGACGAAGGGCCGCCAGTGAAAGGCAGCGCCACCACCGGCACCGCCGGTCAAGACCATCATGGCATGTGGTGAGCCGGCTTCGAGGCTTTCACGAATCATGACACCGCCCTTGGCCCAGGTGTTGGAACCCTGACCAATGTCAACGACGCGAGCCGTTATATGGCCATTACCGATGAGGAACATGTAGAGGAAGCGGAACTCATCGGACGTACCCCAAATGTCTGCACCGGCACCGCTTAAGACAAAGCCACCATCAGGTGTCTCTTCGAACTTCGGCGGCTGACCGTGCAAGTAGAGTCTCAGAAAATTGAACTCGCCCGTCCAGTTCTGATGTGTCGGAAATGTATAGTCAGCCTGAGAGTAGAACGGCGGATTCTCGTTGTTGTAATACAGTGGTATGGACTGTTCGCCACTGTAGACAATTTCTGTCTCGATGATTGTAGTGTACGAGGTACTCGGTGACCAGATGTCATGGCCGACGATCGCGCCGGTTTCATTGCTATGTATAGACGGGGCTTCCACCGCCGGACGGCTGGGCCAACCCCCGCCATCACGCCAGAAGTCGAAAATTCTCTCACCTACCTCGTCGGAGTAGTTCTCGAAGTCGTCAAGGAGACCTTTCGTCACAAAGCTCCAGACATCGCCTTTGTGCGTGGCAGCGCCATCGAACTCGTCAACGCGCCAGTAATACCTTATATGAAGTTCAAGGGGTCCGGGATTATAGGTTGTGTCTTCCCGTGGGTCTCCTCCAGTGGTATTATTCACGACATCATAATCGTCGCCAAAGTATACAGTATGCAATATTGCACCTAAACCTGGTTTCCAGCTCAGCGTCACGTATGGATCTATGAATGGGGCGCCATCAGGCGGATCGGGATCATAGGCCGTTTGGGGGGGCAGAATGGCTTGTTCTCGAACCGTAAAGCTCCAGAGATCGCCTGTTGTCGGACCTGATGAGTTTATGGCGTCGATCCGCCAGTAATACGTGGTACT
This sequence comes from uncultured Pirellulales bacterium, assembly GCA_964562575.1. Taxonomy (GTDB): domain Bacteria; phylum Planctomycetota; class Phycisphaerae; order Sedimentisphaerales; family Anaerobacaceae; genus SG8-4. The sequence continues at coordinate 30,193 of CAZLTY010000021.1, forward strand.
GTAGTTGAGAGCGCCGGGATCATAACTCGTGGCCGAGGTGGGCCCTTTGTCCGTACCCTGGATGCCCGCTACTACGGCCGCAGAATTGTCGCCAAAGTACACATGGTGCGAATCGGCACCATCACCTGGCGACCAGCGAAGCGTAACGTTCGGGTCCACCCCCGTGGCGTCGTCAGGTGGGTCGGGATCAGAGGCAGGTGATGGTAGCGGAGGTGCTTCAGTCGTAAACCTCCAGACATCACCTCTTGTCGTACCTGATGAGTTTATGGCATCGATCCGCCAGTAATACGTGGTACTATAGTTGAGAGTGCCGGGATTATAACTCGTGACGGATTGGTCCCTTATGTGTTCGCTGTCGTCAGCGGTCGGATCCGTGCCGAAGTAAACACTATACCTTGTTGCACCGCCACCATTCTCCCAGCTTATGTCGACATCTATCGACTGATTCGTCGCTCCATGGCTTGGACGGGGACTGATGGGCGGAAGCGGTAGTGGAAGTGCTTCAGTCGTAAACCTCCAGATCTCGCCTTCATGGGTTTCTTGAGCCTGATCTAACTCGTCGATCCGCCAGTAATAAGTGGTACTGTAGTTGAGAGGGCCGGGATTATAACTTGTGTCGGTTTGGATAACTTTGTCGGTACCCCGGACCGCAAAATTGTCACCAAAGTACACATGGTGCCGTTTTGCGCCGAAACCTGCGGACCAGCTAAGAATTACGTTCGGGTCCACCCCTGTGGCGCCGTCATTGGGGTCGGGATCATAGGCGGTTGGGGGCGGCTGTCGAACCGTGAAGCTCCAAATTTCCCCTCGGATGACCGTCCCGTCAGCTTGGACTTCGTCGACCCGCCAGTAGTAAGTGGTCCCCAGCTCAAGTGGGTCGGGAACAAAGCTTGTGGCCGCTGAGGTGCC
>CAZLTY010000022.1:0-7852 GCA_964562575.1 uncultured Pirellulales bacterium
GATAATCACCGGCGCCGACGGGCGAAGACTCGACATCGGGCGCGTCGGGAAAGTGTTTGACGTAAATGCACAGTTACTCACTAAACTATGCGCCGACGGAACCGTACCGGTGATCGCGTCGGTCGCCAAGGACAAGGCGGGCGGCAAGCTAAACGTCAACGCCGACAGCGCCGCAGGCATGGTCGCCGCAGGACTCGGCGCCGAGAAACTCGTTGTCGTCAGTGATACTCACGGGATACGGACCGACGTTAAAGATCCCGACAGTTGGGTCTCGAGTCTGAATGAGGTACAGATCAAAGAGATGATCGACGCCGGCATTATCACCGATGCGATGTTCCCGAAGGTCGAGGCCTGTATCGCGGCACTCGACGGCGGAGTTCGAAAGGCGCACATCATCGACGGGCGAATCGCTCATTCGCTGCTGCTCGAGATCTATACCGACAAGGGAATCGGAACACAGATACTTCAGAATTAGCAATTTAGGCACTGTAAGGAAATTGATTGAGCATTATCCGCTCAGATTTAGGTTGGATTTGGCCGTGATCGATTGAGCGGAACCGGAATCGTAGCTATTCTACTTTGAGGATTTCGCGATTGAGGAACGGCCAAAGACGGCCTGAAGATGAGATGGAGAATGTTGAAGTTATTTCTTTACAGTGCCTTAGTCCCGTCGCGCCGGGAGAGAATGGATTCCTGCGTGTGCAGGAATGACAATAACGAAATACGAAATACGAGACACGAGTTATGACTACACAGGAGACTATCGATTTATTTGACAAGTACGTTATCGCCAACTACGGCCGATTGGCCCGCGTGATCGTCAGGGGCGAGGGCTGCTATCTGTATGACGCCGACGACAACAAGATACTGGACATGTTCCCCGGCTGGGCCGTCAGCGCGATAGGGCATTGTCACCCGAAGGTCGTCGAGGCGCTGCGCAAGCAGGCGGGCGAGCTTTTGCACATTGATAACACTTTCTATTCCGAGCCTCAGGGCGAGCTGGCAAAACTACTCAGCGACCGAGCGTTCGGCGGCAAGTGCTTCTTCTGCAACAGCGGCGCCGAGGCCAACGAGGCGGCGCTCAAGCTGGCGCGTCTGCATACTTCCGAAGGCAAGTACAAATTCATCACGGCCGAGGGCAGCTTCCACGGCCGCACCTTCGCGACGATGACCGCAACAGCCCAGCCTAAGCATCATGAAGGTCTGCTGCCAATGCTACCGGGCTTCGTCTACGTGCCGTTCAATGATGTCGACGCGCTGGAATCGGCCTTCAGCGAGGAAGTGGCCGCGGTTATGGTCGAACCGATTCAGGGCGAGGGCGGAATTAACCTCGCCGATGCCGAGTACCTCCGCGCAGTTCGTCGGCTGTGCGATGAAAACGGAGCGCTCCTGATCTTCGACGAGGTCACGACCGGAGTAGGCCGCACGGGTAAATGGTTCGCATACCAGCATTACGACGTCGAGCCTGACATTATCACGATGGCCAAGGCCCTGGGCGGCGGCACCGCGATAGGCGCGATGATGGCCACCGAAGAGGTAGCCGCTTCGCTGGTCCCCGGCAAACACGCCACCACGTTCGGCGGCAACGCGCTTCTCTGCGCCGCGGCTGTGGCGACTATAGAGGCAATAGAGGAAGAGAATCTGCTGGAAAACGCGGTCAACCTCGGGCGATACACTATGGACAAGCTCGAGCAGTTGAAACGCAAGCATGCTATTATTGACAGCGTCCGCGGCGTCGGCCTGATGATAGGCGTGCAGTTAACCACCCCAGGTGCGGCGATAGTGGACAAATGCCTTGCTAGTGGCCTGCGTATAAACTGCACGCAGGGCACGGTCCTGCGGTTCATGGCGCCGATGATTGCAACCGAAAGTCAAATCGACCAAGCGGTTGAGATTCTTGACAGCGTCCTAGCCGAGTCACTGTAGCCACAGAGGACACAGCCCGGCCTTCGGCCGGAACCAAAAAGAAAACTGGAAACTACGGAAAACACGGAATACGCGGAAAGAACAAGATAAGCAGATTGACTTCTTGCGCGACTTCCGTAGTTGTCTAAAAATGCAATCGAGATATTATCTGGAAGAATATTTCAGATGTTGGCAGCTTGTAATACAGAGAAAAGAAGAGACATATAAACCAATATAATTTCAAAAGAGAATAACTTTCTTTATTGTTTCTCTGTGTCCTCCGTGTCCTCTGTGGCTAAACAAAAAACATACTCTGTGGCCAAAGACAAAGACGGAGATGACACTTTTTAGCTTGGAGTGAAGAACAAATGAAGCATTTTCTTTCTATAAGCAAGTGTTCGACGGACCAACTGAACGAGCTGCTGGAGATAAGCGCTCAGTTGAAGAGTCTGTACAAAGCGGGCGGCAATGATCCGTGCCTGGCTAACAAGACGCTGGTGATGCTGTTCGAGAAGCCGAGCCTGCGAACACGAATCAGCTTCCAGGTCGCCATGACGGACCTGGGCGGCAATGCAATTTATATCAAGCCCGAGGACATCGGCGGCATCGGCAAGCGCGAGCCGGTCAAGGACATGGCGCGGGTAATGAGCCGGTACGTCAAGGGGATAATGGCGCGGACCTTCGAGCACAGCACGGTTACCGAGCTTGCCGAGTATGCGACAGTGCCGGTCATAAACGCGCTGACGGACTGGTCGCATCCGTGCCAGGCGATGGCCGATGTGCTTACTATCGCCGAGCATTGCGGGCATATTGAAGGCGTGAAAATCGCCTATGTGGGTGACGGCAACAATGTCGCCCGGTCACTGGCCTTTGCCTGTGCAAAACTGGGGATGAGACTTATCGTCGCTTCGCCTGCCGGCTACGAGCTTGACGCCGAGACAATCGAAAGGGTCAATCGAGTATCGGCCGAAAGCGTCGAGCGAACGCACGACCCTCTCGCGGCTGTTTCCGGCGCCGATATTATCTACACGGACACCTGGGTCAGCATGGGTCAGGAAGATGAAAAGCAAAGGCGCCAGGTGGATTTTGCGGGTTTTCAGATCAACGCCGAATTAGTGAAGTCCGCGCCCGCCAACGCCAGGATTATGCACTGTTTGCCCGCCTACAGAGGCTTCGAGATCACCGACGAAGTCACCGAATCACCCAACTCGATAATGTTCGACCAGGCCGAGAACCGCCTGCACTTCCAGCGGGCTCTGCTGAAGAAACTTATGAGCTGACGATGACACACCACAGAATCATTATTGGTGATTCCAGACGCATGACAAACGTGCCGGATGAATCCGTGCATCTGGTTATCACGTCCCCCCCATACTGGCAACTGAAAGACTATGGAAATGGCAGTCAGATAGGTTTTGATGACAGCTACGAAGATTACATCAATAACCTCAACATAGTCTGGAACCAATGCCACAGAATCATAGAAAAGGGCTGCCGGCTCTGTGTGAACATCGGCGATCAGTTTGCTCGCTCCGTTTACTACGGAAGATACAAGGTCATACCTATACGAACTGAGATCATCAAGTTTTGTGAAACGGTGGGCTTTGACTATATGGGGGCAATCATCTGGCAGAAGGTCACAACCTGTAATACAACTGGCGGGGCAACGATTATGGGATCGTTTCCCTGCCCGAGAAATGGGATTCTGAAGATAGACTACGAATTCATTTTGATCTTCAAGAAGCATGGCACCGCACCCAGAGTCAGCAAAGAGATCAAAGAACAATCAAAGCTGACGACAGAAGAATGGAACCAGTTTTTCACCGGCCACTGGAATATCCCGGGCGAAAAACAGGACAAGCATCTGGCGATGTTTCCCGAGGAGTTGCCCAGGCGTCTGATCAAGATGTTCAGTTTTGTAAATGACACGGTGCTTGATCCGTTTCTCGGCAGCGGTACGACTTCTCTGACAGCCAAGAAGCTCGGCAGAAATTCCATTGGATACGAGATAAATCCGGAATTCTTGCCATTGATGAAGGAGAAGTTAGGGATACATCAGAAGATGATGTTTGAAGAAGCTGAATTTGAAGTAGTCACACAAGATGACGTGGAGGTTGACAACAAAGAACTGACTAAACAACTGCCGTATATTTTCAAAGATCCTGTCAAGTTTGACAAGAAGGTGGATCCGAGGAAGCTCCAGTTTGGCTCCAAGATCAGCAATAGCACTGGCGCACGATTCTCGGCGGGCAAGGCTCGCGAGCAGTGAAAGACGAAAGGTTCGAAAACCAAGGAGGGAAGTTGTCAAGCTGTTCTGGAGCGGGTACAATGACTCCGAATTTTCAAGACAGATTGGTATGCCGGGACTGGCACTTTATGGTGCTCCCAACTGAAAATTTCCGTTTTTGCACGGGTAAGTAGCTTTACAATAACAGTGTATGATCTTACTCGCGGGAATTTACTCCCCCAAAGGGTATTATGGGCAAAAAGAAACAAGACGAAACATCGCCGTTCGAGACGGTTGAGCCGATAGGTAATCGTGTTCTGATCCGCAAGGACGAGGACAAGAAACAAACCAAGGGCGGCATTCAACTGCCGGATAATATCGAGATCCCCACAATTACGGGCAGAATCATAACGATCTCCGCCGAGGTGGAGAACTCGCCCGACATACCGCTGTGTCAATACGACAAAGTACTCTTTAACCCGAGAGACGCGATCCCCGTTGACTTTGAAGGCGACAATCGGCTGTTCGTGGTCGAGGTCGAAAACGTCGTCGCGGTCTTCAGGAAATCATAGGAACATCCTGAACTATGGTTGACAAACAAGAAAACACCTGGGCCGCCAAGGCAAGAAGGACCTTTACGGCGGTGCTGCCCGTTTCCGAGAAACGCAGAGATCAGTGCATCAATTGCGGTGCTTGCTGCAAACTGCCGAACGTATGTCCGTTCATCAAACCCGGCGCCGACGGCAAAGAGTTCTGTTCTATCTATCAGTTCCGACCACTGAACTGCAGGAAATACCCTCGGACCGAATCCGAGTGTGTTACTCAAGATACATGCGGCTATAGATTTGACTGAGCGCCGGTTGTATTCGCAGATGTGGCTATTGTGCCTCGTCAGCGACAGCTTTGGATCAGGATGACGTTTTCCTCCGCCGCGCGAAGGCAAGCAGGCTTCCGGCGACCAGCAGCACTCCGGTAGCTGGCTCGGGCACCTCCGGCGTCTTCTCATTGGCATCGAGGACATACGTGAGAGGCCCCGGTTGCGGTTTGCCACCGCCGCCGGCGCTAATGCCGCCCTGCGGAGCAAAGTTGACGGCAGTGGGCATCAAGCCGGCGCCACTACCTGCGCCGCCGCCGGCGGGCAAGATATCCTTGGCGCCATAATCGGCCTGCTCGAAAACCGCTACGATGACCTTCGGCTTGTTGAGATAAACAACCGTGCTGCGAGCCGTCGCATCGCTGACATCGCCCAACCAGTGAACGAACTGATAGCCCGGCTTCGGACTTGCGCTCAGGACGACCTCCGATCCCGGTTTAAAATGATGGACCCCGGCGATCGGAGTTATGCTGCCACCTTTGACTGGAGCTTGTTCGAGAAGAAGAAGAACCTCCTGAGCCTGGCAATCCGCCGGTGCAAACAGCCCCCACACCATGATTGCAGCGGCCAAGGCCAATCGCCTGCGCCCAAGGAATGTCACGGCCCCCCGTTTCATCAGACCAACCCCCCGCTGCGACAAAATTCAACTCTTCACGCAAAACACCGCCTTGTGGCGATGAACCTCAACTCTGCTATTAAACCAAATTCCCCTTAAAAAGTCAAGTTATTTCCGCGCCACACGGCCGCTCGTTGGCCAGTGGCCCACCGAAACTCAAACTCCGACAGCTTCGGCAAGCATATTATGGGCCCTCCGGTGCTCGCAGACGCGCGGAATTTTCCACACGCTCGTTACTGGCTTCTGCGCACGTATCGGCTGATATTGCGCACCGCCTGCCGCAGGCGCTGCTCGTTCTCAACGAGAGCGATACGCATACAATCTTCCCCGCCCTCGCCGAAAGCCCTGCCCGGCGCGATCGAAACCTCTGCGTACTCCATCAAATCCATTGCGTAGTCGATACTGCCCTTGCCCCCGGAGTGCTCCTTCGGCACCTTTGCCCAGACGAACATGCTCGCCCGCGGTTTGTCCACTTCCCAGCCGATCCTGCTCAGCCCCTCACAGACAACGTCCCGCCGGGACTGGTACTTCTGGTTCTGGGCTATCAGGTCCTGCTCGCAATGCCGCATCGCTATTATGCCGGCAATCTGTATCGCCTGGAATATGCCGTAGTCGTAATAGCCCTTTATCGTGGCCAGATAATCGATCATGTCCTTGTTGCCCGCGACGAATCCGACGCGAAAGCCCGCCATATTATAGGGCTTGCTCAGCGTGGTAAACTCAACTCCGACGTCCTTTGCGCCTTTGACCGAGAGAAAGCTCGGCGCCCGGTAGCCGTCGAAACACGTCTCACCGTAGGCGAAGTCGTTGATTACCGCTATCCCGAATTTCTTGGCCAGCTCGACTACCGGTTCAAAGAATCCGTCGTCGACGGTCATCGCCGTCGGATTGTGAGGGTAGTTGAGGATCAGCAGCTTGGGCCTCGGGTACATGTTCTCAATCACCATCGTGATGTTGCTTATGAACTTCTCGTCATTGCCCAAGGGCACAGATACGACATTGGCGCCCGCCAGCACCACGGCGTAGTTGTGTATCGGAAACGTCGGATCGGGGACGATCGCCGTATCGCCGGGGCCCATCATCGCCAGACAGAGGTGGCTGAATCCCTCTTTCGAGCCGATGCAGGCCAGAACCTCCGTCTCCGGGTCGAGCTGCACGTTCCATTTGGCCTCGTACTTCTTCGCGATCTCCCCGCGCAGGTTCTTGATACCCTTCGATGCGCTGTACCGGTGATTGCGCGGGTCCTGGGCGGCCTCGCACAGCTTGTCGATTATGACCTGCGGCGCCGGGTCCGACGGGTTGCCCATCCCCAGATCGATAATGTCGACGCCCGCCTGTCGCTTGGCGAGTTTCAGCGCGTTGAGTCGCCCGAACAAATAGGGCGGCAAACGTTTTATTCTCTGCGCCGGCTCGATCTGCCTGTCGCAAATCCGCCTGTGCTCATTATCCTGCTCAAGTTCTGCCATAACTATTCTCACATACAAAAAAGGCCCACATCGCTGCTGCCATTCCGCTTTTCGACACCAAATCCGCGCTTATCGGCCGGACTGCCGCTCCGCGCTCAGGCGGAGACGAGTCTACACCTGCAGTAGCCGGTGCAGGAATAACGTTCTGGGTATTCTTGCCAGATTCCATTTGGTCTAATCGGACAGTCTACAGCAGCCGGATAAATTTTCAAGCCATTTTGTCCAGCCAGGGTAACAAATGCAGACTCTACCGTTGAGAAGTCCCCTTAGATTTCACCCAGAGAACCGGGCGAAAGATGGTCTTGTTCACGGTCAAGTGTGGACCGAATCGCACGCCGAGCCGGCCTCAAGCGGCTTTGTATCGGAGAAGGTAAGAATGGATCAATAGGGTATCTTAGGAAGGAGGTGATTGCCTATGAAGAGCAAAGGCTGGTTCCCACAAAGTAGCAACCAGCCAAGGACAAAAGCAAATACGAACTTCAGACTGCCCCGGTTTTGTGATCGCAAGTCCTTTTCCGGGGCAGTGAATTACACCAAAACAAATTCGAGGCGTTCGATACACCTGAGACAGTAGAAGGATGAGCACTATTACGTTGATACTATGCCTCTAGTTCATCTAAGTCACTTATTAAGTCTGCCAATTCTCTCGCTTCACGTGTCCCACTATAGATCTTAAGCCAATTCTTGATATCACCGTGAATCAGTGAGAGGTCACCGCCGGCATCAAGCCAGGACTTGTAAACAAACTGAGCCTCAGGACTTTC
>CAZLTY010000022.1:7952-30139 GCA_964562575.1 uncultured Pirellulales bacterium
AGCCTCAGGACTTTCGCGGTGCATTTGCACCCAGCTTTGAATATCCGATTCAATCAGTGAGAGGCCACCGCCGGTCTTGAGCCAAACATCATAGATGCGTTGTGCGCTCTTATCTCCACCATGCTGCTTCAGCCAACCCTCCAGATGCGGCCATACCAGCTCTGTGTCACCGCGGGCTTTGAGTAAGGCAGTATAGATGAACGATGTCACCTCATCGGCCCCATGATCTACAATACCTTCACGAAGCAGTATTCCCGCTTCTTGAAATTCTCCCTTTCCGAGATGCTCGTAAAGTTGAGCTTTCAGTCGATCCCTTTCAGTTTTGAAGCCCAGGATTGCAGGGACGTCCCGGAAATGACTCTCAAATATATTTGCAATACGATTATATGCATAGCCAAGCGTGTCTGTGTCTGACAAACTCGTTTTTTCAACAGCAAGTTCTTCGCCAAAACTGAAATAAGGAGTATATGGCAATTTGGTATTTTCCAGTATCTTTAGTACTGGGAAATCTTTAGGCAACCAATCATCGTAGAACATCCCCATTTCTTCTGAGGAGGTTTTGAGCCACAATTCGCCCCGATCCTTTTCTTCTTTACCATCAAAACGTGATAACAAAGGAAAGACCAGCAGCGGCATCCTGCCATAGGCCAGTTTCTGCCTGGCTTCTTGCGATTGAATAGCATGATGCTTTACACCTTCTATACTTTGTAGATTAGGCGTAAAAACCAGCGTCAGGAAATCCGGCAATTGAATAGTACATATTCCCCCGTAATCTGTAACACCTGTGCGACTGTCAACAAAAATGAATTCATATTGGTCTTTCCATTCATCACGGAGATTTTCGATGAATCGACCGCCGCCATGCTCAGAATAGAATTTCTTCCAGTCAAAACTCAGAACGTCTGAAACATACCCCTCCATTCTCTCACAACCACTCCAGATAACATCAATATCAGATCTTTCCGAGAATTCAACCTTGGAGACATAGTCCCGCCAGTCTGGCTTACCCTCTTGCTCCCTTGCCGCACTCAACAATCCCATTAAGCCCTTATCGTTTTTCGCTTCAATCTTATTGTATTCGCCAAAGTAGTTATGCAGTCCTGGCGCTTCTATATCCCAATCGACAAGCAAAACCCTTTTGCCTCTTTTCGCCAAGAGCACAGCAATATTAGCCAGTGCCATTGTTCGCCCAACACCACCTTTATATGAATAAAAAGTTGTTATCACGCCCATCATTCAGCTTCCCACATTCGGAACTGTTAACTGATCAACACTTTCTGCCCGGAAAGTATCCATAAACTCTCCGTACGCAAGTGCTGCAAAGTTATCATCGTAGTCAGGAGCAACGCCAATAGCCGTCACTACGTCAGGCATCCAACCTTGAATAATTCTTGACAGTTCCTCTTTTGTCTTCGATCCTTCCGCTACCCACACATGAGAATGTTTCTGCAATTGTGCCTGCTGGATTTCCTTTGCATTTTCTGGGAAATCATCCCCGTCATGAATAGACGCTGGGACAATTAGTCGTTGAGGGTTTCCTTGTGTGTTAAAGCCATGTCCTCCCTCTCTTGCACACATCAAGGATAGCTCTGTTAAGCACCATTCACTCGCAAAGTATGGCTTGCACCATAGACCAACAAGAATTTTTGATCGCGACAACCCCTCCGCTAGCTTCGCTGGCCAGTTGCAGCCTGTCTCCATCTCATAGTCAATGAATATTTTAGCGTTTGGAATTTCATTGTTGAGGTGATGCTCAAACAAAGGCATAAATGTATTTTCAATCCACTCCGGCCACAATTTCTTCCTGGAATAGCTCACGAACACTTCATATTCATAACCATCAGGCATAACAGATAGGATCTCCACGAAATTGAGAATATTTGCCTTTGTGGCACCTCAATTGGTTTTTGTCTTCCTATTCAGTTCACTTGCAATTGTCTTTTGTGGCGAGAGCAAAACTCCACACTATCAGCCATCGTTTCGGGAATCAAAGCTGCATAATGCCTCCTGCATATCTCCGGCGAATTTCCCATTAACACAGATATTTTGTACAGTGATTCACCCTTCATTGCAAGATGTGATCCGAATGTGTGCCGAAAATCCAGACAGGTCCACTGCAAGCCAGCTTTTCTGTCAGCGTTCCGCAGGTCTCGGCTGAAATTGTCCGGGTCATATCCCTTGCCCTTCGGACTTGGGAAGAACCAACGCTCAGGGAGAGTTTTCGGGACATATCTATCAAGACTATAAGCCTCAGGGGCGAGCTTATCGGGACCGCCCTGTTGCTCTTGGTCTTGGGCTGCCACGATTCGCCGTGGACGGTTTTTGCCCGGACTCGGATCAACCCATAGGTCCCGAATTCCAGGTCTATGTCATCGAAAGTGAGCCAGAGAACCTCTTCACGCCGCAAGCCCACGTATATCAGGACGGCAACCATCGTTTGCAACTGTGAGTGCTCCTCCAGCACTCTGAGTTGCTCCTCGATTTGCGGCAACGTGAAGAAGCGAATCTTTGGGGCACGTTCCTTGTATTTCGAAACGTTTGAAACCGGATTCACGCCGCCGGCATTCTGACACTACCCCAGTTTCTGATATGTTCTAGCGTCTGCATTCTTGGGATCGTACATGCTTGTGCAGGACGGAGGTTCACATCGAGCAATCAAGGTCAGAAATGAAAAAGAGATAACTTCTTATTTTCTAAGAAGTTATCTCTTGAACTCAATAGCGGGGGGAGGATTCGAACCTCCGACCTCCGGGTTATGGGCCCGACGAGCTACCAGACTGCTCTACCCCGCGGCCAATAATTCATTAATCAGAGTGGCCAACATAGCACAAAAGTCTTCTTATATCAAGAATGACAAAAGAAATTTTACAAATTCTGCCGAATTTTCCCGGCAATAGCCTCGATCTTCTCCTTCTGGTAAGTATAGGAGGGCCAGCGATTGAGCAAGCCATCGCCGGCATTGCGTGGGATTATGTGAAAATGCAAATGCTCAACAATCTGGCCCGCCGCTCTGCCATTATTGCACAACAGATTATAGCCGTCAGAATTCATCGCCGCGCTCACGGCTCCAGCTATTCTGCCAAGGCAACCAGAGACCTGGCTCATAAGCTCAGCAGGACAATCGTGCAGTTTTTCAAAGTGCTGCTTCGGGATCACCAGGGTGTGGCCGTCGCTTATGGGGCCGACATCTAAGAACGCCAGAGTAACTTCGTCTTCGTAAATCTTTGCAGCCGGCAGCTCGCCACCTGCAATCTTACAGAAAACACAATCATCCGAACTCATCGAATGCTATCCCGCCAAACAAAGACTACAGTTCCTTGCCGGTCTGCTCATCAGAGTCTTCGGCCTCGGCCAGCTCTTCTGCCTCAGTGACCTCCTCGGCTTCGACTGTCTCTTCGACTTGCGCTTCGGCCTCGGCGACTTCTGGCGATTCGACCTTGGCTGCGACTGCCCGCTTCTTGCGAGAGCGTTTCTTCTTCTGTCCCTTAACCGGCTCCTCAGCACCCAAGAGTTGCAGCAATACAAGTTCGCCGTTATCACCGAGCCTTCTCAGAGACAGGCGGATGATTCTCGTATAACCGCCCGGCCTGTCAAGGTATCTGGGACCAAGCTCACTGAACAACTTGCCGATCACAGTGCCTTTTCTCACGGCTTGTCCGCTTTCGTTATCGATGATGTCACGATTGCCGAGCATCGCAATAGCCTGGCGTCTGGCAGAGAGCGTTCCTTTCTTGGCCAGCGTGATCAGCTTTTCGGCAAAGGGTTTTACCTCCTTGGCCTTTTCTTTTGTGGTCGAAATCGTCTCGTGCTGGAAAAGCGAAGCGACCATATTTCGCCGCATAGCCAGACGGTGCTCCTTTGTCCGGCCTAATCGGCGTCCTGCTACTCTGTGACGCATATAACTGAACTCCTCTTGTATCTAAATGTCTGTCATTCCCAAAGACAGCCCTATGTCGGCAAGCTTTCTCTTGATTTCGCGCAAAGAAGTCTTGCCAAAGCTGCGAATCTTCAGAAGATCAGCTTCAGTCATTCTTACCAATTCTCCGATGGTGTCGGTTTTTGCCGACTCGAGGCAGTTGTTTGCCCTTACCGAGAGTTCCAACTCCTGCGTCGACATGAGCAGCTTCTGGGCCAATTCCTCGTCGACCGCCGGCTCTTCGGTCTCAGTTTCCACAATCTCCGAAGCAGCGACTGTTTCTTCTCCCAGCTCGAAATATTGTACGAACGGGTTAACATGCTTGCGCAGGATTTTTGCGGCTTCGACAAGCGCCATCTCCGGGGTAATGGTTCCGTCGGTCCAAATCTCCAGAATGAGCTTGTCATAGTTGGTTTTCTGTCCCACCCGCGTGTTTTCAGTCGTGTAGCGCACTCTCGTAACCGGAGAGTAGACCGTATCGAGCAAGATCCTGCCCAGTTCCTGATCGAATCTGTCAGTGGCGGCGATTCGCTCAGAAGCCGGCACATAACCACGGCCGCTCTCAACCACCATTTCCATCTCAAATTTCACTTTTTCCGTCAAAGTAACCACAGTGAGCTCTTTGTTTACCACATCGATGGCCGGGTCGGCGACAATGTCGGCTGCCGTGACGACCCCGGCTTTGTTCGCCGAAAGGCTCATTGTCTTAGGTCCCTCGTCGTCAAGGCGAATGACAAGACTCTTGACGTTCAAAACGATTTCCGTGACATCCTCCATCACCCCGCTTATCGAACTGAATTCGTGGTCGACACCCGCAATCTTGACCGATGTTACGGCACTGCCTTCCAGAGAGGAGAGCAATATGCGTCTGAGGCTGTTGCCAATCGTCGTGCCGAAACCACGCTCGAAAGGCTCGATAAAGAACCGACCATACTTCTCACTCGATACCACCGTGTCTCGTTCAACACGAGTCGGCAACTCCAAACCACGCCATGTAACCCGCATGTAGATCTCCTATGCAACCTCTGAGTTATAAGTCCCTGAGTTAACGGGATCTGTTCATTATCAATGCTCAAGAATCGTATTCTTGCAGAACACCAAAACCAAGCCAAGAACTGCCTTGCTTCTACCTCGAGCAAAACTCCACGACCAACAGTTCCTCGACGGGAACCTGGACGTCATCTCGGGTGGGCAATGCAACAACGGTAGCTTGCAGGTCGTCCCTTGACAATTGCAGCCAACTCTGCACTGCAAAATTCGGGTTGGTGTCCAACTGCTCTTTCACTCTCTTGCGGCTCTTCTGCGAACCTTTGATCGTTATCTTCTCGCCGATTTTCGTTGTATAATCGCTGACACTGACTTTGTGCCCGTTTACATAAATGTGGCCGTGAGCGATTATCTGTCTCGCGGCCTTGCGGGACGGCGCGAAATTCAGCTTATATACGACATTATCGAGACGCCTTTCGAGCAACTGCAGCAGCGTTTCGCCGGTATTACCCCTCATCCGCTCGGCCTGGCGGAAGCATCTCATAAACTGGCGTTGCATCAGTCCGTAATATCTTTTGACCTTTTGTTTCTCGCGTAGGCGAACGCCATATTCACTTATTCTGCCCCTGCGCCATCCGTGCATACCGGGAGCCAGATTGCGCTGTTTTTTCTCGATCGGACACTTCGCCGTCTCACACCTGATGCCTTTGAGCATGAGCTTCATGCCTTCACGGCGGCAGTGCTTACAAGATGAACCCAAATAACGTCCCATCTTTCTTATTTGTCTCCAAGAAACTCTATCGGTTGTTGGTATTTAAACTCTTCTTCGCTTCGGCGGTCTGCAGCCGTTGTGCGGCAGCGGAGTGACATCTTCTATCGACGAGATACGCAATCCCGCCTGCTGCAGAGCTGATATAGCAGATTCTCGGCCCGAACCGGGGCCCTTGACTCTGATCTCAACCTCACGCACACCGTTACGCATGGCCGAACTGGCACAGCGTTGAGCAGCTCTCTGGGCCGCAAAGGGTGTGCTCTTGCGAGATCCCTTGAAGCCCACACAGCCTGCCGAGCCTGCGCAAACCGTATTGCCGTCCAAATCGGTGATCGTAATCAACGTATTGTTGAATGTCGCCTTTATGTGCACAATGGCGCGAACGACATTCTTTCTGACTTTTCGCTTTGCTTTTTTTGCCATTACGTCTTTCTCTTATTGTGTGCCTGCCCCAAACAACGGAGCTTTTAGCGTTTTTCCTTCACACCCTTTTTGCCCGCAACGGTCTTGCGCGGACCCTTGCGAGTGCGTGCATTGCTCTGAGTACACTGGCCTCTAACCGGCAGGCCTCTTCTGTGGCGAAGGCCACGGTAGCAACCGATATCACGCAGACGAGCAATGTTCTGGGCCACCTGCCTGCGAAGCTGGCCCTCGACGATGCAATCACGGTCGATAATCTGTGTTATATGGCTAAGCTCATCTTCACTGAGCTTGCCGGCCTTGGTGCTTTCGTCGACCCCGGCTTCCTTTAATATCTGCGCCGAAGTGCGCGGGCCTATACCAACAACATAGGTCAGTGAAATCAGTATGGATTTTTCGTTGGGAATATCAACACCGACAATACGCGGCATATCAGCTCCTTTTCATATCTTGTAGCGTCATCTGGCGCCTGGCTCGGGCGACAGAGACTATCCTTGACGCTGTTTGTGTCGTGGGTTTGTACAAATTACCCGCACAACACCTTTGCGACGGACAATCTTACAATTCTCACATATACGTTTTACAGAACTTCTAACTTTCATTCATTATACCTGCTATTGCGGTCAGGGCTCACGACTGAACACGGCTGCGAGCCGCCAGTAACCAAGCCGCGGTTAATTCCGGAGCACTATTCGACCTCTATTCAAATCATAAGGCGACATTTCAACTACGACCGTGTCTCCGGGGCAGATACGAATGAAGTGCATTCGCATTTTCCCGGAAACATGAGCCAATACCTTGTGACCGTTCTCCAACTCCACCCTGAACATCGCATTCGGCAGAGCGTCCGTCACCGTGGCCTGCAATCTTATTGTGTCCTTCTTCGGCATTCTATCTTATTTCGCAACCCACACTCACTGGTTCGTTTGAGCCGCCTCTAGCCGCCCTTTTACAGTTAATACCTGACAACCATCTTCCACTATGGCAATCGTGTGCTCAAAATGGGCCGAACTCTTGCCGTCCTTTGTCACAACTGTCCATCCGTTCTTCAGCGTTCGCACGCCGCATGAGCCTTCGTTGATCATAGGCTCAACAGCCAAAACCATTCCTTCGGCCAAAACTACATCATGTGCCAACAACTCATTGCTGACAAAGTTGGGCACTCTCGGCTCTTCGTGCATCTCGCGACCGATACCATGTCCAACAAAGTCTCTCACCACCGAGAACCCGGCATCCTCGGCGCATCGCTGCATCTCGGCAGCTACCTGGCTCCACCTGACAGACGGTGCAGATTTCTCGATTGCAGTATCAAGAACACGTTTGGTCACATCCATAAGCTTGCGCCGCTCTTGAGAGATATCACCAATCGCAATTGTTATCGCGGCATCGCCGCAATAACCATCGAGTCTGACGCCAAAATCGACACTGAGGATATCACCGTCGCAGAGCTTCGCATTGCCCGAAGGAATCCCGTGAACAACCTCATCATTCATCGAAGCACAAATCGCACCCGGAAATGCGATTTCAGAAAACGGAGCCCGAACACCCTTGAACAAAGCAACCGCTCCGGCCTCAGCGGCCATCTGCAAAGCCACACTGTCAAGATGCGCGGTGGTAATTCCCGGCTCTGCAATTTCCTTCATTTTTGAAAGAACGTCAGCTACAACAGCACCTGCCCGACGCATCAACTCAATTTCTCTTCGGCTGCGCAGCGTTATAGCCATTTACTTTTAGCGTCTCAAAGTTCACGCCTCTCAATTCGATACAGCATCAGCGCTGCACGTCTTACCGAGCGTATCTAGTTTCTCGAATATCGAGGCCTTAACCTCATCAACACCCTTGCCGGCATCAAAGTCGTAGACCGTGCCGTTTTTCTTATAGTAATCAACCAGCGGCTCTGTCTGCCGATGGTAAGTTTCAAGGCGTTGCGCCACCACGTCCAACCTGTCATCGGACCGCTGAACAAGCTCAGTGCCGTCGTGGTCACACAGACCTTCGGTCTTCGGCTTCAGATTCTCAGTGTGGTATACGGCACCACACTGGGGGCAACTCCTTCTTCCGGTCATCCGCGACGCTACTATTTGGTCATCTATTTCCAAGTTAACGACGATGTCGATCTTCAGGCCGGCCTCAGCCAGCGCCTTGTCAAGCTCGACTGCCTGATTAACCGTTCTCGGAAAACCGTCCAGCACGAAGCCGGACGCAGGTGCTTTTTCAATCGCCTTTGCCATCATCCCGATTATGATTTCGTCCGGAACAAGTCCGCCGGAATCCATGTAGCTTTGGGCCCGCGCGCCCAGTTCGGTACCCGCGGCTCTTTCCTGCCTGAGGATATCTCCACTGGATAGATGAAGCAGGCCGTGCTCAGTTACAATGTTCTTGCACTGCGTTCCCTTACCTGCTCCCGGGGCACCCAACAATACTATTCTCATCCCTGTGCTCCTTTGATTCTTCCAGTCGAGCTAAAACCTTCATAGCTGCGCATCAACAGGTTCGCTTCTATCTTCTGTACCAAATCGAGCGAAACACTGACCACGATCAACAAACCGGTGCCGCCGAGGAAATTGGCCACGGTAGGCTGAATCCCCAGCCCCACTATGATCAGCGAGGGCACGACAGCGATTATGGCCAAGAATGACGCGCCGAAATAGGTGATCCGAGTCATTACGGTTTCCAGGTAGTCGGCGGTCCTGCGCCCAGGTCGAAGCCCGGGAATGAAACTTCCCGCATCGCGGAGATTCTTCGCCATTTCTTTGGGCTGAAACTGCACTGTCACCCAGAAATATGCGAACAGGAAGATCAGCAGCATATACAAAACATTGTAAGTGTAGGCTCGATAGCTCAACGCATCGTTGATCGTATTGAGAATTGTCGAGTCAAAAAGGCTATCTATTTTCAATAGCTGACCAAATATGATCGGCGGGAACATCATGAAACTCGAAGCGAAGATTATGGGCATCACTCCGCCATGATTTACCTTCAAGGGCAGGTAATGGCGCTGTCCTCCGTATACCCGGCGACCTCGCATCTGCTTGGCCTGTTGAATCGGTATGCGGCGCTGCCCCTGAGTGATAAGTATGGCGCCTGCAACGACAAACAAGAACGCTGCTACAAGGAACAGTATTTTTGCCGGCCCTATGCTGCCAACCGGAGCGTCGATGGACAAGTCAACGTTCTGCAAGAGCGTTCGAACGGCCCAGGGCATTCTGGAGACAATGCCGGCCATAATGATCAAACTGATACCATTGCCTATGCCGTATTCGTCTATCTGCTCGCCGAGCCACATAAGGAATATGGTCCCGGCGGTCATACCGACGACGCCCATTAGCAAGGCCTGGCGCTCCATGCCAACGTACGTCAGACCCTGGCCCCCAAGCAATTTCATGTACATTATCGACTGAACAAGGCATATCAAAACCGCCAGGTATCGCGTGTATTCCTGTATCTTTTTGTGCCCGGTTTGGCCCTCCTGGCGCAACTTCTTCAGCGCCGGAACAACCTCTCCCAGCAACATCAGGATAATCGAGGAGGTAATATACGGCATGATCCCGAGCCCGAACAAGCTGCTGCGGCTCAATGTTCCGCCGGTGAACATTTGCATCATCTCGGCAGCTCTGCCCAACGGAGTCTCCGACTGTGTTGTTCCTTCGACTATCCCCTCATAGTCAAAACCAGGAACAGAGATGAAGAAACCCACCCTGTAGATTACCAGCAGCGCAACGGTAAAAATAATCTTGTTGCGCAGGTCCTTCACTCTAAATATGTTGACAACCGATCCAAGCATTGTTTCCTATCTCGTATTCTGCTCTTTGCGTTGCTTCTCACATAATACGGTACACAAACTTCAGGTCAAATCACACTCGCCGTGCCGCCCGAGGCGGTAATCTTCTCCTCGGCAGACTTGCTGAACTTGTGGGCCGCAACCTGCAACCTTCTTGTCAGGTCCCCCTTGCCGAGAATCTTAACTTTGCTCTTTATATTATCGATCAGTCCGGCATCGGATAACTGCTCCACGCTGATAGTGGCGCCATCGGCAAATCTTTCCAACTGACAGATATTCACGATCTCACAGCGTGTTGCGAAGTTGGCATTATTAAAACCGCGTTTAGGCAGTCGCCGGAACAACGGCATTTGTCCACCCTCATATGCCGCGACCGAAACCGAGCCGGCCCTGCTGCCGGCACCTTTGTGCCCTCGACCGCATGTTTTACCCTGGCCGCTGGCGGGCCCCCTGCCAACGCGGCGACGACGCCTATGAGCACCTACTTTGGAAGTTATTTCATGATTCAGCATCAAAATCACCCATTTATCAATCGGCAATTATTATACATTGATCGGCACGCCACGAAGAGACTCGACCATTTCTTTGTCTCGCAACTCCAGCAATCCTTGCAGCGTAGCCTTGACAACATTCTTCGCCGAAGTGCTCCCGTAAACTTTTGTAAGGACGTCCTGCACGCCGGCATACTCGAGGACTGCTCGAGCGCTTGAGCTGGCAATGACCCCCGTACCCGGGCTGGCCGGGACCAGCGCTACCTTCGTAGCTCTGTACTTGCCGTTGACCTGGTGCGGGATCGTTCGATTGTCCAAAGCTATCTTATGCAAAGATTTCTTTGCATCCTTCACACCTTTCTCAACCGCTCGCGGCACCTCGTTTGCCTTTCCGTAACCGACGCCCACCGTACCTGCGCGATCGCCAACAACAACTAACGCGGCAAAACTAAATCGCCGACCACCCTTGACCACTTTGGAGCAGCGAAATATTTTCACGACCGTATCCTCTAACGGCCTCTCTTCCTGGTCTAAAGGCTTAGCTCCTTCCGGAGGCCGCCCCAAGGGCGGCGCGCTCTCTGCCGGAGCCTCGCTCTCAACCGGTTCAACGGGTTTAACAGGTTCTACTGCCAATTTGTTCTCCAAGCTTTATAGTTTCTCTTTTTCAAAAAGCCAGCCCGGCTTTCCTGGCCGCTTCGGCAAGAGCCTTGACTCGGCCGTGAAACTTGTACCGGTTTCTATCAAAACAAACGCACTTAATGCCGACACCGAGAGCCTGCTTGGCAATAATTTCACCTATCGTTTCAGCAGCCTTCTTGTCGCCGGCATTGGACAGTTGCTCTCGCAACACCTTTGCTCTGGTGCTTGCCGAGGCAAGCGTCGCTCCGGCCGTATCATCAACAATCTGGGCGTAAATATGTCTATTCGAGCGAAACACCGACAGCCGAGGCCTGTCCGGTGTCCCGAAGACCTTCTTGCGAACGTGATACTTGCGCCTGACTGCTGCTTTTCTTTGCTTTGCGATTTTCACTTCTTCAATTCCCAAATCGAAATTCTTACGCTGCACCTGAGGCAAACGCCTTGCCGACCTTGCGCCGCACGTGCTCATCGGCGTAGCGGATGCCTTTGCCTTTATACGGCTCAGGCGGCCTAATTTTTCGTATATCCGCGGCGAATTGTCCCAATAGCCTCTTGTCTATCGACGAGAGGGTGAATCTTGCGGGAGTGTCATTGCCTCGCGTTGCGCCGGCCTCGATATTTATCTTCACGTCCTTGGGCATTACCAGCTCCACAGGATGACAGAACCCAATCTGGAAAACCAGCTTCGCACCCTGCTCCTTGACGTTATAGCCGGTACCGTATATTTCCAGCTTCTTCTCGAAACCTTTGCTCACACCGGTAACCATATTGGCAATCAAAGCCCGCATTGTGCCGTGCAACTGCTTGCCCTGGCGGTCCTCAGGGCGATCATTTTCAACCAACACTTTCGCCCCGGCATCGTCAATTCTTATTTTCATTCGCGGATGACAGTCCATCTCGAGTTGCCCAAGCGGCCCTGCAACCTTGACGCGCAGCCCCTTGAGTTCGACCTTTACGCCTCCGGGTATATCAATGGGTTTTTTTCCTATACGACTCATTAGCTTACCGTACAAAGTATCTCGCCGCCAACGTTTGCCTGCCGACAGCTTCTGTCACTCATTACACCCTTACTTGTCGAAACGATTGCTATGCCCATGCCGGCTAAAACACGCGGCAACTTGTCAACGGGCGAATAGATCCTGCAGCCCGGCTTGCTTGTCCTTGTTATCTTGTCAATAATGGATCGGCCGTTCTGGTCATACTTGAGTGTAACCCGCAATATGCCTTGCTTGCTGTCGTCAATTCGGTCAAAGTCCTCTATGTAACCTTCCTGCTTCAAAACAGTAGCAATGCCTTCACAGATATTCGAGGCCTTGATGTTGACCTGGCCTTTGTTTATTCGCATAGCATTGCGAATTCTTGTCAGCATGTCAGCTATTGGATCACTTAAACTCATAATTTCACATCTCGTGTATAGTTTGTCGTAAACCGTGGTCTTACAATTACAGTCTACTCATCTTTGCATCCGGCCCTTTACCAACTAGCTTTCCTTACACCGGGGATTTTGCCCTCGTTGGCTAATGTTCTAAAACAGATCCGGCAGATCTTAAACTTGCGATAGACGGCTCTCGACCTGCCACACAACTGACAGCGCGTGTACTGCCTGACACGAAATTTCTGTTTCTGCTCTGCCTTGTTTTCCAATGCTTTGGTTGACATTCACACACTCCAATTTCTTATCTGCTCAGGCATCCTGCGACTCACTCTTCTTAAATGGCATACCAAAGAGTTCAAGCATTCTTCTCGCCTCGTCGTCGGTCCTTGCCGTGGTCACAAACGTTATGTTCATACCCTGCTGGAACTCGATCTTAGCAGTGTTGATTTCCGGAAAAACGCTCTGTTCTGTCAGACCCATTGAGTAATTGCCCCGGCCATCAAAACTGCTGGCGTTGAGGCCTCGAAAGTCTCGGACCCGCGGGATAGCCAGATTAATGAGCCTATCCATGAATTCAAACATTCTCACGCCGCGAAGGTTAACTTTGAGGCCGGTATCCTGGCCTTCCCTGACCTTGAAATTCGAGACACTCTTCTTGGCTTTGCACACCGCGGGCATCTGCCCGGCAATCATCGCCAATTCCTTTTTAGCCGACTCCAGATACTTTTTGTCCTGAACAGCCTTGCCGACGCCCATGGAGATGACAACCTTTTCCATCCGCGGGATCGCCATAGGATTCGTATACCCAAATTCCTCTTTCAGGCCCGGGGTCACTTTCGATCTATATAAGTCTTTCAAGCGTACCATTTTTCTCTGCAACCGACCAAATGCTTAAACAGCGGCCTCTTAGCCAGCCTACTTTGCCTTTCTAACAATGCCGATTTCGGTGCCGTCAGTGGCCAGACGTCTCTTACTGCCATCGGCGCTTAACTGATAATGGACTCTGCTGCCGTGCGAACTCTTCGGATTCACCGGTAGGACGTTGCTTATGTGAATCGGACATTCAACATTTATGCGCCCGCCCTGCGGATTCTTCCGCGAAGGCCGGACGTGCTTCTTGGCCAGGTTGTGGCCCTGAACCACCACGCAGTTCTTATCCGAAATCACACGCAGCACCCTGCCGGAAGCACCCTTGTGGTCGCCGGCTATAATCTCAACAGTATCACCTTTTTTCACATGCAAAGTCATAAGATCGTATCTCGTATTTCACACATCCTTAGACTACCTCGCTCGCCAGCGAGATGATTTTCATATGGTTCTTCTCACGAAGCTCGCGAGCAACCGCACCGAAGATTCTCGTTCCGATCGGATTGCCGTCGGGGTCGATCATCACCGCCGCGTTGCTGTCGAACCTGACATAGCTGCCGTCGGAGCGTTTCACAGGACTCTTCGTACGGATTATGATGCACTTGTGCACCTTCTTGTCATCCAACTGGCAATTGGGAAGCGATTTCTTTATGGCAACGCATACAATATCGCCAACCCCGGCGACCGGCCGGGTCTTCTTGCCACGGGCGCCGCCTCTTCCGAGAACCTTTATACATAATGCCGACTTGACACCGGAATTGTCGGCTATGTCCAACATTGTTTCCTGTTGAATCATTATTTCATATCTCAATATCAAGCTTGTTCTACTTTTTGTACGATCTTCAGGAGACGCCAACTCTTTCTCTTGCTGCGAGGCCTGCACTGAGCGATCTCGACGACGTCGCCAACGCCGCTTTGATTGTGCTCATCGTGCACGGCCAGTTTCGTCCTGCGTCTCATATACTTGCCATACTTCGGATGTTTGACCTTGTAATCGATGGCAACTGTGACGCTCTTATCACCGCTCTTGCTCACCACCGCGGCAGTTAAGGTTTTTACTTTACTATCGGGCATCTTCGATTTTCCGTCTCAACAAGCACCTTTGTGAGCAAGCGATCATTTGCTCTGGTGCATTATGGTCTTAATCCTGGCAATATCACGCCTTACGTTAATAACAGCCCTCGAATTCTCAAGTTTTTCCGTCACCGCCTGGGAACGCAAATCGAACAAGTGCCTCTCGAGTTCATCGAGTTTGCCCTCAAGCTCATCCAGACTCATTTCTCGGTAATGCTGCGCCTTCATCAAACGTTTCCTATTACAATGAATGCCTTCGCTTTACGAACCGGCACTTTATTGGCATCTTATGAGCGACCCTTACAAGCGCCTCCTTGGCCACATCTTCGTCAACTCCGCCGATCTCAAAGCAAACCGTTCCCGGTCTTACTCTTGCCACCCAGAAATCAGGCTCGCCCTTGCCCTTACCCATTCGCGTTTCCAACGGCTTGGAACTGACCGGCTTATGCGGGAAGATCCTGATATAGACTTTGCCCTCACGATGCAAAAAGTGAGTCGCGGCGACCCGGCCGGCCTCAATGTGCCGTCCGGTTATCCAACTGGTTTCCAGGGCCTGCAAGCCGTATTCACCAAACGCAACGAAGTTGCATCGCGACGCATTGCCCTTCATCTTGCCGCGCTGGCTCTTACGGTGCTTCACTCTTTTCGGCATCATCGCCATTTTTTACACACCTTTGTCAAAACTGTACTTACCAAGCACTGTTCTTAGTCAAGAAGTATTCCTTCAACTCGCCTCGGTTGTATTCGGTTCACTCGTCTGCGGCTCAACAGGCGGCGACGCAGCCGGCTCGGCAGCAGCTGGTGCCGCGGCGGGAGCTTGTTTGGCCCCCCGACTCGCCCCGCGTTTGGCGCCGCCCCGGCCCCGGTCTCTCCCCGCTGGACTCATGCGTCTCGGCGGGCGACGACGCTGCGGCCTCTCGGCGATCTCTTCGCCGAACTTGCCTTTATAAATCCAAACTTTTACGCCAATGGCTCCATACGTCGTTCTCGCTGTCGCTATGGCATAATCCACATTAGCATCCAACGTGTGCAGCGGAATGCTGCCAAGCTTCTGCGTTTCCTTCCTCGACATTTCAGAGCCGGCTAACCGGCCGGAGCAAATAATCTTAACGCCTTTGGCGCCGGCGTTCATCGCCGCTTCGCAGAACTGCTTCATCGTGCGCCTGAACGACGCTCTCTTGCCCAACTGTTCGGCGATCGCTTCGCCGACCAAACACGCATTGAGGTCCGGCTCTTTTATCTCGATAACATTGACGTTTATCTTGCGACCTGTAATATCCTCGAGTTCCTCTCGCAACTTATCGACTTCACCACCCCTGGGACCGATGACCACGCCGGGCCGGGCGCTGTGCAATGTAACTTTGACTTCATTTCGCGTCCGGACAATCTCGGTCTTAGCCACCGCGCCTTTGGGCATACGGCGGTTAAACCTGTCGTCGACATACCGACGAATCTTCTGGTCTTCGATAAGGAAATGGCCATAATCGGCTTTGGTGGCGAACCAGGTACTCTGCCACCCGCGCGTTATTCCCGTTCTAAAACCTATTGGCGATACTTTCTGGCCCATAATTTCGTATCTCGTGTTGCGCTGTTAATTCGTATAAAGTTTCTTAGACTTGTGTTACTGTTACATGTATGTGACAGGCTTTCTTTTGAATCGGGTGCGCTCTGCCTCTATCTTTTTCGATAAACCTTTTCGTGCCGATTCGGACTCCAGCGTCGTCCACGCGGGCAGAACTCACATATAGCCTGTCAGTATCAGCCTGCTGCTCATCGGCGTCGGCAACCGCGCTCTTCAAGACCTTATCGATCATGCTGGCGGCTCGCTTGCTCGTGAACTTCATAATATCCAGTGCATCCTGGACACTGCGGCCAACTATCAACTGGGTAACCAATCGAGCCTTCCGTGCCGACATTGGAGCGTAGCGATAAGAGGATCGCCAGTCTGTCAGATCATTGGCCTCGACGGACAAAGCAGTTGCAAGTCGTCTGATATCCTCGGAGCGTGGTTCGGGTTTGAAAAGGCCCTTCTGCCAGTTCCTGACTGCCGCCGCTGCTTTTTGCCTGTCGAACGCCCCCCTGGCAAGATGACCAGCCAAACTGTCCGCACTTACCTTACGTTCACGGCAAAGCTCTTTGAATTTTTCAGCACTTAACATATTGCCTATCTTATCTTCTTGCTTGAATGACCTTTGAACATCCGCGTGGGTGAAAACTCACCTAACTTATGCCCCACCATATCTTCGGTGACGAAAACCTTGTGAAACATCTTGCCGTTGTGGACCATAAATGTGAAGCCAACGAACTCGGGGACTATCGTACACCTTCGTGCCCAGGTTTTGATCGGCTCACGAGAGCCCGAAGCAGTCTGTCTGTTGACCTTGATGAACAACTTCTCATCAACGAACGGTCCTTTTTTTAGAGATCTTCCCATTTCTCGTATCTCGTGTATCTTTCGCTCAACGCACCAACCGCGGTGCAGGGCGAAATTACAGGGCTAACTGTTTCTGTCTCTTACTCTTTCGCCTTCGAATAATTCTATTATTGCTCGTATTTCGCGGATTTCTCGTTTTTCCACCTTTTGCCAGCACACCTGTAGGTGAACACGGATGTCTGCCTCCGTTCGACCTGCCCTCTCCGCCACCCATCGGATGATCAACGGGATTCATAGCCTTTCCTCTGACACGAGGTCTGCGGCCCATATGGCGTTTTCGCCCGGCTTTGCCGATCCGCACGTTCTGATGGTCGGGGTTGCTCAATCGACCAATTGTGGCCCGACATTCCTTGCGAATCGTACGCATCTCACCGCTCGGCAGGACGATCGTGACCCAATTGCCGTCCTTTGCCATTATCTTTGCGGCGTTGCCGGCACCTCTGACCAGTTTTCCGCCCTGGCCGGCCCTCATTTCGATATTGTGTATCTCCATGCCGGCAGGAATCGCTGAAAGAGGCATCGCGTTTCCAATCTTGGGCTCACAGGAAGGGCCGCTCTCCACGCGGTCCCCGGCCTCAATTCCCAGCGGCGCCAGTATGTATTTCTTTTCACCATCAGCGTAGTGAAGCAGCGAGATAAAGCAATTCCTGTTGGGATCGTATTCGATCGTCGCGACCTTGGCGGGAACTCCATCTTTCTTACGCTTAAAATCAATAATGCGATAGATCTTCCTTGCGCCGCCGCCCCGGAACCGGGTCGTGGTAACGCCGTGATGGTTTCTACCGCCGGTTTTCTTTATTCGCTTGCAAAGCGATTTCTCAGGCTTGGACGTGGTCAACTCGGCGTAATCGTTGACTGAACTGTTTCTTCGTCCGGCACTTGTTGGTTTGTAAACTCGAATACCCATGGTAGTAGTTCTTAGTACTTAGTCTTTAGTTCTTAGTTTTCGGCTCGCAGCTCTCGTCCATGAACTACAAACTCACAGCACATGACCGCTTTAGAACAAATCTATGTGGAAATCGGGATCGAGAAATACGACCGCCTTTTTCCAGCTCGGCGTCATGCCGTACGTCCTGCCTTTTCGACGGTACTTACCTTTACGGTTTGCCGTTCTTACTTTCTGGACTTTGACGCTGTATATTCTTTCCACAGCGTTCCTTATCTGAGTCTTGTTAGCCTTCTTGTTTACTTCGAAGGAGTAGGCACTTTTGACATTTGCAAAGTGCATCCCCTGCTCGGTAATCAGCGGCCGAATTATGATATCGTAGTCATCCACGTCAATACCCGTCATTTTCCTTCGCCTGGTCTTTATCCAAGACAGACAAAAACGCTTCTTTAGTAAATAGCATCTTGCGGTAGTTGCAGATATCGCCCGCATTCAACTGACTCACAGGTAAAACTGCCACCTTCGGAATGTTATCAGCCGATTTAACCAGATTCACATCTTCCGAGCTAATCGTCACGAGACAACTGCGATCGATCTTCAGGTTGCCCAGAATGCCCACAAAATCTTTGGTTCTAGGCGTCTGTAGTTTCAATCCGTCGACCACAACAACATTGTTGCCTAAGAGTTTGGCCAGTATTGCAGAATCACAGGCCAGTCTTTTCTGCTTCTTGGGCATACGCTGGCGGAAATTCCTCACAGTCTTGGCGAAAGTAACGCCGCCGCCGACACGCTTGCCCGTTCGGGTGTTGCCGACGCGTGCATTGCCGGTACCCTTTTGCCTGAACAGCTTCCTCCCTGAGCCGGCTACCATACTCCTGCTCTTGGTTGCCGCCGTTCCCACGCGCTTGTTGGCATGGTACATCACGATGGCCTGCTTGAGCAGCGGGCGCCTGACCGACCCGCCGAAAGCAGCTTCATCAACCTTCAAGCTGTCAACTTCCTGCCCATCTGTATTGTAAACAGCCAAATCAATCATTTTCGCGGTTTCCGTCTTCCTAATCACTTATGCCTTTTGGGCAGTGCGAATAATGCAGTAGCCGCCGGCTGCGCCGGGTACCGAACCTTTAACAACCAGCAGATTCTTCTCTTCGTCTATATTTACCAGTTCGTGGTTCTTCACCGTGACCCGCACGTTGCCCATATGGCCCGGCATCTTCTTGCCCCTCTTCGGACCCGGTCCGTGACCGGCATCACTCGCGTGACTTGCTATCGAACCGGGCGCTCTGTGCTTTCGTTCCGTGCCGTGCGAAGCCGGGAAACCGCCAAAGCCGTGGCGTTTCATTGCGCCTGCAAAACCTTTGCCCTTGCTGGTGCCTACAACGTCGACAAACTTGTCCTCGGCAAAAACCGACACTGTCAGAGAGTCTCCAGCCCTGTATTGCTGCTCGGCGCCCACGTCCAACCTCATCTCTCTGACGAATCGCTTAGGCGTCGTATTGGCTTTCTCGGCGTGCCCGGCTGCGGGCTTTTTTCTGCGAACCGGTTTGACTGCATCGAAACCAAGCTGGAGAGCATTGTAACCATCGGTCTCGACCGTCTTTGCCTGCGTAACAACACAAGGGCCGGCCTGTATGACCGTAACGGGCACCAGTTCGCCGGCTTCGTTATAAACCTGTGTCATTCCGACTTTTTTCCCCAGTAGCATCGCCATAATTTCGTAGCTCTTTTTCTGGTGATTCGTTTGACACCTTCTCAGGTGTTTGACGAATCAGGCCTTGATTCTTACAAAGACTCCAGCCGGAACGACCAGACGGTTCAGCACCTCAACCGTTCGTGCGTTGGCCTCGTGAATATCAATCAAACGTTTATGAGTCCTCAATTCAAACTGTTCACGCGATTTCTTGTCGATGTGAGGACTTCTCAGAACGGTATATCTTTCAATTCGCGTGGGCAAGGGCACCGGACCACTAACACGGGCATTTGTCTTTCGAGCATGCTCTACAATTTCTTTCGCAGATGCATCGAGCGCCCTGTGGTCATAAGATTCCATCTTGATTCTTATTCTTTCGGTATCAGCAGCCATAATCTTCCTCTACGCTACTTCGCAGCTACTTGCCTCAACACCAGCAACACACAGATTCAATTCTTAAGTCTACAGTCATCCTGCAAAACATCAAACCCATCTTACTTGATTCTGGCAGGAGAGGCCTGTCCTTGATCAATGATCACCAATAATCGACTTTCCCCTTTGGTTTAGACGATTACTTTCGAACTCTCAGCAATCAATTGTCAGATTCGCCTTCCTTACAAACTTGGATTCAGATCAGTTACGGCTCATCCAAAACCATCCAGGATCGTTTCAACACAACCCTTTGCCAACTCAAATAAACCGTCCCTGACCACAAAATCATAGACATGCCACAGCCCCACTAAGTCGCAAAGTCGTCCCTGACGATGCTCGCCACGGCTGGAAACCCGGTAACCTATCACACAAATCAGGTGCTGTCAACAGAATGTGGAGAAATTTTTTAAAAAATATGACTTTCTCAAAAGATAATCTGCTTGGCGATCTGCTCGGGGACTTTCTCGTAATTCAATGGTTCCATTGTAAAGGTCCCCCTGCCTGCCGTCACACTTCTGATTTCACTCGAATACCCGAACGTTTCGACCAACGGTGCCTTGGCATCGAATACCTGCATGGTCCCATGCACCCGAGAATTCGTAATCACCCCTCTTTTTGCAAGGAGGTTACCCTGAACAGCCCCGAAATTGGCCAGCGGAACAACTATCTGCAGCCTCATGACTGGCTCGAGCAGGACCGGCTCGGCCTCTGTAACTGCTTTTTCCAGGGCCGTCGCGGCGGCCTGCTCAAAAGCTAGCCCAGAGGAATCGACAGAATGAAATGACCCGTCAAGTAACGTAACTTTAATTCCAACAACAGGATAACCCGCCAGTGCACCACTGCCTAAGGCATCTCTGCATCCTCTTTCCACGTCAGGGACGTACTCCCTGGGAATCGCATCGGCCCCAGCGATATTCTCGAATTCCATCCCCGTGGTCCAATGGCCGTCCTCGGTCAACAGCGGCTCGACGCGTAGAACAACGTGACCGTACTGACCGTGACCACCTGTCTGGCGTACGAATTTGCCCTCGGCTTGAGCTGTCTTGGTGACCGCTTCCCTGTAAGCGACCCGCGGCTTGCCAACCCTGACGTTCACCCCTCTTTCTCGTATCAGCTTGTGCTGCAGCACCTCCAGATGCAATTCGCCCATTCCGCTGATGATAGTCTGGCCCGTTTCGGGGTCCGTTTTGCATTCAAAGGTCGGATCCTCGCGCCTCAAGTCGGCCAGTGCATCACCCAGCTTTGCCTTTTCGGCGTTAGTTCTCGGCTCGATGGACATGTTCATGACCGTCTGGGGAAATGTAATACTCGGCAGACAGACTGGCTTCTTCGGATCGCAAATCGTATCGCCCGTAAGTGTCTTTTTGAGGCCTACGACTGCGACGATATCGCCGGCGCCGGCAGCGTCGAGGACCTGTCGCTCGTTGGCGTGCATCTCGAATATCCTGGTGATGTTCTCACGTCGATTACGGTTGGCATTCAGGACTCTGCTGCCTGATTTCAGGCTGCCCTGATAGATTCTCAGGAAACTCAAATCACCGTGCACATCACTGGTGATCTTAAATGCAAGCGCCACCATGCTGGTGTTATGGTCACATTTGATGGATATTGCCTTGTTTGGGTCCCCAGGCTTGTGCCCGGTCAGGACATTTCTGTCCAATGGCGAGGGCAAATACGCAACGACGCCATCCAGCAGCCTCTGTACGCCGATGTATTTCAGAGCCGAGCCAACAAACAACGGATGGAGCCTGCCGCTCAAAGTCCCCTTTCTAATCGCCCTGGTAATCATCTCAACGTCGAGAGGCTTGTCGTGGACATAGTTGTCCATTAGCTCGGTATCGTGCTCGGCGGCAAGCTCGATCATCTCATTTCTGTGCTTCTGGGCGGTTTTCTCCATTTCCGCAGGGATCTCAGCTTCTGCAAACGTGGCCCCCATCTTCTCGGTCCTATAAAAAACCGCCTGCATTTTCATCAGGTCGATCACGCCGGCGAAAGAATCCTCGGCACCGATGGGCAACTGCAGCATGATCGGATTGGCCAGGAGCTTGTCGCGGATGCTATCGACGGTCATCTCAAAATCGGCACCGATCTTGTCCATCTTGTTGACAAAACATAGACAGGGCAGATCGTACTTTTGCCCCTGTCGCCAGACGGTCTCACTCTGCGCCTGCACACCCTCGCTGCCATCAAAGACCGCCACCGCGCCGTCGAGGACCCGCAACGACCTTTCGACCTCGGCGGTAAAGTCTATATGTCCGGGCGTATCGATAAGGTTGATCCCAAAATCCTTCCACGGGCATTTGGTCGCCGCTGAAGTGATAGTAATGCCTCTCTTCTGCTCCTCCTCCATAAAGTCCATTACCGCAGTGCCGTTGTGAACCTCCCCCATCTTGTAGGTCTTGCCCGTGTAGTAGAGTACGCGC
>CAZLTY010000023.1:0-28192 GCA_964562575.1 uncultured Pirellulales bacterium
ATTTCTGACGCGGTAATATTGAGGCAGAAGTCTCGACTGCACTGATTGAAAAGGCTCATTCTTACAGAAGTCACCTGCAAGTTTCGCACTTTCTTTCCGATTTAATACCTGCCTCGACTTTGCCTGCCCTTAGTGAAGTGTTTGCAGGGCGTGTTCTTTGGTCTCTCGAGAGCGTGATCCCGATAAATTGAAGAGAGATGTTATTAAAACGGCCTGTAAACAGGCCAAGGAGATGTACAAGTGAGTACAGGAACAGTAAAGTGGTTCAATTCAAGCAAGGGATTTGGTTTTATCAATCCGGATGAGGGTGGCGAGGATTTGTTCGTCCACCACTCGGAAGTTAAGACAACGGGCTATGCAACGCTCGACGAAGGCCAGAAGGTGGAATTCGAAGTCGGCGAGGGCAAGAAGGGTCCGTGCGCGACCAACGTAGTCCCCTGCTAAGCCAGGCGAATAAGAAGCTTGAAACAAGAAAGGCCCTGTTCAAATTACGGGGCCTTTTTGTTTGCGCCGTGACAACTTGCTGAGACGGCCACAGAAATTCACTCACCGACCCGGCAAGGTCAAGAAATCGCTACTGTATATTCGCCGAGAAATATACCCTCGTGCCTTTACAGTCGGACGAGCCTATTTCCTCTTTCGGGCGTGGAAACTGCGCGAAGGGCGTTTGCGCGATTTGCGTCTGCGGGAGATATGTTTGAGATCGGGTTCGGCGCCCTGCCAGATTGGCTGGATGCCGTTCGTGTTGATTACGGCCTTCAGGCTGCGAATATCTGCTTTTGTGAACAAGGTCAGAGCCACACCCTTTCGACCCATTCTTGCGGTTCTGCCCGTGCGGTGAGTATAGGCGTCGGTGTCCATGGGAAAATCGTAGTTGATCACGTGTGTCGCGTGCGTGAAGTCCAGACCGCGGCTGGCCAGGTCCGTAGCAACCATGATCTTGATTTCCATTCTGCGAAATCGGTTGAACATTGACGTTCGCCTGGACTGGTCGAGCCCCCCGTGGATGATTTCAGTGGAGGAGAACTCCTTCTTGATATGGTCGTGGAGTCTTTCGGCGTTGTGTCTGGAATTGCAGAATATGATGGCCTGTTTCGGTTTGGCCTCGTTCATGAACTTGAGCAGGGATTCGAATCGATTCTTGTTGCTGATCTTCAGGAAGCGGTGTTCGAGGCTCTGCGGTGCCTTCTGGTCCTCGTTCAGATTGATTGTCAACGGATTTCTGAGGTATTTCCTGGCCAGTTGCCCAATCTCTTTGGGCATCGTCGCCGAGAACAAAAGCGTCTGGTGCTCGTGGATGAGACAGCAGATGATGAACTCGACGTCCGTGATAAATCCCATCTTGAGCATTTCGTCCGCTTCGTCGAGGACAAATGTCCTGACGTTCGCCAGAGAGAGCGATGTGTTGCGCAGCAGGTCGATGAGTCTTCCCGGCGTGGCTACAAGGATGTCGACGCCGTGATTGAGCTTTGCCACCTGGATCTGCATTGAAAAACCGCCATAGACAGCGGAGGGCGCAATGTCGGTTTTCCGGGCGATATCGGAGATTTCTGAAACGTATTGCAAGGCCAGCTCGCGGGTAGGCACGAGGATCAGGGACTGAACGGCCGAGACGGTCGTATCGACCATCTGGACCAGAGGTACGGCACAGGCGGCGGTTTTGCCAGAGCCCGTTTCGGCGCGGGCGATGATGTCGGTCCCGGCCAGAATATGCGGGAACGTCTTTTCCTGGACGGGTGTCAGATCGACATATCCCATATCTCTCAAGCCGGCGAGGATTTTGGGCTTCAGGTCAAGAGATGTAAACTTCATATTTGATTCTCGTTTCTCGATACTCGATTCCGGCTTCTCGACCAACGAGCATCGAGTACCCAGGACCAAGTTACCAGATTCATGCGCCAATTGCAAGGACATGTTGGCGCAACTGGCTCAAAGCTCAAGGCTGCCTTCTCTGCCGTGTCCGGCTCTTCTTGTACTTATCGAGCAATCTCGTTAACCGCTCGACCACCTGTGGATACTCGTCGCTCAAATCTCTTTGTTCTGCGGC
The DNA here is from genome assembly GCA_964562575.1 of uncultured Pirellulales bacterium. Lineage (GTDB taxonomy): Bacteria > Planctomycetota > Phycisphaerae > Sedimentisphaerales > Anaerobacaceae > SG8-4. The sequence goes on from CAZLTY010000023.1 coordinate 2,048, forward strand.
GTCGGCACTCATATCGTAGAGTTGAACAGGCGGATCCTCCGGCCGGCCTCGAGGGCTCCAGCCGCCGGAGCCCCGGCCCAGGATCAGCTTCCACTTGCCCTGTCTTATCGCAAACATCCCGCTGATGGAATGATGGACAGTAGCTTCGCGGATTGGATTGGCAAGACTGCGCCCGGTTAGAGCAGGCAAAATATTGTAACTGTCCTCACCTGCATCGGGGGCCAGCTTATGGCCCAATATCGCGGCACAAGTTGCCATCAGGTCGATGTGGCAAATAGTCTCAGAACTGACCGAGCCGCCCTTGATGCGTCCGGGCCAGCGGGCGATGAACGGCACTCGATGTCCGCCGTCCCAGATATCGGCCTTGATGCCTCTGTAAACGTGGCTCGGATTGTGTTCATAACGTCGCACGCTGTTTGTCTTGCCGCTCATGTTTGTGCCGTCCCGTCCCGGCGAGCCGTTGTCGCTGGTGAATATGACCAGCGTGTTGTCGGCACAGCCGCTTCGTTCGAGAGCTGCCATCACCCGGCCGACAACGTGGTCGACCTGATGAACAAAATCACCGTAGGCGCCGGCCTGGCTCTTGCCCACGAACTCTGGCGCCGGGGCGATAGGCGTATGCGGAGCCGTCAGGGGCATATACAAAAAGAAGGGCCTGCCGGCTCTGCGACCCCTGGCGTCAATATATTCGACGGCCTTTCTCTCCAAGGCGGGCAGAATCTCCTCCAGCTTCCAGCCCTTGAGCATAGCCCCCGGCGAGCCGAACATCTCGTCCGGTTTTTTCTCGGTTGGTATGCCGATGGTCCTGTCATTTTCAATGAAACAGTAAGGCGGAAAGTTGGGTACAGCCGTTCCGAAATAGTAATCGAACCCGCGGGTAGTCGGCCCGTTGGCGATGGGCTTTTTGAAATCCACATTCGCGCCGCTGTTCTTGACGTTGGTCTTGCCCATTCCTACCGGTTCTCTGCCGTCCGTGGTGGGCCAGTCCCAGCCCAGATGCCACTTGCCTATACAAGCAGTGTCGTAACCGTGATCCTTCAGGAGCTTGCCGACCGTGAGGCGCTCCGCTTCGATCAGCGGCCTGTCCCACGGCCACAAGACCGACTTCTTGAGTCGAGAACGCCAGCAATAACGACCGGTGAGTATTCCATATCGAGTGGGAGTGCAGACCGCCGACGGTGAATGAGCATCGGTAAAGCGAATCCCCTCAGATGCAAGTTTGTCCAGGTGTGGCGTGGGTATTTTCGATTCGGGATTCTGGCAAGCGAGATCGCCGTATCCCATGTCGTCGGCCAGTATGTAGATGATGTTGGGCGGTTGCTCCTGTCGGGCCTTCGCCCGTGCCCGCGATGCTGCCGGCATCAGCAGGGTTCCAAATCCAAGGCTCAGAGATCGCAAGAAATCACGACGCCTGATCAAACAGTTCTTCATTGACCCTATCTCCCGACAAATTCCTACAAAGAAAACGGATGTTGGCAAAATGTTCCGATTCAATTATAATGGTTGGAACGTCAGAGATAAAGAATTCAGAAAGGAAGGAAAATGCTCGACAACGATGGTTCCAGCCTGTCCGGGCAACAGAGCCCGGACGATCCCAAAACTTGTTGCCCGCCAACATCCGGCGGCGACGGCTGCTGCTCATCCGGTTCGAGCGGCATTCCACAGAAGTGGCGAGCACTCATATTCTTCGTCGTCCTAGTCGCGGCGGCCATAGTCCTGGCAAATTCACTTATAAAGAAGTCAAAGGCAGCGGCCGAGCAGTCTAAGCATTCGTTTCCTGTAGTGGCAACGGGCCAGACAACGCCGTCCCAGAGTGCCGGGGCCGAGGCTGAGAAAACCGCCGACGCAGCCGAGTCAGCTCTTTGGGGTCCCGAGCTGGATTCGCTCGCCGCTCTGGATGAAGTCGCTACAGGCGTCAGCACGGTGTTCATACTAATTGGTGGCCGGAACCAACAAGACGCTCAGGCCATAGTCAATGAGATTGAGGCAGCGACAAGAAAGATCCGGTCGCGCGGAAACCGGGCATCTGCTTTCAGGCTGAAGGACGACACAGTCGAACATGAGAACCTCGTCGAGCAATTCTCCGAGCCTACCGTCTTGGCAATGGTCAAAGGGCTGGGATACAGTGCAGTCTCCGAAGAGATAACCGAAGCGAACCTGCTCGAAGCCTTTGTGATGGCCTCGAGAGCGCCGTCTGCGTGCACCGATCCGTCACAATGCGGCTCTGCCGGCTGTGGTCTTTCGGGTTGTAGTCTCTCGGATTCCAAATAGCGGAGGATCGGCACGTTCATGGAGTGGATTCGAGCCATGCTCGAGTGGGCCAGGACTGTCTTCGAGCAGACGGGGATTGGCCCTGCTGCAATGCCCGCCGCTTTTCTTCTGGGGCTGCTCAGCTCAATTGCATGCAGTTGCTGCACTCTGCCTGTACTCGGCGCGGTAGCCGGGTACTCGGGAACACGCCGGAAGGGAGGCCTCAAGAGGACCCTGTTTGCCGCACTGTTTTTCATGCTGGGTGCGGTCATCGCCACAGTCATCCTTGGAGCAGTGGCCGCATTTCTGGGACAGGTTGCGCAGAGCACGTTGGGTGCATACTGGAAAATATTCGCCGGAATAATTGCCATTTTCGTTGGTCTTGCGGCACTCAAGTTGTTGCCGTTCAGACTGCCCGGATTGAAGATGTCACGTGACAGGTCCGAGCCCAAGGGATATCTGGGCGCAGCTATCTTTGGCCTTGTCGTGGGCGGAGGCATCGGCGCCTGCTCGCTGCCCTGCAATCCGGGGATACTGATCGTATTGGGTGTGGCTGTCCTGGAAGGCTATACGTTTTGGATGGTGGCGATACTCATCTCCTATGCAATCGGATTCAGCCTGCCGTTGGCTGCGATAATGTTGGGGGTTTCGGCAGGTGCCAGGTCGATCAAGGCAAGAAAGGCCGAAACTGTCGTACGAACTATTGCCGGAGTCGTGCTTATTATTGCGGGCTTCTATTTCCTCGCAACAATTTCGTAGCTCGTCGCTCGTATCTCGATCCTCGTTATTTGAAGCGCCTTCGGCGCGCAATTCATGATGGCCCAACGCAGGGAAAAATCTACGTGAGGTCCTTGCCGGTTGTCATGACATTCACCTTGCTGAGCTTAACACCCTTAAGGACGGCCATGTTGTTCGCCACCTTTTCAATTTCTCTGACTTTGCCTCTGAGAATAATCACCTCGAGGCAGTTATGGTGGTCCAGGTGCACATGAGTGGACGCAATAACCTTCAGGAGATGGCTGTGTTGAAGGCTGACCAACTTACCGGACAATTGTGTCGAATGATGGTCATAGACCAGAAAGACCCCGGCCACCGCCTGGGTTGCAGGCTTCGCCAGACGCTCTTCGGACAGGCGGCTGCGGATCAAGTCCCGAATTGCCTCGGAGCGATTCGAATAGCCCTGTCCGGCGATTAGCTCGTCAAACAGCGATAGCAGTTCCTTGTCCAGCGATACTCCGACTCGCTCGGTTTGGCTCATTCTGTTTCTCCTTGAAGCAAGAAATTTCGGTATCCACCCGGCATTTTTCAGGAAATTGCGGTTCTTGTCAAATTATTCTTTGACACGGTAGCACGAACCTCGTATTCTTATGCGTTGTAGTACGATTTCCTAATACGTGCTACCGACGAGAACCAGCTGAACTTATGCTCTGCAAAGAAAAAGAACGTGTCCATAAATGCTGCGGCCGACGAGCACGGCTTGCCGGGCCTGGCGGCAACAGACACCCGGGGTCCGTTGTCGGGACGGCGCTTCCCGGCAGAACTCGATCTCCGGAGTCCGGCTTTACACTCGTTGAACTGTTAGTGGTTGTCGCGACTATTTCGGGCTTGCTCGGTATGCTTTTGCCTGCTGTCGGACAGGCAAGGAAATCGGCAAAGCGGACAACATGCCTGAGCAATCTTAGACAGATCGGCCTGGCGACGGAGTTATATGTCGGCGAGTACGAGTATTATCCGAAAGCCTGGATTGACAGCGAATGTCGATGGATGGATCTGATAAAGCCTTTTATCGCCAAGAAATCGAGAGTTTACGGCTGCCCCTCCGATCGCTTGCAGAAGCCCGTGCAGTGGGACCCGGAAATTATTCTTAGCTACGGCATCAACTGCTTCAATTTTGCCGGGGACAGACATTGTTTTTGGTATTCGGTCAGAGCCTGTGACGTGGTCAGGCCCGCGGCGACGATTTTGTTCGCAGACTGTACGCCGGGCAAGTATTACTGCGGGTGGCTTCCGTGGGCCGAGCCGGTCAATGGCGTCGATTACCGACATCCGAATGACAGCTTTTGTGCGGTTCTCGGCGACGGTCATGCGGAAACGTTAACGAGTACAACAGAACAACTTTGGGACGCGGCACGATGAGTCTTGAGCGTAAAGTCTGCCGTAATTTACTAACTCTCTTCGAGGAGGAACAAACATGAAAGATCAATGTAACAAGATGCGAATGGCGTTGGGTTTAATTATGGCCTTTGGGACAATCCCGCTTTCTCCGGGGATGGCGGCCTTTCTTCTGCCGGGTTATGACCTGCGGGTGGTGCAATCCGGCCGGACAATACCTAACGCCGCGGTCAGCTTTCTGACGAATCCTGTCTGGATTGACGGAGCTGCCGAAAAACCGTACAGCTTCACCACGAATTTCACGTTGCCCGACGCCAACGAAGTTATCTTCGCCCGGCTGTACCTGAATATCTGGGCAGGGACAAACGAAAATACCTGCCGGATCGATACGGCGGTCAATGGCGCAGCCCTTGATGTAGTTGATATAGGCGGCACCGCCGATTCCAATCCGGTTTACGACGCCAATCAAACGTGCGTGTACGGTTCCGGCTACGGCACCTGGCAGGTAGCCTACAGCGGCGCAGCCGAGCTATTAAATCTTGATGGGACCGCCAATATCGTGGACGTGACTATCTCCGATCCGAGCGGCCAGTTTGACGGCAGAACGGTGGACGTTACTCTGGTAACGGTATATCGGGATCCCAACGTCAATCACGCTCTCGATTATTATCTCGCCGAGGCGGACGGCTACATGCGGCGCTCGCCGGGGGCTCCGGGCTCGCCTTCCGAGAGAATTCTCGACGTCAATTCGATCGATGTCAACGACGTCATAGAGGCCATTTATACCGCCCACTATACTCACGGCACTGAGGGCCAGTTTGACCGGATTTACTTCAACGGCACCCAATTGGACGGCGACGACACAGCCGCCGGAGTCATGGGCAAATACGGACCGGATGTGCTGAGTTTTGACGTAACCGACTTGTTGCTTGCCGATTCAACAGTGCTCTACACCGTGGATGAAACAGTAGTCGGGACTCCGTCGGAATTCTCTCTAAGGGCAAAGATAGGGCTTCTGGAAATCAGTCGTCCTTATTGCAGAGAGCCTGTACCGGGAGACGTGAACGGTGACTGTAGAGTCGATCTTCTTGATTTTGAGATAATGATATCACACTGGCTCGAATGCAATCTTGAGCCACAAAGCGCCTGCTGGAAATAAACCGACTGATGAGCAGAAAAATACAAGTCGCTGCGGTGGTTTTGTCAACAGCAGTGAGCATAGCGGTCGCTTTTTGCTTAGCGGCTAACGAGCCGAAAGACCGTGGTTCTGAAATCTGCCGGGAAGTTGTGGACATGACCTCCCGGCCGGTTCACATTCCGGTCGAACCACGGCGGGTACTAAGCCTATGCACTTCAGCAACGGATACAATTGTTCGTATGGGAGCGAATGAACGTCTTGCCGCTATTGACCAATACAGCCTTATCGTGCCCGGCACCGAAGACGTCGTCGTCATCGGCAAAGGTAGCGCTATCTCACGCGAACAGGTGATAGCTTTGGGAATCGACCTGGCATTCATCTGGTGGTATCAGGACGACGCAGCGACTTTGCTTGAGGGATTATCGATTCCGGCTGTGCGAATTCGCAGCGGCAGGATGACCGAAGTTACGGCGATGATCCGACTGCTCGGCAAATGCCTGGGCCATTCACAAATCGCCGAGAGTCTGGCCCGGGAGGTCGCAGAATATATACACCGAGCCGACTCAAGACCGGTCGCTTCAAAAACGCGAGTGTACCTGGAATTGTACAGCCCGCTGAGGACAGTGGGCGGCGATTCGTATATCAACGACCTTATAGAACTGGCGGGTGGCAGGAATATTGCCGGCGATACTTCCGGGAGCGTACAACTCTCAGCCGAACATCTTATCGAGGCCGATCCTGATGTCATTTTGTTTGTAGAAGGATTTGGAACGATACCTTCAATCACCAGGCGCAGCGGCATGAGGGAATTGACGGCGGCACAAACCGGGCATGTTTATCCAATTAACCGGTACTGGCTTGTTGCCGGGGCGGGTTTGCCTTCCGCCGAAGAAGATCTTCGCAGCGTGTTGGCTGGCAATTCTGATTTTGTTCAAAAAAGGTAATAGCATGGCATTTTACAAGATAACACACAATCCAAAATACCGCTTCGCGACGCTGCATAATTACGGCTGCACATTTCGTTGTCCTGTTTGCAGTTACAAACTTCGCAGCGGAGAAAACGGCAGAGCAGGTCATGCGTTTCCAAGGCCGAAGCAGTTTCTCGACGCTGATGAAATCAAGCAGAAGTTAATGCAGGTGGATATTGAAACATTGTTCTTCATGGGCGGCGAACCCACTATTGCTCCCGACCTGCCGGGATTGCTTGAGTTTGCAAAGAATACCTTAAAAGTCCGGACCTGCCTGGGCCACACGAATGGATCGCATCTGCCGATGCCGAATCTGGACGGAGCCAATGTCGGCCTCAAGGCTTGGGATGAAAAAAAGCATCTTGAGTACACGGGCCGTGAAAAGAAGCTCATCTTTGACAACTTCAAGGAAGCGCACGCAGCGGGAATCGAGTTGAAGGCAAACGTCGTGTATATTCCCGGTTTTGTGGATTGTGACCAGATCGAATCGATAGCGGCGTGGCTGGCCGACCTGAGCCCTGAGATTCCTTTTCACATCATGGGCTATATCCCCGTTCCCGGCCAGCCTTTCCAAAGTCCCACGGCCGAACAGATGTCTCATGTTGTTGAAACGTGCCGCAAGTATCTTGCCGACGTTAATAGCTCCCAGTTGAGCAGTGAGCAGGCATTGAACCTTTCTGAGCGGGATGACCGCTTTGAGGTCAAACGCATCGCATGAGTCGAATGTGGAAAGACCAATGACATCTGCCTCGCGGGCAAAATGGTTGACCGCCGTTCTATTAACGGCAACGCTCATTGCCGCGTTGATTTCCTTGATGGTGGGAAGTGTCACGATTCCGCCTGCTCAGGTTCTGGGACGTTGCCTGGCGGTATTGAAAGGGCAGATGTCGAATGATGCGGTAGATAGAATCCTGCTTTCCACAAGGCTTCCAAGAATAATCCTGGCCGCGACCGTGGGGTCGGCTCTGGCAACGGCGGGACTGGCCGCCCAGACGCTGTTTCGCAACCCTTTGGCCAGTCCCTACATTGTAGGTGTCTCAGGCGGCTCGGCGGTCGGTGCCGTTGCTGCTATGTTGCTCATGAGCAAAGTGGCGGCAATTACATTTGCGGCAGTCCCTGTGTTCAGCGTGGTCGGCGGATTGACAGTGACGGCGATTGTCTTCTTCCTGGGGCGCCGGGGCCGTAATGTCGGTCCCGGTCTGCTGCTGGCGGGGATTGCGATTGGTGCGCTATGCTCGTCTGTTACAGCGGCCGCTTTGTACCTGGCCGGTGAGAGGCTTCAAATTCTCGTCTTCTGGCTGATGGGAGGACTGTGGCGAGCCAACTGGCAGGAGGCCTTGTTGATGGCGCCTGTATCGGCGGCCGGGCTGGTTGCTCTGATAATACTCGCACCGGCGATGAATGTGGCACTGGTCGGCGCCAGATCGGCCCAGGACCTGGGCGTGAACATAGCCAGATTGCAAAAATTGCTGCTGGTTCTGATCGGAGTCGAAACCGCTGTGGCTGTGAGCCTGACGGGCGTCATCGGATTTGTCGGGCTGATCGTACCGCACTTGCTTCGTCTGGTTGTCGGCGCCGACCATCGCTGGCTGGTTCCGGTAACGGCACTTGGCGGGGCGTTACTGCTGATTGTGGCTGACACATTGGCGCGTACATTGGCGGCTCCCGTTGAGATTCCTGTCGGCATACTCACCGCCGTGGTAGGCGCACCGGTATTCTTGTGGTTGTTGCAACGACGAGGCGTTCGGGAAGCATTATGATGACGCTACGAGCCGAAGACATCACATTTTCTTATCAGCACGGGCGGCCCGTGCTGCGTGGAATCACTCTGGAACTCCAGCCGGGAACCGTCACGGCATTGTTCGGCCCCAACGGCAGCGGCAAAAGCACGCTGCTGCGTTGCATGAACGGAACGCTTCGGCCTCAATCAGGCGATGTAACGGTCAGCGGCCAAGAGATTCATTCGATGAGCCGTCAGGAAATTGCCCGCCAAATCGCGGTTGTGCCGCAGGATAGTCCTGCGGATGTACCTCTGACTGCGAGCGAAATGGTGATGTTGGGCCGGTTTGCACACTGGGACATGTGGGGCCAGGAAATGCCGGAGGACCGGACCATCGTGCAGGAATCTCTCGCCCGATTAAATGCAACCGCTCTTGCCGAACGTTCTTTCGGCTGCATCAGCGGGGGCGAACGTCAGCGCGTCGTGCTTGCCCGCGCTTTGGCTCAGCAGGCGCCGATCATGTTGTTCGACGAGCCGAACACTCATCTGGATATTTCACACCAGATGGAGCTGTACCGGCTGGTTCGCGAGCTTGCCGACGAGGGAAAAGCGATACTCATGGCTTGTCACGACATCTTTGTCACGCCGATGTTCGCCGATAGCACAGTTCTGATGCACTCCGGAGGCATTCACGCCGCCGGTCCTGCCGCGGAAGTTCTTACTCCGGATAATGTGGAAGCTGTATTTGGAGCTTCCATAGAAATCTCATGGCAGAAGAATTCTTCCTTTTCAGCATTTTTTACTTGATAGAGTAGCACGAATATGATATTTTTATGCGCTATCGCAATAATGTGAACAGTGTATATGTAGAGTTCAACGATTTCTTAATTCCTTTTGGAGGTATCGGCCATGAAAAGGTCCATTGTTTTAGCAGCAGTTTTGACTTTGGCGCTCGGCGCCATCGCAAAAGCGGCCCCCAGTGTCGCCGAGGTAACCCACTCGGAATTTCAGGCAGTGGATGCTGGCGGCGAACACACATATAACGCAACCGATAAGGTTACTCTTGAAGGGATTTTGCTGCACAACCCTGCGGATATGCTGGATCCAACGCCGGATGATACTATTACTCAGATGTTCAATCTTGGCGGGGCCTGGCAGATTTTCTTTCAGGGTGAAGGGCCCGACCACGCAGGCACAGCAGTCTGGCTGGGACAGCTTTACAACAACCTGCCGTGGGTCGCCGCAGACGGCGGCTATACGAACGAGGAGTTTGTAGCTGAACTGGCCCGTCTGAACAGCGCCCGGTTTGGCCCGGGAGACAGAATACGAGTGACAGGCTACTTTCTGTCCTACAAGGGAAAACTGAACATTAACGAGCAGCACAACAAGAACTCCGACCGCGACTTCACTGTCGAGCTGGTGGAGCGAGGGGCAGGTCTGCCCCGACCTGAAGTTATTACTCTCGACGACCTGAAGGACAGCAACGACGACTTTATTTTTGACCCGACTCGTCGGTCCGGCTGCGAGCATTATCAAGCCCGCCTGACAAAAATTAAGGATGTCCATTTCGTGGACGCAACCGCCTGGAGTCCAAACGCAGAGCTAACGATCACTGATGGCATAAGAACCTTTCCGGTCAAATTGGGTCGCGGCAACGGCATTTATGCCGGCTCAAACAATCTGACCGAGCCATTCGACATCATTGGCATTGTGGATCAGGAAGGCACGGACTTGACCCGTGGTTACCGGCTGTATGTAATGAACTATGATGGAAACGGTTCGGTTCTGGCCGGCCGGGAACACCGTCGGGCCGACAAACCCGGCGATCTCGATCTGGATGGCATCGTGGACTTGGACGATGTCGCAGAGTTGCTGGAGGACTGGAACGAATAGAGCGTCAAATCAGAAAGGCAAAATGCAAGAATCAAATATCAAAATTGTGGAATCGCCGCTTCGTGGCGATGACTTCCTTAATTTTTCATTTTACGCTTTGATTTCTTATATTCTATGAAAAATGCCTTCACCCTGATTGAGTTGCTGGTGGTCATTGCGATTGTCGCCCTGTTGACGGGGATTTTGCTTCCTGTGATGGGTCGGGCCCGCCTTCAGGCAAAAGTCGTCACGGTCAACGCCGAACTGCGTGGGATCGGCATGGCGTTGGAAGCCTACTCGTTTGACAATGACAGCAAGTACCCGCCAACTCGGGTCGATTGTATGGTTGGAGATCACTTTTATCAGCTTCCCGCTGAATTGGTCGAAAGTAAGTATCTACCAGTCCCCGGCGAAGATACCTTTATGGCTGCCGGCATAGAAGACCGATTCAATCGAGGGTACACATACAAGTATAGATCGGTGGGGACACTAATCTACAACTGAACGGTCGTTGTCAAGAACGGGGCGTATCTGTGGATTCCCGACGGATTTCCCGATAATGAGCAAGAAGAAGGGGACACGTATGACAATCTGAAAGATTCGCCTATAAGCTGGGTCCTTTACAGCGAGGGGCCTGAATTTGACCTGGGCCCTATGAAAGAATCGAAATATCCTGTGCCAAAGCAAACTTGGTATAATCCCGAGACTCATGATGGGATTATAGTTCGGATGTGTTTGAAGAATGGGTCACAGATAGGATCGTTTGAGGAGTAGCCAATGAGGAACAACGAACTTAGTTGCACATTGGCATTCTTGGTGGCATGCAGCTTGCTTTGTGCGGGGTGTGAGGACAGGCCCGGCGAGGAAAGTCGGGCAGAGATCGCTGTCACCAATTCATATTTGGGTTGTGTGGTTTGGGATCTCTGCGGCGATGATAAAGATGTTCTGTGCTTAGCGCCGCCGGGTATGTGTCCGGGGCACTTTGACATTTTACCGTTACAGGTCAGGCAGCTTCGTGATTGCAGGATGCTGCTGCTTTTCGATTTTCAAAAGCAGATCGAACAGATGCTGTCTCGAGTTAAGGAAAAGGGTTTGAAGACGGCTTTGGTCGAGAAGGGGAGTGGTTTGTGTGTTCCCGAGACTTACCTTGCGGCCTGCCGGGAAGTTAGCAATATCCTCTCATCCGAATATCCGGAAAGTAAGCCTCGGTATCAACAAATGCTGGGAATTATAGAAAAGCGTCTGAAGGATTTGCGGGAGGAGCTTTTAGGGAAAGTACAGCAGGCTGGCGTATCGTCAGCGGAGGTTCTGACGTCCAACCATCAGGCCGATTTTGTGAACTGGCTGGGCTTGGAAACAATAGCGACGTTTGTAGGCAATGACATTGAAACGGCTGCCGGCATCGATCACTGTATCAGGAAGGCAAAAGGCAGGGAAGTGCGATTTGTCATAGCGAATAAACAGGAGGGGACGGCGATTGCGAAGGCGATGGCTGAGCGGCTGGGAGCCAGAGCGGTTGTGTTCAGCAACTTTCCAGAGCTTAGGGGTCGGGCGAGCGGCTTCGATGAGTTGCTTCGAGCGAATGTGCAGACTTTGCTTGAGGCGGCGAGACAATGACGGGCGGATGTTTAAGTCTTTCGGACGTTGAGGTTCGACGGAGCGGTCGAGCCATACTTAATGCTCAGGATCTGCAGATTCGGCGGGGGGAGTTTCTGGGTATCATCGGGACCAATGGGGCGGGCAAAACCACTTTGCTGAAGGTCTGTTGTGGTTTAATAAGGCCAAACCGGGGGACGGTCAAGCTTGACGAGCGGGATTTGGCTGAAGTTAGTGGCCGGAGTAAAGCGAACTTGAGGAAACACATCGGCTATATTCCGCAAGCGGCTGAGTACAATGCCGAGTTGCCTTTTACGCTGTGGGAGGTGGTGGCGATGGGACGAACAAGCGTAAAGAGCTTACTTAGTCGGATGAACACGGTGGATTATGAGATTATTGATAGCTGGATTAAGAAGCTGGGTTTGTCGGAGCGGCGGACTCAAACGTTCAGAAGTCTTTCCGGGGGTGAGCAGCAAAAGGCTCTTATAGCAAGGGCCATGGCACAGGATCCTGAGATACTTATGCTTGATGAGCCTTGCTCGAATCTTGATTTCAACTGGAAGCACCAAATCACGGAAATCATCGAGCAGTTACATCGGGAGACCAAAGTGACTGTCGTGATGGTTTCGCACGAGACTAGTTTGTTGCCTTCGGGTTGCCGCAGGATAGTTCTTTTGCACGAAGGTGAAGTTTTGGCTGATGGTGACGTTGAGGAAGTCTTCGAATCGGACGCGCTTGAGAAGGCTTATCAGTGCCGGATTGAGACGCTGAGGATCGCAGGCCGAAGATACACCATCAATAAGAGTCGGGCGTGAGGTTATTCGTTTATGGATTCGTTTTTCTACCTTGTGATGTTTGCGGGTGCTGTTGCCGGTGCTAGCACGGGGCTGTTGGGGGTCTATATTGTTGGTATGCGGATGCCTTTTATCGGGGTCTGCATATCCCATTCGGCGATGGCGGGGACCATCTATTCGATTCTATTGGGTGTTAATCCGGTCTGGGGGGCTGCGGTTTTTTCAGCGGTCATCTCAATGAGTCTTGGTGCGATCAGGCCTGGAAGATCGAGGCTGGATGCCAATGTGGCGTTGGCAATACTTTTCAATTTAATGCTCGGGCTTACGTTCTTGGGGATCGGGCTGATTCAGGCCAGCCGGTCCGAGGTGCTTGGATTGCTTTGGGGCAGTTTGCTTTTTGTGCGCAAGGGCAGTGTAGTGACTATTACGATTTTGGGATTGGCTCTTGTAGTCTTTGTCACTTTATTCAATAAAGAACTGAAAGTGCTGCTGTTCAGTCGAACCATTGCCTCGGCGACGGGTGTGCATGAGAGCTTTGTTTACTGTCTTTTTCTTGCTCTGTGCGGGCTGATACTGGCGGTTAACCTTCCACTTGTTGGTGGGTTGATGATATTCAGTCTGATCACATGCCCGGCGGCAGCGGCGTATCAAATATGCAAAGGGCACAGGTCGGTTGTCTTTGCGGCTACGATTTTTGGGATGACAAGTGCGTTAGCTGGTTTTTTGGTTTCGTACTATCTTGATCTGCCGACCGGCGCGTGCATTGTAATTGTCAGTGCGGCTATCTTTGCTGCTTCGGCGAGCTACAGGCTCTTGAGGCGCAAGCGTGACTGACTCACAGATACTCTCAAAAGAGTTTTTCTGGCATTTACCAAGAAAAGATGATAGGAGACTTTGAAATGAGTGAAGACGTGTGGAATATGGGCCAGGCGCCTGAAGATTGGTGGGGCCAAATCGAACACATGCACGGACACGTCGGTCCCTGGAATGTTCTGGGATGGCGCATCGGCCAGGCCGCCCTGCGCGAATTCGATACGAAATGGGGCCGGCACGAACTCGACATCATCTGCTACGTTCCTGTCAAGACCCCGTATTCCTGTATGGCCGACGGCCTGGTAATCGGCACAGGCAATAGCATCGGCCGGCTCGATCTCCGCTTAGCTGAGGTTTTTTCGTTGAACTTCATCCATGTGTGCATAAACCGCAAGGATGGTACGGGACCTGTGTTGATCTTTAAGCCCGTGCAAACATATCTCAGGCACATAGACACCCCAAGGCCGGAGGAGTTGGAGAAACTTTCACGAGAGTGCGGCGATATGGCAGAGAGCGATCTGTTTGAAGTGACGCGAATTATGCCGTCCGAAGCCGACAAGTAGAAGGACTCTCGAAGCCCAGCCGAGCACGTGCGCTGGGGACATTCCTCGCGGAGTCGTCATCGCATTTTTCCTGGGCGCAAACGTCAAGCCTTATTTGAAGCACGACACGCGACCGTCCCGGGTGGCAATGTACAGTTTTCCGTTGGCCGCAGCCATCCCGTCGAAGACAGGGGGAGAAGCGAGCTTGTACTCATGCAGTTTTGCGCCATTTTCTGCCGAGACGGCCCAGAGGACTGCACCGTCTTTTCCCAGTAAGGCGGCCTCCTGTTTTAGAATCTGATCCTCTTTGCCTTTGTCTGTTCCTTCCTCTTGCAGAACATCTTCCGCACCGGCGATAAGCAGCGTCTTGCCCGCCAGTGTCATCGCCCGAACGAGAATCGGAACTTCTCCGGACCACATGTAGTTCTCTGCATTGCCGATGGGGACGGGCCCTTCATTCCTCCTTCTCTTGCTCTTGGCCCGCGATTGGGGCTTTGGAGCGGGCCTGGTTGCAGATACCTTCCATTGCTTGTCCGCGGCGAAGAGTCGGTATTCCAGGGGCCTGGTCCATCTGTAGTACTGCGGCCGGCGACCGAATACGTATACCCTGTCATCGCCAACGCTCATTATCTTGCCGGCCGGTGCGTGTTTGCCTGCGATGTAGTAACCGTTCCACCCACTACCCCAGGTCTTGCCGTAGAGCCAATACGTCCGATGGAACCAGGTGTCATCGAGGAAGCCGGTCGGACAGAACAAATGCGTGGCCTCGCCGCCCTGGCGCGTTCCCTCTTGAGGCCCCTCGATTTCGGGTCCGGTCCTCAGACGCTTGCCCTGCAGATCGAAGGCCTGGGATCGCATATAAATGTGCTTGCCGTCGCAGCTCAGTATGTCGGGACGACCCACGGGCATGTTCAGCCACTTCACAAGTTCCTGCACGTCGCCGCCTGTCTGAGGGTCACGGTCATCGAGCGCAGTGTCCGAAATCATCTCGCCGCTGCGGGCATCGAGGCGGTACAGACGCATACCGCCGTCCACAAATATGGACCGGCCCGCTACAAAATGTGCAATCCCGTCGCGGACGAGAACACTGCCGCTGACAGGCCAGAGCGATTCGATCTGCTCGTAGACCATTATCCGGCGATCCGTCGGCGCAGCTAAGAAACGCCAAATAAGGGCGCCGTCGTCGGCGGCCAGACAATAGACATAACCATCCGCCGAGCCGAACAGAATGCGGCCTTCAAAATAAGTCGGTGGAGAATCAACTCGTCCGCCCGTGGTATAGTTCCAGAGCGGCGTACCACTGTCGGCAGCCAGGGCATGGACTGTGTGCCTATCGACGGCGGCGACAAAGACCATGCCGGCAGCGACCGTAACGCTGCTGATTCCTGCTTTCGCAGGAATGACGTCACCCCCGCGAAAGCGGGGGTTGCCTGCGATGGGCGTCTGCCACGCCTGTTCCAATTGAGCCGGAACGGTCGTTTTTGTTGCCCCGCTTCGGGCCGCATCATGCCGATACGTCGGCCAGTCATCGGGATTTTCGATTTGCGAATTGCGATCTTCGATTTGGCTGTAGGCTGGGCCTTTCTTCAGTCTTGTTTCTCGAGAATCCGCCTTCCAGGCGCCGCCCGGCGAAGCGGGCGCAAAGGCATTGAAACTGTGCAGCATGGACTCTGCATAGCAGATGCAGGGGGCCGGCGGCGTGTACAGAAGACCGTTGCACGGGAGAATCCCGTAAAGGCACGCGCCGCGCACCCAATGATTGAGATCCCAACGCTGCCGGTCGAGATCTACAAACTCGATGCCGGTACGGGAAGTCATGATGTAGTTGGTAGTGGCCCGACCGGGGTAGCAGCGATGATGGAACCAGTAGTTCGTCTTATCTGCGGCGAAGCGATGCTTGAGATGGCCGGTCTTGAGATCCATCCCCACGACGGTGCCGTCGAGTTTTCCATTTGAACTGCTGTCACACCATACGATGCCGTCTATCACGAACAGGTTCTCCGGCGAGCTGTAGCCTGAAGGAAGATGCTTGCCTGTCCACAGTGTCTTTCCCGTTTGTGCCGACAGTGCAGTGAGGGTATCGGCTCGGGCCTCGCCGCCGCCGGACTTGGTCATGCCGGAGAACTCCCCTCCGGCAAAGAGCACCACGCCGTCGGAGACTACCAGCCTGGAGCTGAAGAATGACGTCTGCTTCTCAGGCGACGGCAGCGGCTCGGAGGTCCATGCCTTCTCGCCGGTCGTGCGCTCCAGAGACGTTGCTTTCTTCGAATCAAAGTTGAAGTAGTACACATGTTCGTTGTCGACCGCCATTGTGCCGGCGGCAACCACATCGGATGCCTGCCAGAGTTTGTTGCCGGCACTGGCGTCGAGCGCCATGATCGTTCGCGTCTCGACCGGCCTTTCCTTGCGTCCGCCATCGCCGATAGAGCCCGGACCGATCAGGACAAACAACTCCCCTTGTGAAAGAAGTATCTCTTCTGTGCCGGCGGTGTCCTGATATGTTCGAACCGTCTGGCCTGTCGTCGCGTCGAGAGATGTCACGGGCCCTTCGAGACTCAGGGTCGTATAGACCAGAGCGTTCGCCGCGACCAGTCGGCGAGGTGCGTCGGCGGGTCCATCCTTCAAACCCTTGAAACGGGTGTACCACGTATCGATCTTCCTCTTCCACAACACTTTGCCGTTGAAAGCGTCCCTGGCGATCAGCGCCCAATGCGACGGCATATAGATCGAAGCGGTGGAGCCTTCGTCCATTATATAGAACAGGCGCCCGCCGGTCGATACCATGGCGCTGAAACTCGACATGTGGTCGTGATGTCGGGTCCATTTCGGACCGCCCTGCCACTGGAGACGGCGCGGCGGCCCGACAACCGTGTCTTTGGCAACGGCGTTGTTGTCTGCATCGTGCAGATAGTGCGTCCATTCGTCGATGCTGTCGGGCCGAGACTTGAGACGTTTTCTGCCGTTTATCAGCGCGACTCCGCCCGGCACCAGGACCCGCATTACCTCGGCTTGTGATACCTCGCCAAGGCTGTCGGCGACAAATAGGTTGACCATATTGTCCACATAGGGCAGGTTTCGACCGTCAAACGTGTCGATCGAGACGCTCCCATAGAAGCCCTTTGACTGAACATGTTGGCGCGCCCTGGCGACATTCTTCGGATCGGCATCCAATCCGTGAACGCAGCAGCCGTTATTTAGTCGCAGCGATGCCGTTAATCGTCCGTCTTGGCATCCCAGGTGAACTATGACGCCCCCCTGAAAGCCGGCAGTTTCCAGCACTGATTTTGCGGATTGAGCTTCTGCATTTGCCGCGATAGTAAGCATACACCCGACGAACACCCATATAGTGATTCGTTGTTTCATTTCAAGACCCCAGCAACTCATCTGGCGGGCAAAGCCCATCCTATGTGTTTTATTGTCTATTACTGCAATCATAGCATAATGGAGTCAAGCCCGGAAGCGGGATTGTCGATGATTGAAGATGAAGAATTCGAAATTGACAATACCGGCGTACATTGACGGTTTGCCGAACATTTGCGGTTCGGAGGATCTTGTGGCCGAGGCTATGAGTCGAGAGGGCCCCTTCTATCTTGACCAGAGCACGATCGGCTTCGAGAATATCGACAGCAGCTTTGCGATCGCGCTTCACATGCACCAGCCTTTGATCCCGGCTGGGGGCAGGCGCAGGGTGGGCTTTGGCCCACCGATCCATGATGGTGGGACAACCCATTCGGCTGCGCTCAGAGCCCGCCCTGAGCTTGTCGAAGGGGCAGGTCCCACGTTACATGGCCGTCAGATCATAGGCAATCTTCAACACATGATGGCCGATCCCGAGACGGGGGACAATCACAATGCGACGGTATTTGCCCGGTGCTACGAGCGGATGGGCGAGTTCGTCGCCGAGCTTGTCGCCGAGGGCAAACAACCTCGCGTGATGCTCGACTATTCGGGCTGTTTGCTTCACGGCTTGTGCCAGATGGGGCGAGGCGACATAATCGATACGCTTCGAGCTGCGACGAACGACCCGGCGACCGGGCGGTGCATCGAATGGCTCGGCACACCCTGGGGCCACCCGATGGCTCCGTCGACGCCGGTTCAGGATTACCGCTTGCACGTTCGGGCGTGGCAGCACTTTTTCGCGATGCTGTTCGGGTTCGAGACGCTTAGTCGGGTGAGGGGATTCTCGCCGAGCGAGATGGCCTTGCCCAACCATCCGGACGTATGCTACGAGTTCGTCAAGACGCTGAACGAGTGTGGCTACCGCTGGGTCCTCGTGCAGGAACATACCGTCGAGCGAATTGAGGGCGCCGGCGTGCACGATCCTCACGTGCCTCATCGGCTGGTGGCCAAGAATTCACGGGGCCAAACGGCCAGCATCACGGCGATCATCAAAACGCAAGGCAGTGACACCAAGCTGATCGGCCAGATGCAGCCTTACTACGAGGCGCTGACTCTCGGGCGCAGAGAGCTCCGAGGCGCAGAAGTGCCGCCGGTGGTGACGCAAATCGCCGACGGCGAAAACGGCGGCGTTATGATGAATGAGTTCCCGTCGAAATATTTGGAAGTCATGGCCGAGGCTTCGCATAGCCGGTGCCCGGCAGTGAACGTGACCGAGTACCTGGAGTATCTCGACAGTATCGGCCTCACCGAGGAGGCCTTTGACGCTATCCAGCCGATTATGCAGGGCCGGATATGGGAGAGATTCACAGACGGGGCCGGCCCGGAAGCGATGGGAAAACTTATCGAGGATCTGGAGAAAGAAGACGACCGATTCAGCGTCGAAGGCGGTAGCTGGACGAACGACCGCTCCTGGGTGCGAGGGTATGAGCACGTGCTGGGCCCGATGCAGACTGCGAGCGCGATGTTCGCCGAGAAGGTGCTCTGCCAGGACGTTCCGACGTCAGAGAAGCGATATCGCGAGGCGCTGTTCCACCTGATGAATGCGCAGACGAGCTGTTTCAGGTACTGGGGCGAAGGCACCTGGACAGACTATGGCCGTGAATTGTGCCGGCGCGCAACCGATATCATCAGAGACAACTTCTGATACGATTCAATCGTCGAGCACTTTGATTCTTATGTTCCGAAAGGCGATCCCGCCGCCGTGGTCCTGGAGAAGAATGTAGCCTTGTTTGGCTTCGCCGAACTTATCGCGATTCTTGAATTTGCTCTCGGCGACGGCGGCACGGAACTTCTTGCTGCCCCGCTCGAACTCCAAGACTTTCTTGCCGCTAATCCAGTGCTCGACGTGGTTGCCGCGAGCTACGATTCGCACGCGGTTCCATCGACCTCTGGGCTTGGCGGGTCTTTCCTTCGCAGCCAAAATGTCGTAAAGGTCCGCCAGGTTGCCGGTGCCCCTGACTTTGGCATCGGCGTCGTAGATTTGGTATTCCAGGCCAAGCTCCGTCTTGGGGTACGCGAAATATTTTACGCCGCTATTGACATGCCCGCCTTTGAAATTGGGATCGAGCTTATAATCGAGCCTGAAATCGAAGCTGCTGTACTGGTTTTTCGTGACGATGCTCCCGCGGAGCTTGGTGGGGTGCTTATCCCGTTCGGTGGAAATGATTTGGCCTTCAGCGACCTTCCAGCAGGTACTAGGGACCTTATCGTTGGTCGCACCCTTCCATCCGTTCAGCGTTTTGCCGTCAAAGAGTAGTTTCCAGCCGTTGCTGATTTGCTTTTTTGTGAGCGTATTCGCCTTCGCTGTCACATTAGACTTGTTGCGGGCGATTGCACAGTTCGAAATAGTAATCAGTAGGGCGAGAGAGATCGCCGTTGTGCGAAGATTCGACTCATCTTGTCGCATTGTCAGGCTCCTTGTTCAAGCAGCTCAGTGAAAACTTCCCATGCCCCGGCGCGCCGGTGCTCAGCTACGCCGCTGAGGCTTATCCAAAACATAGTATCAAGCCCATAGGACAAACTCAAGGTTTCTGATAATGATCATTTAGTAGTCGGTAGTGGGTCAGTTTGAGCCGATTTTCTGAAAAATAGCAGATTTTTCTGCTTGAACATAGCTCTTTTACAAGTAAAGATGGTCGCTAAGAGCGAATTACTCATAATCTGCTGGGTTTCGTCCTTGACCGGTCAAGGAAATTATGTAGACTTTATAGGAAAATCATATAAAATCATGTTGACAGGATATTTTGCCGATGTAGAATAGAGATATGCCTGATCGCTCAAGGAAGAAACCCTCAGATTTGAACCAGATCGCTAAGTCTATCGTAGACGAAGTGACTGCGGAAGAAATACAGGCTAAAGCGATTGAAGAAGGTAAGAACCCGGCTGCGGTTATGCTCGGACGGCTCGGTGGTCTAAAGGGAGGCAAGGCCAGAGCAAAAAGATTGTCAGCGGAAAGGCGTAGTGAAATAGCCAAGTTAGCTGCTGACAAAAGATGGGCAAAAGAAGACAACCAATAACAGCAAGGGAGGGGAGCTATGCTAGTTCCTAAGGGAAGCGATTCCGACGCAATTGTTGAGAGCCAGTTGAATACAACAGTTGACAGTTTAGAGGAAAAGCTGCAAGCAGATGTCTTAGCATATTCTGGTAATCTCTATTACAAGGCTGATTTATTTGTAAGGGATGCTCTTGAATGGAGAAAAAAGCAAAGGCCCAAGCGAAAGAATTTAGCTTTCTTCCTTGAAACTGAAGGCGGGTATATTGATGTTGCTCAGCGAATAGCAAACATCCTGAGAAAGCATTACAAGCGAGTAGATTTTTTTGTACCGGATGCGGCTATGTCTGCGGGTACTGTGTTGGTAATGTCTGGCGATGACATTCATATGGATTACTATTCGATTTTAGGGCCGATAGACCCGCAGATTAGAAAAGAAGGGGTAGGTTTTATTCCTGCGCTTGGTTACCTGAAGAAATTTGATGAGTTGATGGAGAAAGCCAACAAAGGCGGTTTGAATACAGCAGAGACAACATACTTAGTGACAAAGTTCGATCCAGCAGAATTGTTTCAGTATGAACAAGCCAGAGAATTGTCTGTACAATTGCTTGAAGAATGGTTGGCAAAGTACAAATTTAGGAATTGGAAAGAAACGAAGACAAAAAAGACCCCTGTAACATATGCAATGAAGCGCAAGCGAGCCAGGGAAATTGCTGACAAGCTAAATGACCCACAAATTTGGCATTCTCATGGGCACGGCATATCAATGGCCGTGTTACGAAGAATGATGGAATTGACAATTGAGGATTATGGTAAAGACAAAGAACTTAGTGAGTTGATAAGACATTATTGGGGGATATTGTCAGACCATAGGCAAAAACTGCGTTATAAAGGCGTAATCCACACAAAAGGCAGATACACACACTTTTCGTATGGAGGTACGTAAAAATGAAGAAAGAACTCTATATAGACCTCGATAAGATCATTGAAGACAATCCTAGCATTGATGCCGCGAAGTTGCAGCGAAACCTTGAAATGATTGGCGAAGTAAAGAAAGCGGGAGTAAAGGTTGGCCCGAATTATACTTTGGAATCTCCTTTTTCGAGGTCTCAACCAAGGAAATAAAAACTCTCAAAAACTTTGGAAAAAGTTGTTGACTTTACTTGAGCGGTCAAGCATAATGGTCAGTATGAATAAGCTGACCATACAAGAACGAACCCATATCTTAGCGTCCCTTGTAGAGGGTAACTCCATCCGTTCTACTGTCCGTATGACGGGTGCATCCAAGAATACTATATCCAAGTTGTTGCGGGACATAGGCCAAGTCTGCGAACGCTACCAGAATCAAGTCATGGTCAATCTGCCGTGCAAGCGGATGCAGGTAGATGAGATTTGGTCCTTTTGCTATGCCAAGAAGAAGAACGTTCCCGAAGAGCATAAAGGGGAATTTGGATACGGTGACGTTTGGACTTGGGTAGCGTTAGACCCAGATACGAAACTTGTCCCTGTCTGGCTTGTTGGTGACCGCAGCAAGCTCTCTGCGAGACGATTCATGTCCGATCTGGCATGGCGGATAAGGCATAGAATACAGCTAACGTCGGATGCTTACAGGCCATATTATGACGCTGCTTACGAGGCGTTTCATGGCAGAGTGGATTATGCTCAGTTGGTGAAGATGTACGGCAGCGAACAGACAGAGACACGATACAGCCCGAGTACGCTATTGTGTGCTATTCCAAGAAAAATGATCGGTAGGCCGGACGAAGACCACATATCGACGTCGTTTGTCGAACGCCAGAATTTGACTATGAGAATGCAGATGAGACGGTTTACGAGGCTGACAAATGGATTCAGCAAGAAAGTGGACAGGTTGGCTAATGCTGTAGCTCTGCATTTCATGTACTACAACTTCTGCCGGATTCATCAAACATTGAGAGTAGCGCCAGCAATGGCAGCGGGAATTAGCGACCATCTATGGGAATTGGAAGATATTGTTAGATTATTGGAAAAAAAGGAAAGACAGGCAGGTTAGTTCAAACTGACCCACTACCTAGTAGTCTCATCTAACCAAATGTCTAAATGCACAGAGATGGCCCTTAACAGTGCTACAAATAGGTTTATAGGGATGAGATTTGACTTTTTGGGAAATTGCACTATATATAGGTGGCAGGGCGGTAGACAATAATTGGTCACCGGCTGGGGTGCTCGTAAGTCTTAGAGCTATAAGGAATCAAAGTGCAAGAAACAGAATGTGGAATTAAGGAAGTCGTCCGCCGCGGGCGGATTCCGCAACTTTGATTGTTGATCTTTGATCTTTGCATTTTCATCGGACGGAACTTGAGTTATATGGCAGGGATGTTTGATAATACGGTTGTCTTGCAGGTTCAGCAGGCCAACGATATCGTTGAGGTCATTGGCGAGCATGTGAGTCTGAAGCAAAAGGGACGTGAAATGGTGGGTTTGTGCCCTTTTCACGCGGACCATCGCCCGAGTATGAACGTCAATAACGTCAAGCAGATATTCAAGTGCTTCGCCTGCGGGGCCGGCGGGAACGTTATTCAATTCGTGCAGATGCGGGAGAATCTCACATTTCCGCAGGCGATAGAGAGATTAGCCGAGCGGGCGGGGATAAAGCTCGAGAGAAGGCAAACGACAAGGGTAAGAAGGCACGAAGTAGAAGGACCCGAATCGCAAGGCGAGCCGGCGGAAGATGTCGATCCGAACAGGCTGGCAAAGGCCAATGCCTGGGCGGCCAAGCACTTTAGGACGAATCTCGAAGACCTCGACAGGGGCAAGTACGCCCGTGATTATCTCTCCGAGCGGCAGATAAACGCCGAGAGCGTGGACAAATGGCAGATTGGCCTGGCGGCCGGTTCGCCGGACGATCTTGCGCGGGCGGCGATGGCCATGAAGGCGCCGATGAAGCTGCTGGAGCAGGCGGGCCTCGTCGTCGGGCAGAATCGGGACAAGTTTGTGAACCGCTTGATGTTCACTATTACCGACGTGACTGGCAGAGTGATAGCTTTTGGCGGCCGGACGTTGGATGGGAACGTCGCCAAGTACATGAATTCGCCGACGACGGTTCTCTTTGACAAAAGTAACTCGGTTTACGGGCTCGAACAGGCCCGCCATGAAATCGTCTCGACAGGGACCGCGGTCGTCGCCGAAGGCTACACCGACGTCGTAATGGCCCATCAGTTCGGATGCACAAACGTCGTCGCGACGTTGGGGACCAGTTTCACCGCCGGGCACGCGCGCATCCTCCGGCGGTACGCCAAAAAGGTGGTTCTGATCTTCGATAGCGACGTCGCGGGCGTCGAAGCGGCCAACAGGGCGCTGGATGTGTGCCTGGCGCAGCGAATAGACATCAAGATCGCCTCGGTGCCGGAAGGCAAGGATCCGTGTGATTTCATTCTCGCGGCCGGCAAAGAAGGATTCGAGCGGGTCATAGACGAGGCGATCGACGTCTTTCAGTTCAAGTGGGAAAGGCTCAAAGATAAGTTCAGCGGCGACGATACGCTCGCCGGCAGGAAGGCGGCCGTCGAAGAGTACCTGCAAACGATCGCAACGGGTCTACAGTCCGGGAATATCCCGCCTTTGGATTGTGGGTTACGAGTGAATCAGATCTCAAGGATTATCGGTCTCGACAGCGCGCAGATAAACGCCGAACTCAACAACAGAATCAGTCGGGCTCAGAGGTCCGCCAGCTATCAACAGGGTGGGCAGGAGGTCGCGAGCATGGATTACGGCTCAGGCGTTTTCGCGGCGGCGCAGCGGGAGGTTCTGGAAGTGCTGCTCAATGAGCCGGGCCTGTACGAAAAAGTCAGGCAAGAGATTACAGCCGAGGTCTTTGATGTGCCGATATTGAGGCAGATAGCAGTGATTCTGTTCGAGATGTTGAGGTTCGACAGTGAAACTCCGCTCAGGCAGGTGCTGGCCAGGACCGAATCGGTGGAGCTTGGCAAGTGCTTGATGGAATTGGCACATGCCGGGCAGGAGAAAGGCAATTTCGAATCGCGATTGACCGGGGCGTTGGATGCGATCGAGCGGCATCAGGTGCAGAAGCACAAGAGCGGGATTGTAACGGCGGACGATCAGAGTGAGTATCTCCGCAGGCTGTATGACAATACGGACAAGACAAATGTCCGTAACGTAGGAATGGTATAGAACATACAAGGGCATAAATTGTGGCAAAAAAACGAACGAAAGCGCCAAAAGCGCCGAAAGCGCCGAAAGTAGAGAAAGTAGAAGTTCCCGAGCAGGTCATTGCCGACGTCGAATCCTCAACAACCGCTGTGATCACCGATCCTGAAGAACAGATAGGGTTGCTCATTGCCAAGGGCAAGAAGAAAGGATTCCTCACTTACGAAGAAATGAACGATGATTTGCCCGACGAGGCCGTAAGTGTTAGTCGTCTGGACAACCTGTTGGCAACGCTGGATGAGATGGGGATTACCCTTCTCGACGAGGCCGATGTGAAGGCCCGGAAGATTGCGAAGGCGCAAGAGGATGAGTTTGAAGCGTCCGACGAACAGCCCGATGGCGAAGGACAGGAAAAAGACGGGAAGGCCGGTGGAGAGGACGCGCTGCTCGAAAAGCAACTGGTTGGCGAAGATGTCTCCCGGCGAATCGACGACCCAATTCGCATGTACCTGACCCAGATGGGTCAGATACCGCTGCTGACAAGAACGTCGGAAATTGCTCTTGCGCGAAAAATTGAAATAGCCCGTATGGCCTTCAGAAGGAAGATGTTCCAGAGCGATTACTGCGCCAGAAACTGTCTGGAATTGTTTCAGCAGGTGCACGACGGCTCGATGTCGTTCGACAGGACGATCAAGGCTGGCACGGCGCTGTATCAGACCAAGAGCGTCATAAAGAAACGGCTGCCCGAAAACATCCAGACCGCCGATAGACTGCTTACGGTTGGCCAGGCTATGTTCAAGAAGATCCTTGCAGGCCTGAGCGAGAGTGAAACTGAGGCCGCATTGACGCAGATACGCCGGGGCAAGCGAAAGATCGCCACGCTTCTCGAAGAGCTTAGCCTGCGAACCAGCAGGATTCAGCCAATGAAAAGCAAGCTCCACGGCATCTGCAATAAGATGCATCAATTGGAGCAGGCAATCGAGGCCGGACCCGACGGAGACATAACCGCCGAGGACATCGATGCAATGAAGCAGGAGCTGGCCGGTCTTCAGGACCTGGCGATGGAGACACCTCAACAGCTCACCAAGAGACTCAAGGCACTGGACAACGTCTTCGCCCAATACCAGAAGACAAAGCGGCTGCTCTCGAGCGCCAACCTCAGGCTTGTCGTTTCGATCGCCAAGAAATATCGCAACCGCGGCCTGAGCTTTCTGGACCTCATTCAGGAGGGCAACACAGGTCTGATGAGAGCAGTCGACAAGTACGAATATCGCCGGGGCTACAAATTCAGCACGTACGCCACGTGGTGGATCCGCCAGGCGATCACGCGGGCGATAGCCGACCACGCCAGGACGATCCGCATCCCGGTTCATATGATAGAAACGATGAGCCGGCTGCGAACCGCCAGCAAGGTGCTGCACCAGAAACTGGGCAGAGAGGCGACCATCGAGGAGATAGCCGAGGAAGCCGAGATGACCGTCGCCGAGACCCGCAGAGTGCTCAAGATCTCCAAGCATCCCATCAGTCTCGACAGGCCGATCGGCGAGAGCGAGGACAGCTACTTCGGCGATTTCATCGAAGACAACGATATCGATTCGCCCGTAGCATCGGCCACCCAGGAAATGCTGCGAGACAGGATCGAGGTGGTTCTCAAGACGCTTTCATATCGCGAGCGCGAAATTATCAGGTTGCGATACGGAATCGGTGACGGCTATACCTACACGCTGGAGGAAGTGGGCCGAATCTTCAAAGTCACCCGCGAGCGCGTCCGGCAGGTCGAGGCCAAGGCCATCCGCAAGCTCCAGC
>CAZLTY010000024.1:0-604 GCA_964562575.1 uncultured Pirellulales bacterium
CCGGTCCGGTAGAGGCTGAGGCGGACTGTACGGAGACTGGCGGATCAAAATGAGGTTCGGAGACAACGAGATCGAATCGATCCTGGCGTTTTCCAGAAACGAGGAGGGTTACACGGGCCACTGGATCAGTTTCTGGGGAATGAATGAACTCAAGGATGTGAAGTTCGAGGACAATAAGCTCAGCTTCACACAAGTCACCAACTATGGGGGCCAGGAGAGAACGTCGAAGTTTACAGGCGCGATCGAGCGGGGCGAACTTTCGGGGCTCTTGATAGGCGACGATCGCGAGACAGAAATCAAGGGCAAGCGGGCTGCAAGGCCCTCTCGGCTAGTGGGAAGCTGGGAGATGAAGACCCAGGTCGGCGAGAACGAGTATCCCGGAACTCTCACAATTACCGCCGACAAGGAAGGCAACCTCAGCGGTATGTGGAAAAGCCAGAGGGGCGAGGGCAAGCTCTCGGACGTAAAATACGAGGACCGCAAGGTGACCTTCGAAAGAGTTTTCCAGAGAGACAGCGGTGAAATGGTAATAACCTTCGAAGGGACTCTGGGCTACACTTCGCTCGAAGGAGTGTTCAAGAGTGACCCTGGAGAAGCCACTACC